>JAWLCZ010000116.1:0-13732 GCA_041686835.1 Paenibacillaceae bacterium | reverse complement strand
ATCCGATCGCCCGAACGGTTTCCCAATATTTTGAGCAGTTCGTTCCTCACCTTCCCCTCTTCTTTCGGAATGTACGGAATAATGTTGTCCAGAATGTCAAGCGTGCGGACTCCCGGACTTCTCCCCGCCCCGCTCACCGATTGCATCGACACCATCAATACCCGTTCGACGCCGAACTGCAAATGCAAAGGCTTGAGCGTAATGGCCAGACCGGTTACCGTACAATTGGGCACGGGCAGCACAAAGCCTTTCCACCCTCTCCGCCGCTGCTGGATCCGGATGAGATCGCAGTGGTCGTCGTTGACTCCCGTAATGACGAGCGGGGTGTCTTCTTCATAGCGAAACGCCGATGCCGTAGAAAAAGTGGGCGTCGTTCTCGCAAACCACGGTTCCAGATCTTTCGCCAGCTCGGATTCGACAGCCGTAAATATGACGTCGACGCGTTCCGGGTGAAACTGGTTGGAAGCGACGACGGGCACATCCTTCATGTCGTCCGGAACGGGGGAGCTTTGCGTCCAACGTGACGAGCCGTCGGGTTCGAGCAGCGCTTTTTCATACGATTCCACGTTGCGCGACGTGACCATCTGCACGACTTCAAAGTCCGGATGATTGGACAGCGCCAGCGCAAACTGCTGTCCGGCCATGCCCGTGGCGCCGACAATGGCGGCTTTTAATCTGCTCATTTGTTCATCCTCCTTTTTCCCATAAGTGAAATATCATTGCTGGAATGTCGCATTGGTGTAATTTGTAACATTGTATGGAGTCGGGCATATTTTGTCAATCAAAAAAAAGGAGAAGGCATCGCCCTCCCCTTTCCCGAAATATTACACTTTGAATTTGCTCACGACATCGAACAACTGCCGGGCCTGCTCGCTTAAAGCATGCGCCGCTCCGGTAAGCAGGTCCATCGCCGCCAGTTGTTTCCCGGCGGAAGCTGAAACGTTGTCCGTATTGTCGGCCGATGCAGCCGATATGCGGGCCATCTCCTGAAGCGATGCGGAGATCTGCTCGGAGCTTGCCGATATTTGCTCGGTGGCTGCCGACGCTTCTTGTACCTGTTCCACCACGTTCCGCGATGCAAGCACAATGTCCCGAAATATCTCGCCGGTTTCGTCAATGATCGATACGCCTTGCCGCACTTCCCGTTCGCTTTTCTCCATCGCGGCCGCCGCATAGACGATATCGTCGCGCACCGATTCGACGAGTCGGGCCACCTGATCGGAAGAGGCTTTGGTCTGCAGGGCAAGTTTCTTCACTTCGTTGGCCACTACGGCGAAGCCTTGCCCGTGTTCCCCCGCCCGCGCGGCTTCGATGCCGGCGTTCAAGGCGAGCAGGTTGGTTTGTTCGGCGATTTCCGCGATCGTTCCGACGATGGAGCCGATTTCCACAGAACGGTTTTGCAGCGTATGAATGATGGAGGACAGCTCGGCGACCGTTTCATTGACCGCTTCCATCTGTTTCACGGCCCGCTGCGCGGAATCGTTCCCGCGTTCCGCTTTCTCCGCCGTATTCGCCGCCGCGTCGAACGCCGCGGATGAAGTTTCCGCAATACGCTGAATGCCTGCGGCGATTTCCTCCATGGCTCGCGAGCTTTCTTTCGTACTGTGAGACTGCGTTTCAAGCCCGGCGGCCACTTGTTGAATCGCTTCGGTAATTTTTTTTGTCGCGTCCGCCGTTTCCTCGATCGACGAGGTCAATTGCTGCGAAGAAGTGTTGACTTGTTCCGCGCTGTTTAACGTTTGATTGACGATCAGGCGCAACTGCCGGTTCATCGCATTAAAGTTGTCGGCAAGCGCCCCGATTTCGTCCCGCCGGTCAATCGCTAGCTCCGGCACCGTCAAATCGCCTTCGGCGATTCGTTTGGATTGTTCCGCCATCTGTTTGATTGGGCCTGCTAACCGCTGCGCGAACCAGATGGCGACCAGCACGCCGGCAGCCAGGCAAACGGACAATGTAATGAGGACTGTGGAAATGATGCGTTTTTCACCGGAATTGTAATCTTGCATGTACGAACCGGCGCAAATGATCCAGTTCCAGTTTTTGGACTGTTCCGCATACGACACTTTCAGAGCTTCTTTTTCCGAATGGGGAAGAGGCCATTTATAGTAAGTGAAGCCTCCCCCGTCCTGCGCCTTCTTAATCATGTCCTGTATGTAGTAAAATCCGTCTTCGGTTTTTTTGTCCGCTATGTTCTCCCCTTCCAGCAGCGGATGCGCCAGCAGCGTTCCTTTCGAATCGAGGACAAAAAAGTAGCCGTTTTCGCCCAAGTCGATGTTCTTGTTGATTTCCCGCTTGCCGTCTTTCAGTTTTTTGCCGACGATCATCGATTTCATTTTCTCCTGGGCATCTTCGAGGGAAACTTGTCCGTTTTGCACCATTTCGTTCAGAAGCGATTCGATCTGGATAGCCATTTTCACGTTATGCTCCAAATCTTTTTCGATTAAAGCGTTCGTTTCCGTTGTTGCCGTATAATAGCTGACGAGCCCCACGACGAATGTCGGAACGGCGAGCAGCAGTAAGAGCACGACAATCATTTTGGTTCGAATCGTCAAATTTCGTTTTCTGGCCCTGACTTTCATTGATGCGGTTCCTCCCGATAATTTATTGGCGAATAATGCTGGATAACTATACTATAAATCGTTCTTCATGGATGGGAAAGAGGAATGTTCGCAATCAATGGGGCGAAAGCATCAAAAACCCGTGAACATATTCACGGGTCTAGCGGCCGTCTGTGCGTGGCCCCCTCAGGTCAACTTTCTGTGAATGTCGGCCAGTTGTTCGTACATTCTTGTCGTCAAATCCCGCAATACCGGAAAGAACGGACGGAATTTCGCATTTTGGCGGATATCGATCTCTCCGATCGTTACGCCTTCTCCTTCGTACGGAGCTTTGCAAACGAGCGGGCTTCCGGGAATTTTGCTTTCTTTGTCCCCCGGCCCGATAATGCAGCCCCCGCCCCAATATTCGGTGTCGCCTTCTCTGCCGACCAAGTTCGTATAAACAAACCAGACCGTATTTTCCATAGCCCGCACTTTGACGATAGGTTCGAATATATCTTTTTCAAACGAAGGCGATCCGGATATTCCGACAAGAATGTCCGCCCCCTGAAGCGTTAAAGCGCGTGCCAGTTCCGGATAAAAAATATCGTAGCATATCAAAATTCCTATCGTGCCGATGGACGTGCGGAAAACGGGCAAATCTTCCCCCGCTTTGAAATATCTCCGATCGGGAAATGCCCCGGGTCCTGCAAGATCGGTCGCATGTCCCGGCAGCGCATGCTTTCTCCATTTTCCGATATAGCCTTGCGGCCCGACCAGCGCTGCGGAATTATAAAGAATTCCGTCGATGCTTTGTTCCGGCATGCCCCAGATAATATGCACATCATATTCCGCGGCGATTTCCGCAAAGAAGCGGGTTGACGGTCCGGGCAAAGTTTCAGCGACTTCAAAAAACCGATCGCCGCAGTTGTAACCCGTAAGCGCCAGTTCCGGAAAGACAACCAATTTGGCGCCTTGTTCTGCGGCTTGCTGCGTCAACTGCTTCATTTTTTGCAAATTGTATGTTTTATCGGCGGTTTTTGGGGTGAACTGTCCGATGGCTGCTTTCAGCATCCGGAATCTCCTCTCTTCATGTTCATGGAATTCGTTTACTATCATTATAGTTCAATTTCATAGAAATAGAACTTAAAAATAGCGCGGATGAAAAAATATGATGATAGACTTTTCAGTCTGTCCGGATGTAAGATAAGGGGAAGAAATTTGCGCGGAAGAAGGTAGCCGATCGTGATGCGTTCCTATTTGCTGTTGTTGTTTTGCGTGACTTGCTGGGGCAGCAATTTTGTATTCGGTTCCATTCTCGTAAAAGAATTCCCACCGATGCTTCTGGTGGCCGTCCGCATTTCGTTCACGACGATCGTTTTGTTCGGGTATGCGGCGGCGTCCGGAAAACTGTCGCGCATCGCGAAGCAAGACTGGAAGCTGCTGCTTCCTCTCGGATTCGTCGGCACCCTGCTGAACCAAAGCGCGTTTTTCGCCGGCCTGCAAAGCACCGATGCGACGACGGCCGCACTGATCACATCGCTCGCGCCGATAACGACGGCGCTGCTCGCCGCCGTTTTTCTCGGAGAAGCGTTCACGAAACGAATGTTTGGCGGTTCGGCGCTGGCGCTGCTCGGCGTGTTTTTCGTCATCGGGCATGAAGGAAACTTCCGGCTGACCGCGGGCGTGGCGCTGATATTCGTGGCGATGCTTACGTTCGCGGCTTCCGTCGTTATGTTCCGCAAATTAACGGAGCGAATCGATCCTTTTGCGGCCACGGTTTATTCCACGGCGGTCGGGAGTGTCATGCTCGTCCCCGTCGCCGCTGCGGTCGAACCGTTCTCGCTCGTAAGCCGGCACGCTTGGGCCTGGGCGCTGGCGCTCGGCACCGCCGTCCTCAACCAGCTCATTTGCGGGCTCATCTGGAATTTCCAATTGAAGCGTGTCGGTGCGGGGAAGGCGGCGGTATTTCTTAATCTGCAGCCTTTCGTCGCGATGGTGACCGGATTTTTGCTGCTCGGCACGAAGGTGACGCTTTCGCAAGGAATCGGCGCCTTCCTCATTATTGGCGGGGTCATTACGGCAACCGTCGTGACCGGAAAAAGAAAAGCGGGGAAGCCTCCGGTTTATGCCGCGCCGGAGCGGTGAGCCGTTCGATACGATTCGGTCGCCGCCGATATCCGACACCGTTCGATAAAAAAATTTTCATTTTTTTATGCGAAACAGCAGGAAAACGTTTTCCCCGTATCGAAAGAAGACAATGTCTGCAAGCATGTTTGGGGAAGGCACGCATATACCTGTTAGGGGCAAGAGACTTTCTCATCTTGTATTTGCAATGATTTCATCATATAGAGAAAGGACTGGTGAACATCTATGAGCAAGAAACAAGTACGGATCGGCATGATCGGCTACAAGTTCATGGGTAAGGCCCACTCGCACGCCTACCGCGATTTGCCTTTCTTTTTCGACACCGATGCCGTACCGGTGCTGCAGGCAATCGCCGGACGCAACGAAGAAGCGGTCAAAGCGGCTGCGGAAAAAATGGGTTGGGCGTCTTACGAAACCGATTGGCGCCGTTTGCTGGAACGCGACGATATCGATTTGATCGACATCGGAACGCCGAACAATACGCATGCCGAAATGGCGATTGCCGCCGCGGAAGCGGGCAAGCACGTCATCTGCGAAAAACCGCTGGCGATGACAGTCGAGCAGGCGAAACGCATGCTTGAAGCGGTGAAGAAAAACGGCGTTGTGCACATGATTATGCATAACTACCGGTTTGCCCCTGCCGTACAGTTCGCGAAGAAATTGATCCAGGAAGGCAGGCTCGGTAAGATTTATCATATCAGGGCGACCTATCTCCAGGATTGGATTATGGATCCGCAGTTCCCGCTCGTGTGGCGTCTGCAAAAAGAAGTTTGCGGTTCGGGGACGCACGGCGACTTGGCCGCGCATATCCTCGACTTGGCGCGTTTTCTTGTCGGCGAGTTTAAAGAAGTGGTCGGCGTAATGGAAACGTTCATCAAACAGCGGCCCATCGGGGAGATGAGCGGCGGTCTGAGCGCCAGCGTGAAGGGCGGAGAGCTGGGCGAGGTGGACGTCGACGACGCCTCCATCTTTTTGGCGCGGTTCGAGAACGGGGCGCTCGGCACGTTCGAGGCGACGCGCTTTGCCGGCGGCAACCGGAACGGCAACCGTTTCGAAATCAACGGGGAAAAAGGCTCCATCCGTTGGGATCTCGAAAATATGAATACGCTTCAAGTCTATTTTGCCGACGATGAACCGGGGCTGCAGGGATTCCGCAGCATCAACTGCCAAGAAGCGCAGCATCCTTACGCGGGCGCGTACTGGCCGCCGGGCCACATCATCGGATATGAGCATACGTTCATCAATTTGCTGGTCGAGCTGATGAACGGAATCGCGAACGGTTACAGCCCGTCGCCGAATTTTGAAGACGGACTCCGCAACCAGGCGGTATTGGAAGCGGTGGAGAAGTCGGCGGCAACCGGAAGATGGGTAAAAATTTCCGAAATCCTGTAAGAAATCGTTTATCCAGACACATGACTGAAAGTGTCGAAATCCATTCGAAAACCAATTAGAGGAGAGAAAAACTAACTATGTCCAGAAAAACTAGAATCGGTATCATTGGCAGCGGCGGTATTGCAGGAGCGCATGCCCGGTCTTACAAAAACATGGATGACGTGGAAGTGGTTGCGGTAGCGGACGTTATCCCGGGGAAAGCGGCGGAATTTATCGAGAAGCTGGAATTGACGGGGGCCAAACCGTTTGACGATCATAGACAGCTGCTGGAGCTCGATCTGGACGGGGTGAGCATTTGTACTCCGAACGTGGCGCACCACCGCACAACGATCGATTCGCTGAAAGCCGGCAAACACGTGCTGGTCGAAAAACCGATGGCCGTCACGCTGGAACAGGCCATCGAAATGGTTCAAGTCGAGAAGCAATCCGGGAAAATATTGACCATCGGATTTCAGCCGCGTTACGACCCCAACATGCAAGAGCTGAAGCGCATCGTTCAGTCCGGCATTCTCGGCAATGTCTATTACGTGCAAACCGGAGGAGGACGCCGCCGCGGCATGCCGGGCGGAACGTTCATCAGCAAAGAGCTTGCAGGTGCGGGAGCGCTGGCGGACATCGGCTGCTATTCGCTCGACATGGCGCTCAACGCGCTCGGCTATCCGAAGCCGTTAACCGTTTCGGCTTACGCTTCCAACCATTTCGGTACGAACCCGAAATATCACCCGCAAGCGGACAAATTTGAAGTGGAAGATTTCGGTGTGGCGCTCATTCGTCTCGAGGGCGGTAAAGTGCTCAACTTCAAAATTTCGTGGGCGATGCATATGGATTCGTTAGGGCCCACGCTTTTCCTCGGCACCGATGCCGGCCTGAAAGTTTTGCCGGCGGGAAGCGGACCCTGGAGCGGCGTTTGGGACGGAGGCATCGGTTCGATGACGCTGTTCCACGACATCGACGGTCATCATACGGAAAGCCCGCTCACGGTCCGGCAGCATAATGTGAATATTTTCTACGAAAAAGTCCGCGATTTCGTAAGAGCGATTCAAGAAGGCGCACCTGCTCCGATTCCGACCGATCAGATTTTGATCAACCAGGCAATCATTGACGGAATACTTCGTTCCGCGGAACTCGGGCGCGAAGTCGAAATCAGCATTCCGAACTTATAATGCCGCTAATGATGGCCGAAAAGGCCGGGACGCTTGGATGCCAAGCTTCCCGGCTTTTTTTCATTCATATGGAAATTATCTTCCCATAGCGGTCCGACTGTAATAATATAGTTATGAAATACCACACATCTTAAGGGGGAGCACGGTTGAGCGCATATAAGGTACAACTGCGGAACGTCGTCAAAACGTTCGACGGTCACGCGGCCGTTAACGACTTGAGCCTTCATGTGAAGTCCGGGGAATTTCTTACGCTCCTCGGTCCGTCCGGATGCGGCAAAACGACGACGTTAAGGTTGATCGCCGGCTTTGAACAGCCGACAAAAGGGGAAATTTTCATTGACGGAAAACAGATGAACGGGATTCCTCCCTATGCCCGTGATGTAAATACCGTATTTCAAAGCTATGCCTTATTCCCCCATATGAACGTATATGATAACATCGCTTTCGGACTGCGGATGAAAAAAATGGCCGGCCGGGAAATCAAACGGCGCGTGCTTGAAATCCTCGAGCTTGTCCGATTGGAAGCGTTTGCGTCGCGCAGGCCGGATCAACTGAGCGGCGGACAAAAGCAGCGTGTCGCGATCGCCAGGGCGCTCGTGAACAATCCGCAGGTTTTGCTTCTCGACGAACCGCTCGGAGCGCTCGATCTGAAGCTGCGCAAGCAAATGCAGATGGAATTGAAGCATTTGCAGGAGGAGCTTGGAATCACATTCATATACGTTACCCACGATCAGGAAGAGGCGCTTACGATGTCGGATCGGATTGCCGTCATGAATGCAGGCGTCGTCGAGCAGATCGGCACGCCGGATGAAATATACGACAAGCCGGCTACCCGATTCGTCGCCGATTTCGTAGGCGAGTCCAATTTGCTGGAAGGATTGGCGGTCCGCTTCGACAGCCGGTACGCCTATATGAATTGGTGCGGCAACATGATTCCGGTGCCGAGAGCGGCCTGGATGCGGCTGAACGGTACGGTGTACGTCTCGGTGCGTCCGGAACGGGTCAAAATCGCCTCATCCCCGCAGCATCATCCGTTTGCGATTCCGGGAAAACTGGCGGAGCGCGTTTACGCGGGAGCGAGCACGAAAACGGTCGTTTCGATCGGGGAAGGCCAACACGTCGTCGCCAGTGAAGCGACGGACGCTCTGCTGCCCTTGACGCCGGGACAGCATGTGTTCGTCTACTGGGAGCCGGAGAAGGCGATGGTGATGAGCGCATGAAGAAATTCGGGCCGGTGTGGACGATTTCGCCCGTTGCCTTGTGGATTGCCGTTTTTTTTTCGGTGCCGCTCGGACTCGTGTTGTTCGTCAGCTTCATGACCCGCGGTCTATACGGCGGAATCGAGTATACGTTCACACTGGACAACTACGTCCGCTTTTTTGATCCGCTCTACGGCAAAATATTGTGGGAATCGGTGCTCGTAGCCGCCTGCACGACATCGCTATGCCTGCTGTTCGGCTATCCTTTCGCCTATATCGTCGCCCGTTCGCCGCGAAAATACCGGAACTTGCTGCTCCTGCTCATCGTCATCCCGTTTTGGACGAACTCCCTGATTCGGACTTACGCCTGGATTGTGCTGCTGCGGACGGAAGGCGTGTTGAATACGGCGCTCATGAAACTCGGGCTTATCGCGGAACCGCTGCCGATGCTGTACAACGACGGCGCCGTGCTCGTCGGCCTCGCGTACACGCTGTTTCCGTTCATGGTGCTGCCGTTGTACGCTTCGATCGAAAAGCTGGATCCGGCTTATTTGGAAGCGGCCGGCGACTTAGGGGCAAAGCCTTGGCAGACGTTCATGCACGTTACGCTTCCGCTGACGGCGCCGGGAATTGTGGCCGGTTCGCTGCTTGTGTTCGTTCCGACGCTCGGGCTGTTTTTTATTCCGGATTTGATGGGCGGTTCGAAATCGATGCTGATCGGCAATTTGATCAAGAACCAATTTTTGTCGGCAAGAGACTGGCCGTTCGGCTCGGCGGTTTCGATCGTGCTGATGGCTTTGACGCTCCTCATGATTGCCGTTTACGCCAAAACGGCAGGGAATGACAGGGACGGGGTGATCTGATGCCGGCGGAACGGATGAAGGCGCGTTCGATTCTGTATTTGGTTCTGATTTACGGTTTCCTGTACGTTCCGGTCGTATTGCTCGTTATGTTTTCGTTTAACCGTTCGAAACTGAACGCGGTGTGGACCGGATTTACGTTCGAGTGGTACGGCAGGCTGCTGCACAACGGCGCCGTGCTGGATGCGGCGAAAAACAGTCTTATCGTCGCCGCCGTGTCGACGGTAGTGGCAACGATGATTGGAACGCTGGCCGCCGTCGGCATGTACCGTTACCATTTTCGCGGCAAAACCGTGTTGGATGGTTTGCTTTACACGGTGATCATCATTCCGGAAATCGTTATGGGCATTGCGCTGCTCGCTTTTTTCGCGCTTGCCGGCGTGCCGCTCGGCATATTTACGCTGATTGCCGCGCACATCACGTTCTGCATACCGTTCGTCGCGGTCATCGTGCGGGCGAGGCTGGCCGGTTTCGACCGCTCGCTGGAAGAAGCGGCGCTCGATCTCGGGGCAAGCGAATGGCAGACGTTCCGGCACGTGACGCTTCCGATCATTATGCCGGGAATCATGGCCGGGGCGCTGCTTGCGTTTACGCTGTCGATCGATGATGTCATTATCAGCTTTTTTGTCGCCGGTCCGGCGGGAACGACGCTTCCGCTCAAAATTTATTCGATGGTCAAATTCGGGGTGACTCCGGAAATCAACGCACTGTCCACGATGATGCTTCTGCTGACGTTGACGCTCGTCGTCATCGCTGAACGCATTCGTTTGAGGAAGTGAAAATTTGCTAATAAAATGGAGGCAAGCATAGATGAAACGGGTAAATCAATACGGGACGTTGGCGATCGTCCTCGTCCTCGTTCTGGCTCTTGGCGCCGTTCTTTCCGCATGCGGCGGAAGCGGCGCGGCGGATGAAACGAATGCGGGCGGGCCGGGCGGCGGCACGCAGGAGGAGACGTTGTCGAAGCAATTAAATGTATACAACTGGTCGGAATATTTGCCGCAAAGCGTGCTCGACCAATTTGAGCAAGAATACGGGGTGAAAGTGAACTACACCACGTTCTCGTCCAACGAAGAAATGCTGGCGAAAATAACGGCCGGCGCATCCGGTTACGACGTTACCATCGCGAGCGACTATATGGTCGATATTATGAGGAAGCAAGGGTTAATAGAACCCATCGACATGAATCACATTCCGAATCTGAAAAATATCGGCGAGTCCTTTTTATCCAAGCCGTTCGATCCGGAAAACCGATACTCCGTTCCGTACATGTGGGGCAACGTCGTCATCGCGGTGAACACGGACAAAGTGAAGACGCCGGTGAAAAGCTACGAAGATTTATGGAAGCCGGAATTTCAAAACTCCCTTGTCGTCGTCGACGACATGCGCACGCTCATCGGCATCGCGAACAAAATGCAGGGCAAATCGATGAACGAAACGGACGCGGCCGTTCTGGAAAAATCGAAGAAAATGCTGATGGAACTGACGCCGAACATTAAAGCTTACGACAGCGACAGCCCGAAGACGATGCTCATCAACGGAGAAGCTTCGGCCGGCATCGTTTGGGGAGCGGAGGCGTCGCTTGCCCATAAAGAAAACCCGGCGGTGAAGACGGTGCTCCCCGAAGAAGGGATGCAGCTGTGGCAGGACAATTTTGTCATTCCGAAAGGCGCGCCGCACAAAAAGACGGCGGAAGTATTTATCGACTTTATTCTGAGGCCGGAGATCAGTGCGGAAATATCCAAACAATTTCCGTACGCGAATCCGAACACGGCCGCCCATAAACTGATTGATCAGGCCATCCTGGACGATCCGGCGGTCTATCCTCCGGAGGAGGAGGTCGCCAAGGGAGAGAACCTGATTGACCTCGGCGAAGCGACGAGGGACTACGACCGGATTTGGTCGGAAATCAAACGATAAACCTGCGAACGAAAAGGGGATGAACCAATGAAAGCAGCCGTTTTTCTCGGTAAAGGACAAATGGATGTGCAGGAGAAACCGATTCCCGTTCCGGCAGCGGATGAAGTGCTGGTGCGCGTCAAGGCGTGCGGCATTTGCGGCACGGATCAGCATATATTCCACGGCATGCCCGGCTCTGCGGCAGTGGAGCCGCCCAGGGTGCTCGGACATGAACTGGCGGGGGAAGCTGCCGCGGTTGGCAATCACGTGCGGCATATCCGCCCGGGAGATCGGGTGACGGTCGATCCGAACATATACTGCGGCAAATGCTCCTATTGCTTGGGCGGCCGTCCGCATTTATGCGATGCGCTGCAGGCCGTCGGCGTCACCAGGGACGGCGGAATGGGAGAATACTGTGTCGTTCCCGCGGCCAACTGCCACCTTCTTCCCGACGCGCTGACGTATGAAGAAGGAGCGATGGTCGAGCCGCTCGGCTGCGTTCTGCACGGCATCCAGCAGTTGAAAGTTTGGCCCGGCGCATCCGTTCTCATTATCGGCGGCGGATTTATCGGGCAAATGATGCTGCAAATGGCGAAGCTGTACGGCGCTTGCCCGATCATCGTCAGCGAACCGGACGAAACGAAGCATCCGCTGGCATTGCAAATGGGCGCCGACATGACGCTCAATCCGCTGAAAGACGGAGCGCTGCAGCATGCATTGGCGCAGCTCGGGGGCGGCGCCGACATTGTCATCGAGTGCGTCGGACGCGGCGACACGATGCAGCAGGCGGTGAAATCGGCCAAAAAAGGCGGTCAGGTGCTGCTGTTCGGCGTAGCCGCGCCGGATGCGCAAATTCAAGTTTCTCCGTTCGAAATCTTTTCCAAAGAACTGACCATCCGCGGGTCGTTCATTAACCCGCACACCCACCCGCAGGCGATATCGCTGCTGGAGCAAGGGCGGGTCAAAGTTAAGCCTCTGCTCAGCCATACGTTCAGCGTGGACGAACTGCCGCAGGCGATGGCGGACTACCCCAGGCTGCGCGTAATGAAAGGCATCGTCCGTTTTTAACGGACGTCCAAGGAGCCGATTTCCCGCAAATCCGCCATGTCATGCGCTTTCATCGTCGCCTTGGACAGGGTGTAGAGCGTGTTGCCGATATACAGCAGCCTTTCCACGCTTTTGTCGGAGCCGTACCCGTGCATGCCCGCTTTCAGCACATCCTGTTCGGTCAGATGGGTAAGCTTCCCTTTCAGCGTGAATCCTTTTTCCGGGTCGACGTTGTACACGTAAGCGCCCTGGAATACAAACTCGCCGTGCTGCGGCATATCCGATTCGACTTCGTGATTCCGTCTCACTTCCATGACGGTAACCGGAAAGGCGAGCAAACGGCGTTCTTTGGAAAACAGCAGCGCTTTATGGTTGCGCAGCAGCTCCGAATCGGTTCCGCGATCGCCGATGACCGTCACGCATTTCTCTATCGGATTCGATACGTCGCTGACGTCGAACAAAGCGATTTTCATGCCCTGATAGAAGGCGGCCGTATCGGTCGTTCTGTCCAGCGCGTCTTTCACCGGTATTTCCACGGTATCTTTCCCGAAGCCGATAATATGGTTTTCATCGTACGGGTGAAGGTAATCGCTGTATCCGGGTATTTTGAGGGCGCCCAATATTTTCGGAGCGCGCGGATCGTGGAGATCGATAACAAACAAAGGGTCGACTTTTTTAAAGGTCACCATGTATGCGCGGCTGCCCATAAACCGTACAGAGTAAATTTTTTCCCCCGGGGCGATATTCTCGATTTTCCCGGTTACGGCAAGCGATGCGTCGAGAACGTACAAGTTGTTTTTCGTTTCGCCGCCGTCTCCGGACCAAGTGCCGCCCTGCGTAGTGGCAATGCGGAAATAACCGTCGTACTCATCCATGGAAAACTGATTTAACACAGAGCCCGGAACTTCTCCGCGTCCTTTGTAGCGAATTTTGCCGTCATGAAGCGAAAATTTGTATACGGCGCTGTTGGCGGCAACGGGCGCAGGCAAGAGGCGCTTTCGTTCCGGAAGCGGGAATTTTGCCGTTTTTTTCTCCGGCTCTCCATATTCCGTTACGGTTACGTACAGGTTATCCCGGGACGCGTAAATGTTTTGTCCGGATCCGAGATAGGCGGAAACGTTCACCGGCTCGTCCGGGCGGTCCAGATTAAAGCCTCCGACCAGCAAATAGTTCGGTTCGATATGTCCGGGGAAGTAGCGGATTTCGTCATAGCCGATTTGCGCCGGTTCGCTGCCGGCGGCGGTATCGCGGTACGTAACGGCGGGCATCCGCTCGTCTCCGTCTTCCGGATTCAGGATACGGTAAACGTCGATATCCTTGTTGGTTATGATGTACAAGGCGGGGCCTATCTTGCGGGATGAAACGTAATGCCCTTCCAGCTCTACCGTCCGAAATCGTTTCATATCGGTTTTGTCCCGGTTGTCGTACACGATCGCTTTCACGGAGCGGTTCGCTTCGTCCGTCCCGATGACGACGAGATCGTTATT
>JAWLCZ010000115.1:0-13748 GCA_041686835.1 Paenibacillaceae bacterium | reverse complement strand
TTCTCATCGAAGTCAACAAACCCTGTAAAATAAAACCGGCTCCGGCACCAAACAAACCTCCTGCGATTAGATTCTCAATTAAGAAACCGACCCCTACCCCAATAAGGATGCATCCGATGAAGTACAAGCAAAACCCCCACCTTCCGTTGATCAGATCACTTTAGTATATGTTCGTTCCGAAGTTCGAATATTCCTTCCAAGAGCGGAGCCAAATGGCTAGGTATCCGTCATTTTCCATTAAAGCGTTTTATATTATAATGAATATAATATTATATTCATTTTAAGGAGGTTGTTCCATGTCCGACTGGATTCATGCAGGTTCATTGGAAGCGTTGAAACAGGAACGCGCCAAAGTCGTCAAAGGCGGCATCGCCGTGTTTTACCACGAAGATCGGGTGTATGCGGTCGACAACCGCTGTCCTCATCTTGGTTTCCCGCTCCATATGGGCACTTTGTGCGACGGCATTTTGACGTGCCATTGGCATCATGCGCGGTTCGACGTTTGCGGCGGCGGGACGCTCGACCCATGGGCCGACGATGTGACGGCGTATGAAACGAAGATTGAAGATGGGGATGTGTGGGTTAGCGCTGCACCCAAACATGCCGGAGACGTGCAAAAACATTTCCGCCGCTTGCGGGAAGGCTTGGAACAAAACATTTCGCTCGTCATCGCCAAATCGGTGATTGCGCTCATGGAAGCCGGTGTGCCTGAAGCGGATATCGCCCGGATCGGCATCGATTTTGGCACGAAGCAGCGCGCAGCCGGATGGGGATCGGGGCTTACGATTTTGACGGCGATGATGAATGTGCTGCCGAAATTGGACAAATACGGCCGTTATCTTGCCCTGTTCCACGGTCTTGCTCACGTGGCCAGGGACAGTTCGGGACGCGGCACCAGATATATGCTTGCCCCTCTGCCCAATCCGGACATGACGATCGAGCGGCTTTCGGCGTGGTACCGCCAATGTGTTGAAGTTAGGGATACGCAGGGGGCGGAGCGCATATTGCTGACTGCGGCAAAAAATGGAGCAAGCCGCGAACAGTTGGCGAACATGATGATGATCGCCGTCACGGATCATTTTTATTTGGACGGCGGGCATACGCTTGATTTTCATAATAAAGCGTTTGAAGCGCTGCGGCATGTCGGCGACGAATACAAGGAACAGGTGCTAACCTCGCTCATCCCGCAGCTCGGAAACGCGACGCGAAGCGAGGAATTGAACAGCTGGCAGACACCGGTCAATCTGGTGAACCCTCTGCATGAAGCTTTCCGGGAGCTTGCGCAAACGGATATCCGGCACAACAGAGCCGCCGAACTGGACGAAGAAAGTTTCGTCCATCAGCTGCTAAGCGATGAACCGCTGCTGACGATCCAAACGATGACCGGCTTGTTGAAGTCAGGGGTCTCTCCCTCGAAGTTGGCGCATTGCATAGCATTGGCGGCGGCGGAGCGCATCGCAAGATTCCATACGCAAAACGACTTCGGCGATTGGATTACCGTTTTGCATACGTTTACACACGCTCACGCCGTGCATGAAAGCTTGCGGCGCGCTGACGAACCTCTGGCCGTCCGCGCCCTTTACCACGCCGCCGCTGCGATCTATCTGGATCGGTTCCTGAATATCCCGGCCGCATCCAGGCCGAAGGCCGACGAGCAAACGGCCAAACGGTACGTCACCGATCCGAAACAGCTGCTGGAGCTGATGAACAGCCAGCAGCAGGTCACCGCGGCGGCGACCTGGGTAGCGAATTATTTGCGGCAGGGCGGCGACGCCGGCGTCCTGTTCAATACGCTCGGCCATGCGCTGCTCCGGGAAGACGCCGAATTCCATACGTATCAAATGTTTGAAGCCGCTGCCGCGGAGTACGACCATTGGTCGCAGACCGACAGCCCGTTCGCGGAACGCGCCAAGGAGACGCTGCTGTTTGCGTTGACCCGCTACCTGGCCGCGCATGCGCCGACGGCCCGGGAACTGCCGAACACGGCGCGCATCGCCTGGCGCCTCCAACGCGGCGAAAAATTGTTCGAAGAAACGGCGGCGGCCGATTGACGCCTCGTGCGGGTTTATGCAATGGAGTCGCCAACCTCTATGCAGGTTTTTCGACAGCTTCAGCTGCCGCTTAGGCAGCTTTTTTCTTTTTTATTTTGGCTATGTTTAACCTCAATGTTGATTTTCAGCTTAAAGAAAAACCGCTCTCACGGGTGATCGATTTGTTCAGCTAACGTGTCCCGTTAGCCCCCCACTTTTTTGTTTTTTCCAATTTAAATTATTTGATTGAGTGTTACCTGCGATCCAAAAAGGAGTTCGAATGAACGCAAAGTGAGGTAATATCTTAAAGCTTGATTCATTTATTTTCTCATCGAATATACTAATCATTTAATCCCTTTCCATTGAGAATTCGCTGAATACATTTTTCAACCCTTGACTCTCGAGTTTTGGATTGTTTGGGTTCAGAAAAATAAAGAATGTATGCTCTTTGCCGTCCCGGCGTCAATGCTTCAAAAGCAGTTTTCAAGGCAGGGATTTCATCGAATTTATTTTGAAGTTCTTCAGGAATTATGAATTCTGTATTCTTTTTAAAATTCACTTTCAAACCGGCTTTTTCAACTTCAATGGCTTCATGAATATAGGCTTTCAAGATGGTTTCCATCGCAACTATTTCTCGAACATTGGTGAACCGAATCTGGCGCCCCGCCTGTACATTCTCCGTTTGTTGGATTAGAATATCATGGGCATCATGTAACAAGGCACCTTTGAAAAACAGAAGCGCACAGTATTCTTTAAATCCATGTATTAAAACGATGTTTTTTTTCTCAAACGTGTAACAAGGATGCATCCACTTAAATTCTTCGGTCAGCTCACAGTCAAGAACGATATTTCTCAACTTCTCATATTCTTCCTTCCACTTTTTAGCTTTACTTAAAAATTCATCAACCTTAGGATTCATTCTACTTGTCATCAAGGAACACTCCTCTTCAATTTTTCGATCAGCTGACAGTCAAGAATGATCATTCTCAATTTCTCCAATTCTTTCTGTCACTTTTTGGCTTTACTTAGTTCAACAGTAAGCCATCCTTCGAAGTGTTACATTCGTATCCTTGACAGAAAACAGGCATGAAGAGACTAACATATTCTTTTTATTCGACGTTGTGTTTTCGTACTCCTTGCTATCAAGGTAGCGAAACCATGCCAGGTAATGCTCCAAATATTTTGTTGCAACCCCATTAAAGCGGTCCATCCATCTCTTCAGTCGACTATGGTAGCTATTCACGTTCTGGATATGGTAAATACCCCTGACACGCTGTTTTCCATCGGATTTGAAACGGTAATGCGCCAATCCCTTTTCATTTGCTTAGGAACTGAACGCTCGCCAGGAATCCGTGCAAAGTACGTTGGAGTTGGAAAGATGACAACCGATTGCCTCATCTAGCTTCGTTTTACGAATGCGCCCACGTCCGAGGACGCCAGAGAAGGTCATCTTCTGACGGTCGCGGGCGACTAGTACACAAATCTGGTTTGCTGATGCCACGGTGTTTAGCTTTTGCAATGCGGGCAGACCAGTCCGTCTTTATGCTTTTGCTCTTGAATTTCATCAATCACACGTATAGGAGCAGTCGTACCCTTGGTTCGTGACTGCAAAAAGAGAATAAGCTCTTGTTTGCCCTTATTGTCCAAGTCGCCGGCAAGCTTCATCAGTTCCTTCAAATCCATACAGTAATCAGCTCCGAGCCATATGAATAACCTAATTATAGAACAAATGTTCGTATACTGCAAATATCAACAGTTGAGTTTAATATAGCCTTTATTTTAATTCTATGAAGTAATCTTGATTGACAGCAACCGGGTCGTACACGCGCTGCAAGGAGATCGTATAGTTGTCCTGCTTAGGCGCCGGGATATAAAGGTCAAGGCGGGATGGATCGCTTCCGCTGCTTTCCGCCCTCTCCCATCCGTCTATCTTCAACTTCTCGCGCAAAGCATCCACTCTTCTCGCAAGCTCCTTATTTTGGGCAAGTTGAGCGCGGTATTCCGGAATATAGAAACTAATGCCTTCTAAAATCTTTTGATCGGGGTATTCCTTTTTTATTTTTAGCCGGATGTATCCGTCTTTGAATTCCGCTCCCTCAATAACGATATATCTGTTTTTATATTGAACGGTTTTGGGAAAAGTATCCTTTTTTGAAAGTTCAAAGCTGCCGCTTGGCTCTTTTTCCGTTACGAGCACCGTCCCGATATGCAATTGCAATGTTTGGGCTTCCGTTTCGAAGAAAACCGACGACGAAAAGGGCAGCTGATGTTTGCCATCCTCCAGCATCAGGACGGGGCCGGACGGATCGTACTTGTAAACCTTCCCTTTCTCATCTTTCAAATACGGAGCCGCCCCCTCTTCTCTCGGGAAATCCAGAGTCCAGCCCTTCTTCCCGTAAATAATCGCGTTCATCGTTGTCGGTTGAATCGTCAACTTTTCTAAAATGAGTTCCTTCCAATCAGGGTCGGATGCTGCAATCGGAAGCGATTGATTAGGTTCGATCACGATATTATGCAGCAGCTTGCTATGATCGACCGGAACGGCAATCGTTCCCATTTTCTCGATTTCCGTACGTTTCATCTCAATATTGGGGATAAGTTTTCTTACTTCAAATCGAAGCTCTTTCTCCTTTGCTAGAAACTCACGCACCGCATTTTCCTCGAGTTGGAATTTATAGGAAACTTGCAAAACCGGTCCTTTGCTTTCATCCGTTGTTTCGGCAATCGAAGAACCCGTGGTTGAACCGCCTCCACGCAGATTCATCGGATCGACTTCAATATGCACGCGGCTTCTGCCGTCCGTTACGTCATATTCATTGGTTCGAATGAACGCTTTAAACAAAAGTTCTTCGTCCGTTAAGTACACGTCGCTGATCGTTATCGTGGTCCCGCCGAATTGAACGGTTTTCGCCTCAATCGGTGTATACCCGTGTTTAACCGCGGTTTGAACCCCATCCCGCTCCCTCAACTGCGTTAACCAATCAACGGCAATATCGAATCCGGGAACTGCTTTCAAATAAGCTGCAAATGTAGGTGAAACGGATACGCCTGCTGAAAATGTGCCGGCCAAGATGGCAACAGCCGCTGCAGACTTGGACAATATCGAAAAAAGTTTGAGCTTGCGCCGCCCGTTCGGTTTACTTTGAATCCCGGAAGCTTCTCGCTCCCGTTCGCAAATATCGGGGACTTCTCTTGCAAAACGATACAGAGAATCCGGAACGGCAACTTTGGACAACGACTGTTGCAGCTCTGATTTAAGTTTCAGTTCATTCATAGACGAACCACCTTTGCTTTTAATTCTGCAAACGATACTATTTTGCCAAGATTCATCCTCGCGCGATGGAGCCGGGTTTTTACCGTTCCCTCGTTTATATGCAGCACATTGGCAATCTCCTCAATCTTCAGTCCTTGAAAATAATAAAGGACGATGACTATACGCTGCTGTGTATCCAAAGACATGACTGCTTTCAAAATCTCACTGGATTGCTCTTTTCTCAGTAATTTATCTATAGGTGACGCAGAAGTGTCATGTACTATAACGGAATCAATATCCAAGCCGTTATACCGGCTTTCTTTTCTCACAAGATCCAATGCCCTGTTTGCGATAACTCGGCTGAACCAGCCGCTGAAACGCCGGAGCTCCTTGCCTGCAGTAATCGATTGATACGCTTCGATCAGCGCATTTTGTACGGCTTCCTCCGCCAAATGCGGGGAACGCAAAATGGCCAAAGCGGTTTGATAAGCTTTTGCAATGAACGGCTCCACCAGTTCGGCGAAAGCTTCCTTTTTACCGTTTCGTATTTCTTCGAGCAATCGTTGTTCGTCTTGTACTTCCATAAACTACCGCCTTTCATTTCTGTTCAACTATGATATAGGCGTTTAAAACCGGTTTTTGGTTCCTCATTTTGGCGATTTTCAAAAATTATTTTTAAATGATGCCATAACGCTTCAGCGGTCATGTAGGGTTCGCCCGCGTTGATTCTTCGTACGAACCGACTGCCGGGCACGTTCATCCCTTCCTCAATGGTAAAAAACAACTCGATTCCCGCCTTTCTTCCTTCCTCCACGGCTGCATGATTATAAGCGCCGAATGGAAAAGCCAACAGCTTCGGCTGGAAACCGAGTTCTTGCCGCAGCCTTTTTTCCATGAACTTCATATCTGTGGATATCCGATTGCGATACTCTTTGCTATTCTCCTGTCTCTTTTTCTGCTCCAAATAGAATGGAGAGGTTAGAGCCGGACCGATTTGACCCCCAAGGCCGGTCCGAACATAACGGTGCAAATCATAAGTATGGCTGTATATTCCCATACCTTTCGTTTTTAACTCCCGCATTTGATCCCATGTTAAGTGGGGTTCTGCATCCGGATTGAACAGATCCGATGAAATGCCCACCACAAAATTGCTCGCTGTAACGCCAAATTCCTGCAAAACGGGAAATGCCGCCTTGTAAAAAGATTCATATCCATCATCAAAGGTGAGAACAACGGCGTTGGCCGGCACTGACTTTCCTTCCAGCATGAATCCGATAAACGTATCCATCGTGATGATATGGAAGCCTTTCTCCTTCAACATTGTCAAGTGCTCTCTGAATTGCCTGATTGTCACGGTTGAATTGCGCTGCTTTCCAGATTCAAAATTCTCAACCACATGGTGGTACAACAATACGATAACTTCATCACGGTAATAGACAGGATGGGATGATTCCTGAACTACCGCAGCTTTCACCGTTTGAGCCAAGATTAAAAGCCCCATTAACGGGTAAACGAATCTTTTCACCGATACTCCCTCTTTTTTGTGTTGATACGCGCGCTCATCTTATAGGCGAATCAACAAATAAAAAGGTTACAGGGAGCCCTTCAAACCATAAAAAAGGCACCCGTCGAATGACAGGTGCCTTGCGTCAACCCGGAAACGAATCCGGCAGCCCGGTAGGATAGACGACCACTTTAATCGATCCGCTCTTGTTCGTGCGCGCCCGTTCCATCGCTTCCTGCGTTTTTTCCAGCGGATACCGATCCGTAACCAACGATTGTACGTCCGCGATGCCGGAAGCAAGAAATGAAATGCCCTGCGGGTAAGTGTTGGCATAGCGGAAAATGCCGAAAATGTCCAGTTCGTTATCGGCGATCAGCGGCACATTCAGCGCAATTTCATCCTGCGGCGGCAGGCCGACGATGGCCAGCTTGCCTCCTCTGCGCACGGAAACGAGCGCCGTTTGCAGCGCCCTCGGGTTGCCCGCCGTTTCGAACGCAGCGTCCACCCCGTCGCCGCCGGTCAGCCGCCGGATTTCCCCGGCCGCATCGTGCTCCCGCACGTTGATGACGTGAGTCGCGCCCATTCGCTTCGCCGCTTCCAGCCGAATCGGTTCGAGATCGGCAACGATAATCGTACCGGCGCCGAACGCTTTGGCCGCTGCAACCGCGGTCAGCCCGACCGGCCCCATTCCTAAGATGGCTACGGTGCATCCCGGCTCCAGTCCCGCCCGCTTCGCCGCATGAATACCGACAGAAAACGGTTCCACGAGCGCCGCGGCTTCGAAAGACAAATGATCCGGTATCGGGAACAAACAATCTTCCCGGTGCTTAATATACTGCACAAATGCGCCGTCTACCGGCGGCGTCGCCAAAAACCGCACTTCGGGACAAAGATTGTACCGTCCGCTTTTGCAATAACGGCATTTGCCGCACGTAATCCCCGGTTCGACGGCCACTCTGTCGCCGACGCGGAAGCGTGTCACTTTGTCCCCTACTTTGGCGACAACGCCCGCGCATTCATGGCCTAGAATAAGCGGTTTCTCTACAACGTATCTGCCGATGCGTCCGTGCTCGTAGTAATGGATATCGGAACCGCAAATGCCGACCGCCATCACTTTGACGAGAACCTCGCCGGGTCCGGGCTCGGGCACGGGAATCTCTTCCAAGGCAATTTCAAAAGTGTTCCGCAGCACCGCCGCTTTCATGGTTGCCGGCAGCACGGCGTCGCGGCCATACCCGCGTTCCTCCTGATTCACTGGCATCAACCCGCCTCTCCTTCACGAATCGTCTACAATCTTACTATAGGGCAGCGACGGAAGGAGATCAATCACCGATTTTGTCCCGCTTTATTTTAATCCGCTTCATAAGACTCACATAAAAAAATCGTGCCGATCCACGGCACGATTGTTCCTGTCCATCGCTTGATGAAACTACTTTTTCAAGTGGTTTTCAATTTTGGCTTCCGATTTAATCTTCGTTAGCCATTCATTCGATTTTTCGCTCAGTTTCTGATCGAAAAGTTCTTTTCTCACGTCTTCTTTTTTCTCTTCATAAGTCGGCGTGGTTGCGGCCTTCTTGTCCACCGTTTTAATAATATGGTATCCGTACTGCGATTTCACCGCGCCGCTCAGTTCCCCTTTGTTCAGCCCGAAAGCGGCTTCTTCGAACGCGGGATCCATCTGGCCGCGAGGGAAAAATCCGAGATCGCCGCCCTTGTCTTTCGAGCCGGGATCCTGCGATTTTTCTTTGGCGAGCTTGGCGAAATCGGCGCCGTTCTGCAATTCTTTCAGTATCGCATCGGCTTCTTCTTTCGTCTTCACGAGAATGTGGGAAGCCCGCACTTGTTCCGGCGTGGCATACGAGTCTTTGTGTTCGTCGAAATATTTTTTCATTTCGTCTTCGGTGATTTTAATTTGCGGACCGAGAATTTTGCGGATTTGCGCGTTCGTTTTCAGTTCCGCTTTAAGCTGGTCCATCGTCATCCCCGATTGCGCCAGCATCATGTTGAATTGTTCTTCGGAAGGAAACTGTTTTTTGATCTCATTGACTTCCTGCGTCAAATCTTGGTCGGTTATGGTGATATTTGCTTTTTCCGCCTCTTGGTTGACCAACTCTTTTGTAATCAGGCTGTCCAACATTTGCGGTCCGGCCTGCTTAACCATCTCGTCGTACAGCTGCTCTTTGCTGATGTCTTTGCCGTTCACGCTGGCAACCGTCTCCGAATGGGCTGTCGGGTTTTTCACCAAAGCGAAGATGAGAGCCCCGGCCAATAGGACCGACAACGCAATCCACGGCCAACTGGCTCCTTTGCGGCGGCCGCCTGCGGCGTTTTGGTGTGCGTTTCCTGCTGCAGCGATGGCTTCGTCTTTGTCCGGAGCAGCGACTTTTTGTGTCATTATGCTTTTCCCCCTGCGATATTTTATAATTTGTGAGCTACCCTACCACTATAACAAACTTTGTCCGGCATTTCATTAATTTTTGCTTAAATCATGGAAAACGCTGACAACGCTTGTCCTTGCCGACCGTAAAAAACGGCTTGCCACGCTTCCTTTTGCTGGGCAAGCGCCGGCAGCAGGAGACCGGATGCCGTAATGCGAGGGAAGGTGCAGCGCACAATTTGTAGTATACTATATCATCCTCGCGATAAAAACTCCGGAGATGTTTCGACATGAGCAAAAACGGGCTGCCTTTGACAGGCTGCCCGCATGATCAGCTTTTCATATATTCGTCGTACCGGCCGTCGATTTCTTCCGCCATGTTTCGAATGATGCGCGTTTCTTCGGCGATCGGATCTTTCTCCGCCTTGATGCGGATTTCGTATTTCGGGATAAGACGGTCTACCGCCGCCTCTCCGGGATCGATGCGTTCCATTTCGCCTTCGGCGAGGGTGTGGCAGACGCTTTGTTCCCATTCTTTTTTATCCGGTTCGTTATCGTTCATCGGTTAACGGACGCCCCCTCTTAAAACGGTTGGTTGTCAATGCCAATAGCATCCTGGCGGGTGGCGCTGCTTTTACAGGTTACGATTCGTTTTTATCGATCCCGTTTAAGCTCGGAGGGTACTCGCGTGCTTTATCGGCCTTAAGCGATACCGCTTCTTCCGTAAAATTTCCGAGATTGCGCCGGTTATTCTTTTTATCGCTTTTGTTGTTCGGCATCGGTTTCACCTCCGCATCCGATAGTATTTGTATTTGTCCCGTTTCTATACTCCCCGTGCCGCGTTTCTGACAACAGTCGTACCGGCCGGGAGCAGGTTGAATAGACTGAAAATGAGACAGAAAGGGGATGCGATATGGGATCGAACATTACGATTGCCGCCGTCGGGGATATATTGATGATCGGAAAGCTCATCGCTTCCGCCAGACGCGCAGACGGTACCTACTCATTCGATTCGATTTTCCGGGAAACCGCTCCGTACTTGCGGAGAGCAGATCTGACCATCGGCAATTTGGAAACTCCGCTAGCCGGGAAAGAGCAGCGTTATACCCGTCCGAATCCGAAAACCGGTTTCTCCATGTTCAATTGTCCTGACGAATTGGCTCCCGCTTTAAAAAACGCCGGATTCGACGTCGTTACGACCGCCAACAATCACTGTATGGACCGGGGAGAAGAAGGTTTAATCCGAACGTTGGAAGTGCTGGATAAATACGGGCTGAAGCATACCGGAACTTACGTCTCCGCAGAAGAAGCGGACAACGACCTCATATTGGACATTAAAGGAATACGCATCGGCATATTGGCCTACTCCAAAAGCACGAACAAGATTCCGCTTCCGGAACGGAATGCGTGGCAAGTCAATTTACTCGACGAGCGTAAGATCGTTTCCGACATGAAACGAATAAAGCCGAAAACCGATTTGCTCATCGTATGTCCGCATTACGGGACGGAATACCGGCATCATCCGGACCGGACGCAGAAAAGAATCGTCCGACTGCTTTTCCGGCACGGGGCGAATATCATATTGGGGGCGCATCCGCATCTGCTGCAGCCGATCGTATACAAAAGCGACAAACAACTTGCGATTTATTCTTTGGGCAACTTTATTTCGACGACGCTCCATAAAAACCTCTATACCAAGTGCGGCGTTATTTTGCTTGTCGATATCGAGAAAAATGAAGCCGGTTCGACGCGCATCAAGCGTGTGCGTACCGTTCCCACCTGGACGAGGCTCAAATCCGGAAACGGAAAAAGCAGTTATACTATCCTGCCCATTCGCGAATATTTAAAACAATCCGGTGCGAAATTATCCGGAGCGGAACGCGCGAACATGGAGGCGATGCTAAAGCATGCCGCAAAAATATGGAATGGCGGTTCCGATTGGAACAGACATCGGGAATGATGCCATCCGGAACGATTGAAAACAGAACGTTTGTTTGCTACAATGAAACCAAACGTATGTTTTCATTCAACAATCCTATGAAACGCGGTGAAGCTATGACAAACCGGATCCGGTACGAATCACTGCATGCGAAAACGGGAATGAACCGGGTAAAGGCGCCGTCCATGCCCTTCGATTGGTCGATCAATCCGTACCGCGGCTGCCAGCACGGATGCAGCTTCTGTTACGCCCGTTCGACGCATGCCTTCCTTGGGATGGAAGCCGACGATACGTTCCAGAAGCATATCGTGTTCAAAGCGAATGTCCCGGAAGTGCTGGAAGCGCAGTTGAAAAAGATGTCCCGGTCCAGAGACGGACTGAAGCGCATAGGAACAGTGGCCATCGGAACCGCGACCGATCCGTACCAGCCGCTGGAAGCAAAGACGCTGTTAACCCGGAAATGCCTTGAAATATTGGCCAAATACCGGGTGCCCGCAACGATTACAACACGTTCCCCCCTTATTTTGAGGGACATCGATGTGTTGAAGGAACTGCCGCTCTCGTCCGTGAATGTTAGCGTCAATACGCTGGACAGGGAAGTATGGCGGCATTTCGAGCCTGCTTCCCCGTTTCCCTTGAAACGTCTGGAAACGGTTCAGCGGCTCGTTGAGGAAGGAATTCCGGCAGGCCTGTTCATGGCGCCGATTCTCCCGTATATAACGGACAGCGAAGATCATTTGTCGGCAATCGTCGCGCAGGCGGCGTCGCATAAAGCGCAGTTCGTCATGCCTTCGTTTTTGCGGCTCGGCACCCGCGAAGTGAAATCATGGTTTTTCCGCACTTTGCACGAACATTACCCCAGCCTGGTTGTCCCGTACGCCGAGCTGTACCGGGAAACGACTTCCGTGCCGCAATCGTACAAGGAACCTATCCGTCTAAAAATACGAAAACTGTTCGAACGTTACGGCATCCGCGATAAAGAACCCGCGGCCGTTTCAAGCGGCATTGCGCAGCGGAACGATGCGGCACAGCGTCAGGAACCGGAACAGTTGACTTTTCCGTTCTGACCGGAGCAAGTTCCGTTTTGAGCGGCAGCTTCCTTCTTGACCACTGAAATTCCGTTTTGGCCTGAGCAATGAATTAGCCTTTCCGTTGTAACGCAACAATTAACGTTCCCACACATGGATAAGATTGCCTTTATCGTCGAAGCGAAACGGTTCCGGGCCGCCGGTCAGTTCCACATGCTCTAACGCCTGCACCTCATCGAGAAGCGGTTCGGAGAGGCGGATATGGTGCAGTTCCAGCGTGTTCGGAATATGGACGATGCGTGCAGCCTCCGGATCGGTACCCCAACAGCAGCGCAAAGCGGTATGTATCGCATCATAATCGCTGTCCATAACAATCGGAATGGCGGCCCGCTGCAGGAACGTGCTGGTCACTACGTTTTCGTTGGTCACTTGAAAATCGATTTTGTCAAGCACGCGGCGGGTTGTCAAATCGGCCAAACCGATGCCTAAAGCGTTGCCGTGCGTCGCTTCGCTTAAATCCCGCACAAAAATGTACTTGATGCGCGGCGATTCCGGCTCCGCTTCCCCGTATATGCGCATGCGGCCGATAATGTTCGTATCCATTCCCGTACCGCTGTAATTTTTGCCAATCTCGTCGACGATCATCAGATCGATGTCCTCTACCGGCAGCTTCGGCATCATCCGTTTCGACCAAAGCAGCAGCTCCGCTTCGCGCGCCGGAATGCGTTTCGGCGGTATCGCTTCAATATGCGCCGTGTCGTCGTACGCGTTTTCCACGAGTGCGACACCGCATACGATTTTGCCGCTGTTCAGCACGACCTCGGCCACGCGCTTCATCACGTCGCGGATGCCGTATATCCCCTGCCTGTGCAGCTGAAGCGCCTGCGCATGTTTTCCGAGCCCGATCGCGGCCATTTTCATCAGACCGCTTTCGATATCGCCTTTAAAATCCGTGTGCGTTTTAATCCGGTTCACCAAAATGACGCCGTCGGCGCCGTGAGCGTGCCGATCCATAAATACCGGGACGCCGCAGCTCGTTTGCCCGATTTCCACGACGTCCATTGAGGCGCGAATCGGCGCTCCGCAGTAGGCTTCCGTTATTCCGAGACTCTCCAGCACGCCGGTTTGTCCTTCCGCCGTCGCTCCGCCGTGGCTGCCCATCGCGGGAACGATGAACGGTTCGGCCCCTTTCGCGCGCAACGTTTCGACAACCGTGCGGATGACGAGGGCGATATTGCGTATACCGCGGCTCCCTGCGGTGATGGCTATTGTTTTGCCGTTCAGATCCGCGGGAAGCACCGATTCAAGCTGAAGGCGTGTCGCCTGCGCCACGTCCCTTACGGAAGCGTTGTCAAAAATTTGCCTTACCTTGACCATTCTCGGTAATCTTTCGAACATCTTCCATCCTCTCCTCGTATAGTATGTTTAGAATCTTCTTTTCGAAGAATTTCCAGTTAAATCATGGCAACTATGGCGGACGTATCCGAACCCGCACCGCAGCCCGAAGGGCGAGGAGCGGAAGTCGGGGTCCAAGAAGAAAATCCGCTCTTTGACAACTAAAAATCACCATTAGGGTCTTGGACTTTTCGTGATGTTCCCGGACAATGATCTTAGGGT
>JAWLCZ010000114.1:0-13941 GCA_041686835.1 Paenibacillaceae bacterium | reverse complement strand
ACATCGCCGTCGTTTAAAGGATACACTTTATACGGAACGAGCGGTTCATCGTTCAACAGGGTGCCGTTTTTCGAACCGAGATCCTTTACGCCGTATGCGGATTCCGTCTTCACGATTTCCAAATGCGCCCGCGAAACGCCGATCGCGTTTTCCGCGTAGTGCACCTCCGCCGGTCCTCTGCCGATAACGAAGCTGTTCCCGTCGATTTCGACCCGCTCTGTCCGATCCTCCCGGCGAATTTCAAGACAAGCCCGCTCCGACGCCAAGCTTTCGCCCGCCCGAAAGCCGCCTTCGTGCAGCAGAACCGTTGCGTCCGGATTCGCCAACAGCGTCGTCTGGTTCAGCATCGGATCGCAGGCGGGGATATCCGCCGGCTGAACCGCCGGTTGAACCGCCGGTTCGAACGGGATTTCCGATTCGCGATCGGGTCTACCGCCGAATAACGTCCCGGGGGCACGGATTTGCGTAAAAACAAACACGAGATCGGCGCACAATACCGTCAACCCCAAGCCTATATACAGCATGCCTTCCTCGGGCACGACAGCGTACAATCCCCAAATGAAAGCGATGGCCGCTGCGGCAGCCGCATAATAGAGAGCGGCGGCGCGTTTCGGCGTAGTCCGTTCCGGCGGCACGGCCATGACGCTGTCCCCGTCATCTTCCAATGTTGGGGCGATTTGCACGAAGGCCGGCACCTTTTCGTCATGCCGGGCTTCCCTCCCGGCAAACGCATCCGTTTCACGCGCCGCAGCCACAGGAGCAGGCCATTGGAGCGCTTCCCGATGTTCCGTCAGCATTACTTTCAGCTTTTCCTTCAAGCCCCGGACGGAGAAGGCGTCATCCTGCAGCTCGGCCATCAAACTGTGCAAGCCCGCTCCGCCGACATCTGCCGCCGAACCGAGCAGGCTTGTCGCCATCATTCGGATTTCATCCCGGACGTTTCCTTTGTATTCGATCTTCTTTAATGGCAAATACGTCAAATAGATGTCGCTGTAATCATGGCCGATAAAGATAAAATCCGTTTTCAGGATGTAGTTGTGCTCGCTCAGCATATAAATTTTGCTGTCGTCGACAACGGAGACGATGCGGTAAAGCAGGTTCAAATACTGCTGCAGCGACAGTTTTCCGGACTTGATGGCATGGGTCAGCATCCGTTTTCCCGTAAACGGATACCGCAGCCGGATCTGCAAATCGGTCTCTTCGAATTCGACCGGAAGCAGCCCGGGAATCGTGTTCGCCTGAAGCATTTTTGCCTGCAGTTCGGCAAGATCGCCGTGCTGCAGCGGTTCCGCTTTCGTGATGAGCAAATAATTTCCGTTTTGTTGGATGAAATCGTATTGCAGGTTATAGATGGTCGTATTCATCGGTTTCTCCTAGATAAGATAAAAGTAAGCCGTGACGATTCCCGGCAGCGCCGCAACCATGAACGGAAACCGGATGTTTTTTTCATGCCGGATCGCTTGTGCCGAAGCCATATCGCGAAACAAGACAAAGCCGGCGATACATCGCACGATCCGTCCGATCCGCATCACCGTTTCCCGGCGAAACAGGAGAATGACGACGCCGATAGCCCCGGCGTAAACGATCGAATACATGATACTGTACAGCACAAACTCGGTTCCGGCCAACGCTCCGATCGCCCCGAACAGCTTGACGTCTCCCGCGCCAATCGCCCCGAACGCATAGAGCACAAGCAGCGTTCCGAATCCGGCCAGCATGCCGGTCAGCGAGAAAACAAGCCCGTCCCAGCGGGAGACGCCGGCATGGACGAGCAGCCCGGCCAGCGCCCCGCATACGGTTAGCGCGTTCGGAATGCGCATGGTTCTTATGTCCGTGCAGAACGCCGCAATGACCAGCACGGCCAGTACAATATAGTGGATAGTCAGCATCCAAGCACCTCCATCGGATATCAGGCGCCGATCCATACCCGTTCGTACGCTTTTTTCCGAATATGCACGACATAGTGAAAGAAAGGGATGTGCAGCGGCAAATCATACTGCGCTTCGATCCCGAAATACGGATGTTCGCCGTTTTGCAAATCGGGAAAAACGACGCGGATAACGGAAAGCCGCTCCGTCTTCAGCATTTTGTTTCCGGATGCGTCCGAATCGACGAATTTTTCGACAATCGGCACAAACGGCGAATACAACACTTTGTCGATCCGGCCGGTCAACTCCTCTTTCAACTTGTCGCCGAGCGACTGTTCCAACCCTATCATTTCATATACGGGTTCCGGAATAAGGTTGGCGTAATCGGTAAACATCTGCTCCGCTGCGTCCAGCTTTTCTCTCGCCGCCTTCAGCTTTTCAAGGGCATCCGCGAAAGATTGTCCGGCGCCGCTGTCGCGCAGCCGCTCATTCATGATTTTGACGGGATACATCGATGCGGCCGTTGTTTTTACCGTTTCCGCAACGGCGGAGTGCAGCGCGTTTTCGGCGATGACGATTTGAATGACGGCGATGAGGGCCAGCACGAAGGCAAGAAAGAAGGGCAGAACCAGTGCCGCCTCCAGCACGATGCTTCCCTGATCAGGCTTCAACGGTTTCGTCATAAGCAAGTTCCTCCTCCCGTCAGTACGCCGACGACGCGGTTTTCGACATATAATAACGAGCCCCGCTCACCGTCCCGTCGACCACTCCGCCCGCATGCAGCAGCCGAATCAATGACGGGATAAACCACAGCCGAATCGATGTGTTCGCGGTCCCCTGCACGTACGTCGGAGTTTGCGTCAAATCGTGCCCGGTGTTCAGCTGAATCAGCGCCTGCATGCGCGCCATGATATTGGGGTTGTTGCCGTGCAGCAGCAGAAACAAGCGCAAGTAGTCTTTATAATGAAGCTTGATGGCGGCGGTCCGTTCCATGAGCGGCACCGCTTTTCCTTCCGCCAGTTCTCCCATGTCGGCATAAGCTTTCCCCGCCGCTTCGGCCAGAGCGATCAGAAATACGAGCATCGGGGAACCGGCGGCCGCCTTTTTCGGATCAGAAAGCGTTTCGACGGTTCTCAGCGAAAGACGGAACATGAACAATTCGGCATACGCGGCAAAAATGTTGCTCCTGCAAGAAGACAAGCCGTACAAAACGTACTCCGCTTCCTGGTTTTTCAATGGGTGGTCAGCAGGGCGCGACAATTCGGCGGACTGCATGCTTCCTTTTCCCAACGTCGCGTAATTGAATTTGGTGAGCGCGTATTCGTTGATGTAAAGCTCGTTCATGACCGTATCGAGCTTGGACATCAATTCGTTCGCCAACGATAAACCGTAAATGCCGAGATCTTTGGCGCTGCCGTGAATTTCGGACGGATTGCCGGGATCGCCCGTTTCCTTAATGTCGTTGAAGCGGGAATAGTGGGAAAACAATCCTTCTTTTCCTGCGAGCTTTGCGTACTGACCGGCGTCCGAATCCGCGCAGCCGGAAGTCCACTTCTGAACATCGTTCAGCGCTTTATCCATGTAATGCTGAGCTTTGCCGCGCTGTTCTTCTTTCATCCGCTCTATATCGTTGTTTTCCGATTTCCGCTGGCTATTCTCCGACTGCCTGGCCGCAAACCACGGATTTGCCCTGGCGTAGTAAAGCTCATTCGCCGATTCCAATCCCGATAACGAGTCCGGAAGCTGAGTCCGCACTTTCCCGGCAAAAGAGACGAACAGCGCGGCGATTTGCGACATTTCCGCATGGTAACCGCGGTAATAATCGCCCCCTCTTATTTTGATCGAGGAGAACACATCTTCCGGCCGGTTCCCCGAAGGTCCTTCCCCGCCTTCCAGCTTTCCCTTTATCTCCCCGATCTCCCGCACAATTCTTTGTTCCGTGTCGGCGGCTTTATTGAGCAGGCTGCCGATTCCTTCCGCGAGCGCTTCCGCTTCGCCGACCGCTTTTTCCGTGTCCGATTTCATTTCCGCCGCAAGCTGTTCATATGTTCGGATTTTGCTCAGCAGCTCCCGCAGCCGGCTAAGTTCGGCTCTCAGAGCGGAAGCCTTGCCGCGGTTATCCGGATCGCCGGACACCGAGCGAAGCTCCCTTCTTACGCTGTCCATTTTCCGATCGACCTCGTCGGCACGTGCCGATCCGATCGCTTCCGCCAACTCGCCCATTTCCCGCAGCGTCTTGGCATAGGCGGCGTGTTTTTCTTCCAGCAAGCCGTACAGCATTTCAACTTGCTTCCAGGCATCGTCAAGCTCGTTTTCACGCTGTTTGATCAGCTTGTCCACCTTGACGGCTTCCTGCGTAAACGTATGCATCCGCTGAATGTTGGGGGATTCCGCCGAAAACTTGTCAATGACGCCGATGGTAAATTCGATGGGCGCCCGGTACTTCATTTCCTCCAATACTTGCTGCTCAAACACTCTGTGATCGCCCAGAGGAAGCAGGTTCGTGACGACGGCGGAGCCGTTTTCCATCCGGAGGCCGGACGATACGTTCTCGCCCATGACTTTAGTGAAAATGCCGTCTTCCTGCTCCTTATCGACTCCCAATCCGTACAGCCCGTACGTCTGCACTTCCGGCTGATAAGCGGACAGCACCGAACGGACTGCCGCTTTCACCGCGTGCTCGGACTGTTTTTCGGCCAGTTTGATTCGGGCGAAGTCGATCAGCACCGCATTGAAGAAGAAAATGGCGGCAACGATAACCGCAAAATAGACCGAGACCGCTCCGCGATCGGAAGAAAATACTCTTATAAACCGCCTGTACAACATTAAGCATTCCTCCGCGTTATTCATGAATGACGACGACGATTCCGTTAGACTCCAACAGCTGCTTCAGCGGTTTGGACGGACCGATCAGGCCGTCTTTGGATTTCCGGAAAAAATGCCACACCACTCCATTGACGGCTCCCGTTCTCATCAGTTCGACGTCTTTCGCGATCTGATCCTCGATATCCTTGTTTTTGGAAATGTAGCCGACCTTGGCCTGGTGGGCGACACGACTTTTGTCGAGCGCATCGATCTGCCGGGTTTTCCCCGGTTCTTTCAGCTGCATCTCGGCAAACGCGCCGCCGACCAATCGGCGCAAATAGACGTTCGCTTCCGCATCGGAGCGAAACGACAAGCCGGCTTCATCCGGTGACGCGGTCTTATCGGCGAATTGGCCGAAAATGGCTTTCGCCTTATCCCGGTTCTGCAAAAGCGCATCGCCATAAGTGCGGGCCAAATCGACGGCGCGTATCAGCTCAACCGGCTCGACAACCGCAGCCTTCGCTTGCGTGAATACGGTATCGGCGCCGAACCATTCGCTTATCGCGGACGGAAAATGGAACGGATGGCGCAAACGGACCGTGATTTCCCGCACAAGCAGGCGATTCGTAAAACCAAGCTCGCCTCTGGTTCCGTCCGCTAAAAATTGCGCGGCTTTCAACAGCTTCTTCTCCGGCAGAGCGGATGGGTTGTTCTGTTCCCCAGGCGAATTGTCTGCCGGATTGTGCTGTTCCCCCGGTGAATGGCCTGCCGGGATGTGCTGTTCCCCGCTTGGATTGCCTGTGGACGAATCCCCAATCAATTGGACTTCCGCGCTTCTGTCGTCGGTCAGCCGCCAGTACAAGCTGTCACGCTCCGTCGGGTGGAACGCGCCGGTCAACGCGTCTTTCTTGCTGTTATCCCAAGTAAACGCGGACCTTTCCGCCATGACGGAAGCTATGTGATATAAGACGGCGTTCTGGTAAACGTACAAGCTGACAAAGATAAAGCATAACGTCACCGTCAGCACGGCCGGGAACACGAGGGAAGCCTCGACGGTGAAGCTTCCCTGCTCGCCTTTAGGCACCGTGCGGAAACGGCGCAAACCGTCCTGTGCGTTCATCGTTTACGGCCCTTCTATCTCGGGCGGTCTCTCGTTCAATTTATCGTTCGTATCGGACAGCAGATTTTTAACCCATTCCACGATATAATTGCGGAAAGCGATCGCTATAATGACGATGGCCGCAACGATCAGCAATATTTCCAGCGTTCCGATACCTTCTTCATCCTCCCAAAACCGCGCGCATTTCCTGCAGATTTCTTTCATTCCATGTCCTCCTGTCCAGTCGATTGTCCAATCCATGATGCCGGCATGCCGGCGTTACCGGTTCACTGCCCCATATATAACAAAGCCGGGGCAGATACGATGACCATCACGATCACAAAAATGAACACCATCGGAAACACAAGCTTGGACGAAGCTTCTTCGCCAAGCGTTCTCGCCATCGCTTTCCGTTTGTCCCACATATTTCGGGACAGCTCCCTCAAAGCGATCACCAATTGATCCCCGCCGCGGCGGTAATTGAGCAGCACCGTCGTCGTAAAAATGCTGACTTCCTGTACGCCGCACCGTTTGCTGAACTGTTCCAGCGCCTGGGCAAACGAAACATTGTGATGAATTTCATGCTTCACCTGCAGCAGTTCCTTGTAAAGCGGAATGTGCTCCGCGTTTTTCTTTTGCTCCGTGCAGCGGATTACGGCGTTCTGCACCGTTTCCCCTGCATTGACGAGCAGCGTCACTTTGTTCAGCAGCTCCGGAAGCTCGAGAATAAAATCGCGTTTTTTCTTCTTTAATTTGTCCTCCATTTGTTTGCGCATCAGAAAAGGCGTGACGGCGACCAGGACAAGCCCCGATCCGAACACGGACAAGCTGCCGTCCGCCAACATTGCGGCGAGAGTGAACAAAAAGAAGAGCAGCATCATGAGCGAAACGGTTTGCGCGGCGAACAGTTTCGTATATTCCATCCCGTTCCTGCTTCCGTACAATCCGACGATCGTCCGGTGAATGTTCGCCGTTGCGCGCGGAAACCGCTTCATAAACCGGGATCGTTCCAGCGCATATAACGATGCCGGAGCCAGGAACGCCAGCTGAAACGGCTTGCCGTAAGCGGCAATGTCGGAGCTGTACCGTCTGCCCGCCAAGAGGCGCAAAGCGCCCACACCGACCAACTGCGCGCAAGCCATTGCAAGCAAAAACGCCATCGCATCACACCTTTACATTCATAATTCGTTTCGCAATAAAATGGCAGCCGACAAGCAGCAGCAGAGCGACGGTCATGATCAGCGCTCCCGAAGGGGAATAAAGCGGCGCCATATAATCGGGCGAGCTTACGGCCAGCAGAAACACAATCGTGAACGGCGCCATCGTCAATATTTTCGATTCTAGCTTTTTTTGCGCGATCATGACGGATATATCCTGCTGGATTTCCAGTTTTTCGCTGATCATGTTCGACGTCCTGCGTATCACTTCAACGAGATCACCCCCCGTCCGTTTGCACGTGATGAACACATCGACAAAACTGTGCACATCCTCCAAATCGGCGCGGCCGGCAAAATCCACAAGCGCCAGCTCAATCGGATCGCCGTTTTCCACCCGCCGGTTCATGATTTCAAATTCGCGGACGATGTACGTATTCGGGTCGGGATACAGCAGCTTCAAGTCGTCGACGCAGTCGCGGAAGCCGTTTTCCACGGATTTCCCCGCGGCCAGCGACGCGGACAGCGCATAGAGAGCTTGCTTGAACTGCATGCACAGCTCCGCTTTCCGTTTGTCGCGCAGCTCGGCTTTGCGCACTTTCGGATAAGCGGCGCCGAGCAGCGCCAGCGCCAGAGCGGCGAACTGGTTCATATAAAACACGATCCCGATCGCATACAATACCGCCGCGGCGATGAGTGCGGAAACGGCAATTTCTTTCGCCGACATCGCATAGGTCGAGTAATCGATCAGCGCGTTCGGCGTGTGCGAATCGTTTCTTTGCTTTGCGCGCAAATCGGCGATATAGAACCCGCCCCACGTTAATGCTCCGGCTGCGAGCGCGAATAATGCGATGCTAATGGTTCGCCACCTCCCGCCCTTCGTCGCTGAACCCGGCCATGCGCAGTTTCGTCACCCGGCGCAGCGGGTTTCCCGTCGGCAATAATCGTCCCGTTGTTTCGTCCAGCCGAAACAGCGGATTCAAGACAATTTCTCCATTGCTCACTTCCAGCACCTCGCTAATATCCAGCACTTTGCGCGAACGATCTTTCATGCGCGCCAGATGAATAATCAGGTCAATTGCAGAGCACATCTGCTTGCGCACCACTTCCACCGGCAAATGAGCCCCGCTCAACACCATCGTTTCCAAGCGGCTCAGCATATCGGCCGCCTAGTTCGCATTACCGGTAGACAGTGAACCGTCGTGTCCGGTATTCATCGCCTGCAGCATATCGAGCGCCTCCGAGCCGCGCACTTCGCCGACGATAATCCGGTTCGGCCTCATGCGCAGCGAAGCGCGGATTAAATCGCGGATCGTGATTTCCCCTTTACCTTCCGTGTTGGCGTTGCGCGTTTCCAGCTTTACCAGGTTAGGGATCGACGTAATTTGCAGCTCCGCCGAATCTTCGATCGTAATGACGCGCTCGTCGTTCGGAATGAAATTGGAGAGGGCGCCGAGAAACGTCGTTTTTCCGGAACCGGTTCCGCCGCTGATGAAGATGTTGTATTTGGCGGCGACCAGCCTGCTTAACCATTCGGACGCTTCGCGGGTCAACGCGCCTTTTTGCACCAAATCTTCCATCGTCAGCGGCTTTTCCGGAAACTTCCGGATCGTCATCGAAGGTCCTTTCAAAGCGATAGGCGGGAGGACGACATGGACGCGGGAACCGTCCTTCAAACGCGCGTCCACGATCGGCGAGGCTTCGTTGACGACCCGGTTCACTTTCGCCACGACCGACTGGATGACGTCTTCCAGCTTCCGCTCGCTTTCGAAGCGGGCGGGATGGCGGAGCACTTCTCCTTCCCGTTCGATAAAAATTTCATCGTAGCTGTTAATCATCACCTCCGTAATCGTCCGATCGTCGATTAACGGCTGCAAAATATCGAGCCCGCGGAAAGAATTGTATATCATCTGCACAAACGTTTTCTTTTCCAGCGCGGTCAAATAGTGCCGCACGGAATACTCGAACACCGTCTCTTCGATGTGCCGCAGCAGCTCTTCATCCGAAGTGGAGCTGGACAAATCCAGCCTGCCGCGAATTTGTTCTCTTAACATGGACACCGCATCCTGCATCATGAGACCCGCTCACCGCCGGCATGTCCGTTCAAACCGTACAGGCTGCCGCAGATTTCCGTCAGCCGTTCGTTGAACGCAGCCGCCGAGTACATCTGTTCCCGCGAATGGGCGTTTTTCCATTGCGGGATGTAGGGCAGATGCCCGCTGACGCGTATTCCTTCCCGTTCGATCGGATTCATGTAAGCGCCCGTGAACCGGTTGACGACGAATTTCGTTTTTTGCAGAACGGAACCGATTCCTTCACCCAACAACGGCAGCTGCTCCAACAGCCGTTTTGTTTTGTGCAACGACTGCATGTCGTCGAGCAATAGCCACACAATATCGTCGCTCTTCCGCAAAACGCCCAACACCCTTTCGTGCAGCGAAGCTTCCAAATCTGCGACAATCACGTCGTAGGACGCTTCTTCGACAAGAATATCGATCAGCGTTTCGGCATCCTGCATGGTCATGCTCATCATTTCTTTCACATGGCTTAACGGCACCAGATAATCGGCCTTTGTAAAAACATCGTGTTTTTTGTACATCTGCAGCTTGGAACCGATCTCTTTCGCATTCGTCTTCATGTAATAAAGCAGCTGGGCAAATTCGTGGCCTCCCTCGCCTTCCATCGGAATCCACACTTTCGCCGAACTGAGCAGTTCCATATTGAGATAGAACACCCGGTAATCCAACAATGCCAATTGCCTTGCCATATTGACGGCGACAGTCGTTTTTCCGCAGCCGCCCGCTGCCGAATAAACGGATAAAACTTTTGATTTCCGGCTGCCGGTGAACCGCACCTCTTTTTTCCCGTCTTGCGCGGCGTATATACCGAACACGGCCGACAATAACGCTGTCAGCGGCTGGTATTTATACAGCGCGGGCATTGAAGCGTCGGCGTACCCGGAACCGGTTTCCTCCAGCCTAATGACGCATTCGACGTTCGGGAAAGTTGACGGATCCGGTATCATTCCCGCTTGCGCCAGCAAAATTTGCGTTTGCGTTCCGCCGTTCAAATACCGATCCAGCGCGTCCTTCTGCGAAAACGACTTGACAGCCAGCCTGTTCGCGTAATCGCTCGTCCGCACATAACCGGTGAACATTTCCAAATACGTCTTGTCTTCATCGGCGATAACGAGATGGATTCTGTCCATATACCCTCCTCTACATCAAATCGATAAGCCGCAAAATGCCGCTGACGATAAAAACAGCGGATATGACGGCGGCAATGATCGCGACACGCCGTTTATCGTTCATGCTCACGAGATGCCTATCGCCTCCTTGAAAAGCAAAAAAGCACGCGCCGACGCGAATATTCCATCGCAGTCAGCGGTGCTTCCGCTTTTCATCATTTATTTTTGTAAATATTATGGCACGTTTTAAGAGGAAAAACAACCCTTTTTTTCAAGAAAAATCACGAGAACGGAAGTCCCTTGAACAAGCGGCTTAACATACCGGTCCTTTTCGTTTTGCTTCCCGGGCGCAAAGCTTCCCCCGGCACGATATGCCCGACGACAGGCTGTACGGCTTCCGTCAGCAAACGGTTCGCCTCTTTCTGGTCATGCACCAGGCTCCCTTTCCAGAGCGATCCGATCACTTCCTTATACGGAATGTCAGGAACGGTGCACAGGGGCGGAAACGGCAGCGACTGCAGCCAATCGTCCCTTAACGGGTGACTGACGTCGCGGTTGGCGATCAGCCGGATCGGCTTGTCCGCCTGCTTGTATTCGTACAGTTTGCCGAGCCGTTCCAGCGATTCGCGGCGGTTCAGTCTGGCGGGAAACGTGTCGACAACGACGCAGATTTCATCGGCTTCGGCGAACAGTTCCTGAACTTCGGCATCATCGAGCCGATGCGATACGTCCAGCAGCACAACCGGCTTTTTCATGCTGAAAAGCAATTTCATCGTATGTTCTTTGTTCCACTGCACTTTGTGCCCGTCGGGATTGACCGGAACCCACATTGTATGTCCGCTTGTCCATTCGACCGCTCTTTCCGCCGGACCGGCCTGCATCAGAAGGTCCGATGCAAAACGATAGCCCGGAGGAGCGTTTTTCTCCCCGAACAAGAGATGATACAGCCCAGGATCGGTTCCCGGGTACTCGACGACGGCGTGAGGGATGCCGCAAGCATGGAGCGCCCTGGCGATCGCTATCGTGACGAACGTCGAGCCCGCTCCCGGATACAGGCTCGCCATCACGACCAGCTTCGGAGGAACGACGCGGTATGGCGGAGCAGATTCCGCTTGTTCCGTTTCGAGCCGTTCGGGCCATACTTCGGCAAGCTGTTCCTTGACATCGAGCGCGTTCGCGTACCGGTCTTCCGGATTCGCCTGAAGCAGCTTCTGCACGACGCGCGCCAACTGCTCCGGCAGATCCTGCCGCAGGAGATGGAGCGGCTTCTGCGCAACGTAATAATACTTTCCACCGCTTAACAAAAAGTACATCATGGCGCCCAAATTGTACAGATCCGTGCGATGATCCGTCTGCCTGCCCTCAAACTGCTCCGGCGCCGCGAACCCGATCGTGCCGATCTGCACCGTGTCGGAAGATTGTCCCGATTTGAAGTGTCTCGCGATGCCGAAATCGATTAAGCGGACATGGTCCTGATCATCCACCATGACGTTGGACGGCTTCAAGTCGCGGTAAATGATCGGCGTCGCCGCATCGTGGTGAAGATAATGCAGCAAATCGCACAACTGGATCGCATATTTGACGACAGTACGGTACGGCATATTCCTGTTATGTTTTTCAAACATATCCAGCAGCGTCTGCCCTTTAATGTAGTCGACGACGAGATAACTGTAACCGTCCCGGTTCGGCGGAAAAAAATCGACAATGTTCGGTAGATAAGGATGGTTCAGCCTGATCAGCATCTCCGCTTCGTCCATGCAGGTTTGGAAATCCCCCGGAGGGCGGAGCGATTCTTTGACCGCCCATTTTTTTCCCGGCAGCTTCAGATCGTCGGCCAAATAAACGGATCCCATCCCTCCTTCTCCGAGCAGTGCGGAGATGCGGTAACGGTCTCCGAGCATGTCGCCGATTCGCAGCTTGGACTGCGGTTTCTTCAACATCTATCCCCCCCGTATTTCTGTTTTTCTCCCCCCTCATTATAATCCATATTTTTCCTTTGCGACAGAAGTCCAATTGATTCTCGTCTTTTCGCTAGCGGGAGCGTCACTTGAACCATCTGAACAAATACGAAATGAGGGAAAGCGCAATGCTGATCACGATGCAGGTCACGATGGGAAAATAGAAGCGAAAGTTCTCCTTCTCTACAACGATGTCCCCGGGCAGCCGGCCGAGGTTCAGAAATCGTCCGCCGACCTGCCACAACAGACCGGCAATAACGAGAAGGCATCCGGCAATAATCATCATTTTTGCCACTGGGTTCATGATCAAGAGCCTCCATGCACGTAATAGTGAATAAACTTATTATGATCGCAAAATGAACCGCCAGTCAAATGATGCGGATCATGAAGGCGTCGGCAGTCCGGTAAGGAGGCGTGGGGAAGTTTCCAAAAAGGATTCAGCGTTCAAGCGGGGCGGTCTTGTGAGGGAGTTCCGGAAGTGTAACGGTCGGGGGGACAGTGTTTATTATCGCTTTCATTCATTGGCGGGTACGCCTTATTACGGCAACCGTTCCCGCTGCAGTTCGCCAACGGGTAAAATGTTTTATAAAACCCTGTCTTGAACGTATATTCTACGTTATCGCGGCTTACCAGCATTTCGCATTGAATGCAATATACCCACTTATGTATATTCATCATGTCCCTTCTCCGCATGGCATACATGAAATCGGCCGTACATCAATCAACACGATGTTACAAAATGTATCAATATACTCAAATGTACGACATTTTTAATACGAAGTCAACGGGAAATGCCTTAAAACGAACCTCTAATTCGCGAGCCACTTTTCCAATTTGGCGATCGCTTCCGCTCTCGCCTTATTTTTAACCGCTTCATACCGCTTCTTCCATCCGGCGAGCTCCGCAGCGTCCATTCCTTGTTTCTTGTACTCTTTCTCCGCAGCGGCGAGCACAGCGGAAAATTGTCGATCGCATCGTTCTTCTTCGATAGAAACGCGTTGCAAATAAGTGTTTTTAAATGTTGCCCCTGGAGATTTTCCTTTTTCTTCTTGCTGCATACCGCTAATGATTTCGTTTACGAGTCCGTCCGCTTTCGCTTGACACGCCGATTGCAGCGAAACCAGTTGCTTGAAGTATTGATCGCGCACCGCTTTTTGGTGCGGGGTCATCTTCTTGCTCACTCCAGACGGAGCCGGAGTCAGGTTCTTGTTCCCTTCGGACGGCGGGATCTTGCTTCCACCGGACGGAGCCGCGGTTGGCGTATCGGGATCTCGAGCGTTGTCCGGTTTCCCTGCTTCCGCATGAACGGGGCGGGAAACCGTCTTCTTCTCGGCTGCAAGCTGCTTTCGAATCTTCTCCCGTTCTTTCAGATCGGAAACGCCGACCAGCTCGATCGGATAATCCGGATCGAGAATGACGAGGCCTTTTCCATACTTCTTCGTAATCGCACGCAGCGCTTCAATTTCCTCTTTCGTCAGCTTGTTCAACAGAACATCCCGGATGTGCTGTTTCTCCTCGTTGCTGAGCTTGCCGCTCGCCTTTCCCAATAAAAAATAAATCTCTTTCATGCTCAGCTTCGAATTCAACAAGATAGCAGCCGTATCCAGCGCATCTTCCTTCTTTACTTGTTTGCCGGCCAAATCGTTGGCCTTGTCCAAAGAATCCTGCATCAACAAAGGAACGGCGCCGGATTCATCCTCTGCCGGCGGATTGTTGCTCTCCACAGCGTGCCTTTGACGGATGGACTCCAAATCGATCGAGTTAATTTGGTAGTAAGCAAAGCTTAACCCGGCAGCGAACAATAGGGCCAGAACGAGAAAACTGCCCGCGAGCCACCGTTTCCACAGCTTCCATCGTTTCCAGCTCTCCA
>JAWLCZ010000113.1:0-14178 GCA_041686835.1 Paenibacillaceae bacterium | reverse complement strand
TCGTTATTTGGAACTTCGTCAACCTTTTGGAACCGCCTAGTGCGGACCCGCATGCTAGGTGGTGTGAGGAGACGGGGGTTAGCCGCCCCCTCTTACTCGGTTTTTTCTTTGCAGCCCGCGCTATAATCCCATCCGCTGCAGCACGTTTGCGGTGCGATCCACGATATCGGCGATCTGCTCCTTCGTCGTGCAGAGCGGGAGCCAGTAATACAGCGTATCCCCGAGCGGGCGGAGAATGAGCCCTTCTTTCAGCCCTTCATGGTATACGCGGAAACCGACCCGTTCGGAAAAAGCGAACTTTTGCTTCGACCGTTTATCCGCGTACAAATCGAAGGCGGCGACCATCCCCAGGCTGCGCACGTTCGCCACATGGTTGAAATCCCGGAACAGGTTCACCCGCTCCTTAAGGAACGCGGACGCTTCCCGCACATGATCCATCACTCGTTCCTCTTCAAAAATGCGCAGATTTTCAAGCGCCACGGCGGCGGCAAGCGGATTTCCGGTAAAGCTGTGGCCGTGGAAAAACGTTTTTAACGTTTCATAATCGTCGTAAAACGCCATATAGATAGCGTCGGTGCACAATGTTGCGGCAAGCGGCATGACACCCGCCGTCAAAGCTTTGGACAAACACATCAGGTCGGGAGTGATCTGCGCGTGGTTGCACCCGAACAAAAGCCCTGTGCGCCCGAAGCCGACGGCGACTTCATCGGCGATAAGGTGAACGTGGTAGGAGGAGCACAGTTCCCGTAAGCCTTTCAAATAAGAAGCCGGGATCATAATCATGCCGCCGGCCGCTTGAATCATCGGCTCGACGATGAGCCCCGCGATTTCGTACGCCGATGAAGCGAACAATCGCTCGACCGCGGCTAAAGCGTGAGCGACGCATTCCTCCCGTCCCGCCTCGGAGTCGTCCGGCCATTCGTGAACGTTGGGAGACGGAACTTTGTACGCGGAAAACAAGAGAGGTTTGAACGCGGAATGGAACAGCTCGACGCCTCCGACGCTGACCGCTCCGATCGTATCCCCGTGGTAGCTGTTGTCGAGGAAAACGAATTTCGTTTTTTCTTTTTTGCCCATATGCTGCCAGTATTGAAACGACATTTTCAGCGCCACTTCCACCGCCGTCGAACCGTTGTCGGAATAAAACACCTTATTCAGCCCAGGGGGGGTCACTTCCGCCAGTTTTTCCGCCAGCTCGATTCCCGGCCGGTGAGTCAGCCCGCTGAACATGACATGATCCATTTGCTCCATCTGCTCGGCTATCGCTTTCTTGATGCGCGGGTGCCCATGTCCGTGCGTATTGACCCACCACGAGGAAACCGTGTCGTAGTACCGGTTGCCGTCCGCGTCGTACAAAAACACGCCCTCGGCTTTTTCCACGAGAATATGATCCTGCTCGGCGTAATCTTTCATTTGCGTGAACGGATGCCACACATACCGCCGATCGTTTTGCAGCAGTTCCCGTTTCGTCTGTTCGTGCATGAAAAAACGCTCCTTTCTGTGCAGTACCCATTTTACCGCAAATGGGTTAAACTTAAAACAGAGCAACAGAGCGACTAAACCGGAGAAAGCAGGGTTTCGATGATTGTGGGCATAGGTACGGATATGGTGGAAATTGCAAGAGTGAAAAAAATGCTCGAGGATCGGCACGCGGAAAAATTCATCGGGCGCGTGCTGACCGACGCGGAACGGAAGCTGGCGGAAGAGCGGCAAGGACGGCTGCATGAATTTGTCGCCGGGCGGTTCGCGGCGAAGGAGGCGGTCGTCAAGGCGCTCGGCTGCGGAATCGGCCGTTTGGCCGGGTTCCGCGATGTGGAAATCGCGGCCGATTCGTACGGCAGACCGGTATGCCGCATCGCCGACGCGGCCCTCAAGCGTACCGGGCTCCCCCCGGGCGCGCGCATTCATGTGAGCATCACGCACAGCCAATCGACGGCGGCGGCCTTTGCGGTTATCGAGCTGCCCGATTCGAGCGGTGCGGCGGAACGGGAGGGGTGAATGTTCTCATGAACATCGTGGATATGGTCGGACATCAGGTGATCGCCGCCGTACGGAGCGAGGACGCCATGAAGGAAGCGGCGGAAAGCAGCGTCGATATCATTTTTTTGCTGACCGGCAATGTGTTTAATTTGCAGTCGCTCGTCGAACGGGGGGCGAACGCCGGCAAATCCGTGTTCGTCCATTTGGATTTCATCGAAGGCATCGCCACGGACAAAAGCGGTGTGCAGTACATTGCCCGGCATGTCCGGCCGACGGGCGTCATTTCGACGCGAAGCCATTTGATCAGTCTGTCGAAAGAGGCGGGACTGATGGCGGTGCAGCGGCTGTTTCTCATCGACAGCACGGCGATCAAGAACGGAATGAAAGCGGTCCACTCTTCCGGCGCCGACGCGGTGGAAATTATGCCCGGCCTGATGCCGAGAGTGATTCAGGAAATTACGGAGCTGACTCCGCTCCCGATAATCGCGGGCGGGCTTGTCCGCACGGAAGACGAAGTCATGGATGCGCTCAGAGCCGGAGCGTTGGCCGTATCGGTCGGCAGCCCCGATTTGTGGCGTCTCGAAATGTAGACAGCGGAACGGTTTTGGCGTATACTTATAGGCAACAAGTACAAATGCACATTGATCAAATGGGCGGAGAATGAAGAGAACCCTTTTGCTCAATACGTATTGCAGGCGGATTTGCCGTGGGCGAATCGTGCCTTCGTTCGTATTGGATGCGAAAGGGTTTTTTGTTTGTCCGCGAGCGTACAATGATCATGTGCTACGAAACGGGAGGTAGAACAGGATGAACTTATCATTTTCGGCGTTAAACCGTGTAGAAATCGTGCGCCGGATGGCGGAACAACCGCTCGATCTGCTGGTCATCGGCGGCGGGATAACGGGGGCGGGCATCGCCTGGGACGCCAGCGTGCGCGGGATGAGGACGGGGCTCGTAGAGATGAACGATTTCGCTTCGGGGACGAGCAGCCGCTCGACGAAGCTCGTGCACGGGGGGCTGCGCTATTTGAAGCAGGGCGAAGTGAAGCTCGTTATGGAGGTCGGACGCGAGCGGGCGCTGCTGCATCAAAACGCTCCGCACATCGTCATTCCCGCCCCGATGCTGCTGCCGATTTATGAAGGGGGAACGTACGGTTACTGGGCGAGCTCCATCGGATTGTACGTTTATGATCTGCTCGCCGGCGTCAAACGAAGCGAGCGCCGCCGAATGTTCGGCAAGGAACAGACGATGCGCATGGAGCCTTTGCTGAAAACCGACAAACTGAAAGGATCCGGCTATTATTACGAGTACCGGACCGACGACGCCAGGCTGACGGTGGAAATCCTGAAGAGCGCTCATGCGCATGGAGCGCACATCGTGAATTACGCGAAAGCGGAGGAGTTTCTTTATGACGATAGCGGTAAGGTCATCGGGGTGAAGGTCCGGGAACGGTTGAGCGGGAAAACGTACGACATTTATGCGAAGAAAATCGTCAATGCGGCCGGACCGTGGGTCGATCAGGTCAGGTCGCGCGACGGATCGCTGCACGGCAAAAAACTGCTGCTCACGAAAGGGGTTCATCTTGTCGTCGATTACCGCAGGCTGCCGGTCAAACAAGCCGCCTACTTCGACGTTCCGGACGGAAGGATGATCTTTGTCATTCCCCGGGACGGCAAGACGTATATCGGCACGACGGATACGGTATACAAAGGTCCGATTGAAGATCCGCGCACGACAAAACAGGATCTCGATTATTTGATCAACGCGGTGAATGCCGCCTTTCCGGCGGTGCGCCTCAAGGCGGAAGACGTGGAATCGAGCTGGTCCGGACTGCGTCCGCTCATCTTCGAAGAAGGCAAGGGGCCGTCTGAAATATCGCGCAAAGACGAAATCTTCGTGTCTAATTCCGGCCTGATTACGATCGCCGGAGGAAAGCTGACCGGGTTCCGCAAAATGGCGGAAAAGGTCGTGGATCTCGCCGCCAAGCAGCTGCAGGCAGAAACCGGGCGTACGTTTCCGCCGTGCGCGACGGACAAGGAAATCATCAGCGGAGGCGACCGCGGCGGATACGCCACCTTCGACGAATACAAGCGGGAACTGCTTCGCCAGGGCCAAAGCATCGGGTTGGGCGATCGGCTGCCGGCCTATTTATTGTCATTGTACGGCGCGAATGTCGTACACATTTATCAATATTTTGCTACAATGGAAGAAACGCCGCGCGATCCGGAAGAAGCGGCGCTCCGGGCGGAGATCGCTTATTGCGCGGAGCATGAGATGGCCGTCTCCGCGGTCGATTTTCTGCTGCGCCGAACGGGCATGCTGCTGTTCGACCGTTACCGGGCGGAGCGTATCATCGAACCGGTTGTCCGCTTTATGGGCGAACGGCTCGGTTGGGATGCGGCCGATACGGAACGGGAACGCGGGCTCGTCTTGTCGGAGCTTGAAAAAGCGACGCAATTTCCGGATCTTCAGGATCGATAACGGAATGCGGTGAACCAAAGCGGTGGGAGGGACGTTCTTTGGAAAAGAAATATGTGCTGGCGCTCGATCAAGGGACGACGAGCTGCCGGGCGATCGTATTCGACAAGCGGGGCCGGATGGTCAGCGTGGCCCAGCAGGAATTTACGCAAATCTTTCCGCAGGCCGGATGGGTGGAACACGACGCCGAAGAAATATGGCGCGTGCAGCTGCAGGTGATGCGGCAGGCCGTGCAGGGGATCGAACCGGGGGAAATCGCGGCGGTCGGCATTACGAACCAGCGCGAAACGACGGTCGTATGGGATCGCGACACGGGCAAGCCGCTGCATAACGCGATTGTCTGGCAGTGCAGGCGTACGAGCGATATTTGCGAGCGGTTGAAGGCGGACGGCAAAGAAGCGATGATTCGCGCGAAAACCGGGCTCGTCGTCGATCCGTATTTTTCGGGCACGAAGCTGAAATGGCTGCTCGACAGCGACGAACGCATCCGCAGCTTGGCGGAACAAGGCCGGGCGCTGTTCGGAACGATCGATTCGTGGCTCATCTGGAATTTGACGGGAGGGAAGGCGCACGTCACCGATTACTCGAACGCTTCCCGCACATTGCTGTTCAACATACATGAGCTGGATTGGGACGATGACATTCTCCGCGAGTTCGGCATCCCGCGGTCGATGCTCCCCGAAGTGAAACCTTCCAGCGGCATCTACGGGCATACGGCGCTGCTCGGAGACGGTTCGCCCGTACCGATTGCCGGGGCCGCGGGAGACCAGCAGGCGGCATTGTTCGGACAGGCCTGCTACAGTGAAGGAACGGCCAAAAATACGTACGGTACGGGCTGTTTTCTGCTCATGAACACGGGCGAACAGCCGGTTTCATCGCAAAAAGGGCTGCTGACGACGATCGCCTGGGGGCTGGACGGCAAAGTGGAATACGCCTTGGAGGGCAGCGTCTTTACGGCGGGCGCGGTCGTCCAGTGGCTGCGCGACGGTCTCGGGCTGATCGGGCATGCGGCGGAATCGGAGCCGATCGCCGCGTCCGTCGAAGATACGGACGGCGTCTATTTCGTGCCGGCATTTACCGGTCTCGGTACGCCGTACTGGAACCCGCACGCCCGGGGAACGATTACCGGCATCACGCGCGGGACGACGAAGGCGCATATCGTCCGCGCCGCCCTGGAAGCGATTGCTTACCAGAGCGTTGATGTGCTGCAGGTGATGGAGGAGGAATCCGGCATCCGTCTGCGTGAACTGAAAGTGGACGGCGGAGCGACGAAGAACGATTTTCTCATGCAGTTTCAGGCCGATCTGCTCGGCGTAAGCGTGACGCGGCCGAAAGTGCAGGAAACGACCGCACTCGGAGCGGCTTACCTGGCCGGGCTCGCCGTAGGGTTCTGGCGGGACAAGACGGAGCTTACGGCTTTGTGGGAAACCGACAAAGTTTTCGCGCCGCAGAAGGACGAGGATTACCGCAGCGGCAAGTACGCAGGGTGGAAAAAAGCGGTCGAACGTTTATAAATGCGCGTGACGCTTGAACAAACAATCGCGGATGGATAGCGAGCGGAGGAGAGAAATTGAGATGATCAAAGCGGTGGTTTTTGATTTCGACGGACTCATTATCGATACGGAGACACCCTGGTACGACGCCTTCCGGGAAATATACGGCGAGCATGGAGTCGAGCTTCCGCTGGAAGTGTGGGCGCAATGCGTGGGCACGAGCCACGACGTGTTCGATCCTTACGATTATTTGGAGCAGTGCATCGGAAAGCCGATCAATCGCGACGAATTGCGGAGAAGGATAAGCGATAAACATGCGGAGATGATGGAAGGCCGCACCATTCGGCCCGGAGTGGAGCATTATTTGCGTTCGGCGAAGTCGCTCGGTCTGAACATCGGCCTTGCGTCCAGCTCCACCCTGCAGTGGGTCGAACGGTTTTTGAAGCAGTTTGATCTGCTTCACTACTTCCAATGCATCCGTACCGCCGATGGCGTGAAAAAGGTGAAGCCGGATCCGGAGCTGTATGTGCAGGCATTGGAATGCTTGGGCGTCTCCGCCGGGGAGGCGGTGGCGTTTGAAGATTCCCCGAACGGAGCGCGGGCGGCGAAAAGCGCCGGTATGCGCTGCGTCATCGTTCCGAATCCGGTAACGGCGGCGCTTGCTTTTGACCAATATGATTTGCGGCTGGAATCGATGGCCGATATGGAACTGCAGCAGGTTATTGAACGTCTGAACCGGGAGTAGCTTTACGGAAAACCGCTTCTTGAGTTTGGCGAGCCGCCCGCGATGGCTGCGGACAACCCCCGTCAGTTTGAGCGCGCGGCTCGTCACATGGTGGCGGTCAGCCGCATGTCGACGAGGGCTGCCGGCGGCGATGACGGGACAGCAGCCGGGAAACAAACCGGAAAATAAGCCGTAAAACAAGCACGCCCATTTCAAGCGCCGGCTGCGCGATCGCCTAATCTTTTGTACGCATGCGCACATAGGATAAACAGCGATAGGTTTTTGCGAACCGCTGCAACCCTAGATGCCCGACAGAAAGGAGAACCGCGCAGTGCAGGTGACAAAAGAACAGGCGAAAGCGTTGGTAGGCAAACATATTTTTGCGCTGAGAAAGGACGGCAGCCTTGTTACCGGCAAGTTGGTTAAAGTGAAAGGCAGCCAACTGATTGTAAAGCAAGCAGGCCATAAAGTGAGGACGAAAGCGATTCTTCCGCTCGTATTGTTTGACCTGCTGGCCATCGGAACTATCCCGTACGACGGATACTACGGTCCGTACGGAGGAGGGTATTACGACGGCTACGGTGTTTACGGAGGTAACGGAGGTTACGGAGGTTACCCGTTTTTCTAGTAAAGTCTTGCGGACACGATGAAGGGATGATCCCGCATCGCGTCTTTTTTTGTTTGGGGCCTGCGGTGTATCAAGCGATATAGTAAGGGGCGAGCAGACGAATGTCGCTGATGCTGAGCCGGATGCGCCATAATGAACGATCGTCGTTTGTGACGGTTACGGTATCGTCCTCGACATTGCCAATCCGCCCTTTTATTATCGTTCCGTCCGTCTTTACCATGTATACTTTTTCGCCGATCAGACGTTTGATTTCATTCGGTTCCATCAATGTCAGCACCTCTGCTTTTGTTTAATATAGGCAGTTATAATATATGACGTTTACCCAGATCTTCGCCACGCAACATTCGCCTATTTTTCGGACGCTGTCCTCCCCGTGCTGTTCTGTGCGCTTCGGCAAGTCGGCTGTTCCTTCTCCTCGAAAATTTCCGTATAATGAATACGAGGAAACCGCCTGAGGCAGAATCGGGAAAGTATCCGGCCGAGCCGCGCGGCGGCAAGCGAAGATATGGATCGGAGAAGGAGAACGTATGGACTTGGGGCAGATGAAGACGCATTTCAGCCGCCGCCTGTTGGGGTGGTATGAGAGGCACAAGCGGGATCTGCCGTGGAGAAAAAGCAGAAACCCTTATTATATTTGGATTTCGGAGATTATGCTGCAGCAAACCCGGGTGGAAACCGTCATCCCGTATTTTAATCGGTTTATCGAGAAATTTCCTACGCTAGAGGCGCTTGCCGATGCGGAAGAGGAAGAAGTGCTGAAAGCTTGGGAAGGGCTCGGCTATTATTCCCGGGCGAGAAATTTGCAGGCGGCCGTCAGGGAAGTGAGGGAGCGGTACGGCGGTACCGTTCCCGACAACAAAGAGGACATTTCCTCGTTGAAAGGCGTGGGTCCTTACACCGCCGGAGCGATTCTGAGCATCGCGTACAATAAACCGGAGCCCGCGGTGGACGGAAACGTAATGCGCGTGCTTTCCCGTTATTTTCTCATCCGCGAAGATATCGCCAAAGGAAGCACGCGCGTGTATATGGAGCATCTCGTCAGCGAACTGATCCCGGAAGGTAGGGCGGGAGACTTCAATCAGGCGCTAATGGAGCTTGGAGCGACGGTTTGCACGCCAAAGTCGCCGCATTGCTTGACGTGTCCGGTGATGGAACATTGCGCCGCACGGCTCGAGGGATTGGAACTGTCGCTGCCGATCAAGAAAAAGGCAAAGCCGCCGAAGCCGGAGCATCGCGTCGTCGCTTTGATTGAAGGGACGGGAGATAATGAAGGAAAGTTTCTCATCCGCCGCCGTCCTCCGGAAGGGCTGCTGGCGCGAATGTGGGAACTGCCGCATTTTGCCTTGCCGGGGGAGGACGGGTTGTACGGAAACAGTCCGGACGAGCGCAATATGGACTGCGTGCGGAAAATGATGATGGAGGAAACGGGGTTGACGATTGTCCCGTTTCAGTGGCTGATGGACGCGGAACATACGTTCAGCCATATTCATTGGAATATGCGGGTATATTTGTGCAAAACTAGTGGAAGCGACCGTCCCGTCATGAACATGGAGCCGCCCGACGGGGAACGGAATAGCCGGAACCGGGACTACCGCTGGATCCGGTACGACGATATGGAACAATATGCGTTTCCCAATGTGTTTTTAAAAATTATCGATCGGTATGCCGCCGAGTACATAGAAGAAAGGGTGAAAATAAAGTGAAAATCGCTCTGCTCGCCGACATCCACGGCAACTATCACGCGCTGGAAGCCGTTCTGGAAGACATTCAAAAACAACAGGCCGATAAAATTATCGTGCTGGGAGATATCGTTTTCAAAGGGCCGCTGCCGGAAAAATGCGTACAGGCCGTCCGCGCGCTGAATGCGGTGACGCTTCGGGGAAACATTGACGAACTTGTCGCTCACAACCGGATACAGGAAGGCTTCGCCAAGTCCGAAGAACATGCGGCGGCGCTGCAAAAAGAAATGGACTGGAACCGCGAGAGGCTGTCCGCGGACGACATCGCCTATCTCGCCGGCCTGGCGTTCGCGCACGAGGAGCAACTGACGGAGCATCTCGCGCTGCGCTGCGTCCACGCCACGCCGCAAAACATTCTCGACATCGTTCTGCCGACCGAAGACGAGGCGTCGTTGGAGCGGATGTTTGCGCAGAGCCGCGCGCGCATCGTCGCTTACGCGCACATCCACCAGCCGTTCGTCCGTTTTTTTCAGGGGAAAGCGCTGTTCAACACGGGCAGCGTCGGGCTGCCGTTTGACGGCGATCCGCGTTCGTCGTATGCGCTGTTGGAGGCGGAGGAGGACGACTTCCGAATCTCGATTCGCAGACTCCGTTACGACATCGACGGTGCGGTGCGGGCGTTTCGCGGGAGCGGCCACCCGTTTGCGCAGTCGGTCATCGATGCGATCAAGGCGGGGCGCAGACCGGTATAGGCGCAAACCGGTATAGGAGCAGGCCGGTATAGGCACAGACCGGTATAGGCGCAGGCCTGTATAAGCACAGGCCGATACAGGCGCACCGTATAGGGGCAGACCGGTTTAAGCACAGGCCGATACAGGCGCAAACCGTTATAATACCGGCGATAGAAGCTTCCGCCAACCTGATGTTCAAAAGCGCAGTTCGGCGAAAACGCCGCAATCCGGTTCCTGCCGGAAATGCCGCCCATCCGGATATGTCGTCCATCCGGATATGCCGCCCATTCACATGAATCCAAGGAGGTCGTGTTATGCAGTCGATTCGCACAAGCAGCCATACCGTTACCATAACCGGAGGAAACGACCGGTTTCAAGTTCATTTATCCGCCTCATCCCCGGAACCGGGTATCGATCTGGTCCATATCCGGTTGGAGGCGGAGGAAGCGGAGCGCCCGCCCGTGTTCAAGCTGTCCTGGATTCATCCCGTCGTGGACATCCACGGCTATTGGCAGCCGTCCGCGAATACGTGGGACAAATCGCTGCGCGTCGACTGGGAGCGTGGTTTCCGCTCCAAAGCGACGTCTTCCGCGCCCGTGGGGTGCTTCTTCAGCCAAAGCGGACAAAACCGGCTGGGCATCGCTTTTTCCGACGCGTTGAATCCGGTTACAATCAAGGCCGGCGTGCATGAGGAGTCGGCGGAATTATACTGCGCCGTGGCGCTGTTCGAAGAACCGTCACCGCCGATGAAGCGGTATGAAGCGACATTGCGGCTCGATACGAGGGATTTTCCGTATTACGAGACGCTTGAGCAAATTCAGCGGTGGTGGGCGTCGCTGCCCGGCTTTGAACCGGCGCCGGTGCCGGAAACGGCGCGTTTGCCGATGTATTCGACATGGTACAGCTTTCATCAGCAGCTGACTCCGTCCGGAGTGGAGGAGCAGTGCAAGCTGGCCAAAGCGCTCGGCTGCGACGCGGTCATCGTCGACGACGGGTGGCAGACGTCGAACAATGAACGCGGCTACGCGTACACCGGCGATTGGCAGGTGTCGCCGGATAAAATACCGGACATGAAAGCTCACGTCGCCAAAGTTCACGAGCTCAGCATGAAATATATTTTATGGTATTCCGTTCCGTTCATCGGCAAACACAGTCAAGCGTGGGAGCGCTTCGCCGGCAAGCTGCTCGGCTACTGGGAAGAGCAGGGCGCGGGCATCCTCGATCCCCGGTTCCCGGAAGTGCGGGAATATTTGATTGAAACGTACGAAAAAGCGATGAAGGATTGGGATTTGGACGGCTTTAAGCTCGATTTCGTCGACATGTTCAATCTGACGGAACAGTCCAAAGATCAATTCGGCGGCGGGCGGGATTACGACTCCGTGCCCGAAGCGGTCGATCGTCTGTTATCGGACGTCATCGCCCGGCTAAGGCGCATCAAACCGGATGTGATGGTGGAATTCCGCCAGTCGTATATCGGTCCGCTGATGCGCAAATACGGCAACATGTTCCGCGTCGGCGATTGTCCGAACGATGCGCTGCAGAACCGGGTCGGCTCCATGGACATTCGGCTTCTTTGCGGCGATACGGCGGCTCATTCGGATATGATGATGTGGCACCCCGGCGAGCCGGTGGAGAGCGCGGCGCTGCAAATCGTCAACAGCCTTTTCGCCGTACCGCAAATTTCCGTGCTGCTGGACAAGCTTCCCGTCGAGCATATGGAGATGGTCAAGTTCTGGCTCGCTTTTTGGCGCGAAAACCGGGACGTGCTGCTGGACGGCAAACTGATGCCGCGCCATCCGGAGCTGCTTTACCCGCTCGTCATCGCCACGACAAGCTCCAAGCGAATCGCCGCGGTGTACAACGATGTCGTTGTCAATCCGGGAAGCGGCGTTCCCGCCTGGCTGACGCTCGTCAACGGAACGCTCGGGAAGCGCGTCGTGCTGGAATTGGACGACGATCTCGGAGTGCGGAGCTTGGAAGTGCGCGATTGCCGCGGGCGGCTTGTGAAGGCGGACAAGGTGCGGCTCGAACCCGGACTGCACCTCATTGAAGTTCCGCCTGCGGGACTGGCCGTTTTGCGGGAGCGGGAGTCGTAATGGATTCGCTCATCTTCCTGGGCACGGGGGATTCCATGGGCGTGCCGCGCGTGTACTGCGGCTGCGGCGTATGTGCGGAAGCGAGAAGCACAGGGGTCAACCGTCGGCTCCGCTCCTCCGTCCTCATCGCGACGGAAGCGGGGGAGCTTGTCGTGGACTGCGGCCCGGATTGGAAGCTGCAGATGGAGAACATGCGGCGGCGGGAAACGGAACATGTGCTGATTACGCATGCCCATCACGACCATATCGGCGGTTTGCCGGAATGGGCGGACGCCTGCCGCTGGCTGCGCAAAAAAGGACACCTCTACGCGCCCGCCGAAGTGCTCGAAAAGATTCGCCAGCGGTTCCCCTGGTTGGAGAATCATCTCGTTTATCATCCGAATGACGAAGGCATGCAGTTTGGCGGCTGGCGAATTATGCCGTGGAAAGTATGCCACGGGAAGAACGGGTACGCCTATGCTTACCATTTCTCGAAAGCAGGTTTCCGCTGGGCATACTGCTCCGACGCCATCAACCTGACCGAGGAGCAGAAAGAACCGCTGCGCGGTTTGGATTTGCTCGTGATCGGCACGAATTTTTACAAGGAAGAAGCAGAGATGCGTTCGCGCTCGGTTTACGATATGACGGAAGCGGCCGAGTTAGCGGAAGAAGTGCAGGCCGGGCGTGTTGTGTTCACGCATATGTCTCACGGCGTGGATATGGAGAAACCGTACCCGCTGCCTCCGCAGATTGGCCTGGCGCGGACGGGGATGCGCATCGGTTTGCCGTAAATTTCGGCCGGCCGCGATTCCCCCCTCCCCGAGATAAAAAAAAACCACCCGGTGCCCCTTTATAGGAGACACAGGGTGGTTTTCGACTGGCTGAACGTTATTTTTTGGCGGCTTCGTAACGTTTGCCGACTTCCTGCCAGTTGACAACGTTCCAGAACGCGGCGATGTAATCCGGACGTTTGTTTTGATATTTCAGGTAGTACGCATGCTCCCATACGTCCAGTCCGAGAATTGGCGTAAGGCCTTCCATCAGCGGGCTGTCCTGGTTCGGCGTGCTGCTGACGACGAGCTTGCCGCTATTGTCGACGCTGAGCCATGCCCAGCCGCTGCCGAAACGGGTCGTTGCCGCTTTGGTAAAGTCTTCCTTGAATTTGTCAAAGCCGCCCAGATCGTTGTTGATGGCGTCGGCGAGCGCGCCTGTCGGCTGTCCGCCGCCGTTCGGCCCGATAACGGTCCAGAACAGGGAGTGGTTGGCATGACCGCCGCCGTTGTTGCGAACAGCGGTGCGGATATTTTCGGGAACGCTGTTCAGATCGCTGATCAGTTCCTCGATGCTTTTGCTTTGCAGATCGGCGTGTCCTTCGAGAGCGGCGTTCAAATTGTTGACGTAAGTGGCATGGTGCCGGTCGTGGTGAATGATCATCGTCTGTTCGTCGATGTGCGGCTCAAGCGCGTTGTACGCATAAGGCAGTGGCGGTAATTGATGTGCCATACAAAAAATCCCTCCCAAAATTATGTAGTTTGCATCTTTTATTATCCCTTATTTCCGCTAATAAATCAACATGTTCAATATATATGTTTCTAAAGTCCGCGTTTCACGATTTCATCGCCATCCTCCTCATAGGTTAAGATGGAACATTTTTCGTCATTTTATGCTTTCAATGATCTTTGCAACGAAAATGGTGATGATGAATGGACGATGGTTTACGATGCCGAGCCATAATCCATATCCGAGAAGAGACAGGACAAAAAATACGGCAGCATCCTTTATATGTTTCTTCCAAAGCAGCCTGATAGCGATGAAACCGATCAACGGTACGAACCAAACGTGAAACGCCAACATATTATCCGGAGGACCTCCTTCGTTTTTTTTGAAAGAAGTTTTTGGCCCATGTGATCACCAGCAGCAGGCCGGGAATGACGATGGCGAAGAAGCTGTTGTAAACAAACATGTATTTTGCAATCCACTCGTTGTTTTGAATCGGGTTCTCATAAATCGATGTAGCCATGGCCGCCATGATGACGGATATCGCAAGAAAGAAAGGCCATTTTGTCTCCGGACGAAACACCTGGTTCAAACTCGCATGAGCACCGTAAACCAGCACCAATACTTTAATAAAGATCAGGATCAGTAAAACAACCGAAATGATCGAATGAATATTCACAATCACTTCACCAAGGCTAACCTCCTGTTCGACGGTGTATATCGGGAAGGTCAGTCTAGAAGCCCTCTCCACTCCCAACAAACCGATAATCATAAAGATGACCAGGCTAAACGTCAAGGATGCCGTACCGATTCCGAAAACCATGGAACGTCCCCCGCCCTTTTTTACACATGGAAACAATATCATAAGCGCCAACGTTTCCATGTAAGGATAG
>JAWLCZ010000112.1:0-14229 GCA_041686835.1 Paenibacillaceae bacterium | reverse complement strand
CCAATCGCGACGTTCCGGGAGTGGCGGGGCGGTGGTGGCCTCCCGTGAGGAGAGACGCCCGCCATGCAGATCCTCAACCTGTCCGCCGAGCCGCTCGGGCAGCTTGCCTACCGGCAGCTTCGCCGACAATTGATCCTCGGTAATAACGATTTTCTTCCCGTAGCGTTTGCCCCTTTGGACCAAGGATAACCGCTCCGCCGGCACCTTGCGCATGTCGTTGTCAGGCAAGACGAACGCGATGTATAAATTCCAGCTCCAATCTCCCTTCAGGCTGAAATAGAAGGGGGCGATCACCTGCTCTTCGAAACGCTGATACCTTTCCGCATATTCCGTGATGTCTCTGAACTGCTCGAAGGTTGCGGGGATGATCAGGTATTTCCCGATTCTCATCCGTACTCGTCTTTGCAAACATTCATATACATCCACGCCTTCCGCGGGCGTATGCTTTCGAACAAATGTCAGCCCGCTGCTGCGGATCGCATCAATCCAGTTCAGCGTCAAGCGGAGCACCTCCGTCGGTAAATTCGATCGAATGGCGGGTTTTTACGGGGACCGTGTGATCCTCCGTATGTTCGGGATAATGGATGATCTGTCCGCCCTCGTCTTGGGAAAAAACACAAACCTTATCGCCTAACCATCTTAATTCCGGCGTTTCCCTGTAGATGGTTTCTACCATTTGCTTCATAGAGCTCGTCCGCTCCGCAAACATAGCCAAAGCGCCTTGCTCTTCGTTTCCGGAGAGCGGCAGCACATTAAAAGGAAAATCCGGCGAGGCCAATTGCAAACGGAACCTTCCGCGCAGACGCTTCAGCTGGCCGGGCAGCCGATCCTTGCGTTTGAGACAGCGAATCAGCCGGGCTACCGCGTTCGCGTCCCGCTCGCGGTCGGACTCGCACGCCTTGTCGACATGATGGCTTAATCTTGCGGAGCGTTCCCGGTCGGTCAAATAAAGCTGGCCTTTCTCCATGTGTCCCAAACAATACCCGAAAAATCGGTCCAGATCCCCCATGCTCGCCGTCGTCGGATAGGCATATTCCCCAGCGGCCTCCGCCGCGATCGAGGCGGGCAGCTCGGACGGAAAGCTAATCTCGCTTTCCACCCAGCCGTCTTCTCGGGCATCTGGAATATAGGCCTTTGTGACCTGAACTTTTCCTGCCCTCTGATCGCTGATTTCCGGACCGCCATCGTATGGCTTGGAGAGGCTGATTTGTTGGATGTGCTCCATTTTGTTGGCGAACCATACCTTGAGCTTCTGGGTGCGCAGAAACCCGAGAGCCAGTCCGCGCCTCAAGTTCAAAATGCGAATGCGACGAAGTCGGTCCACCCAATGTTGTTCCCCGTCCAGGCTGACAAATCTGCGGTAAATGGAGGACCATGGCGTCTCGATCGTAAGCGGTCGGACCCCTTCCGCGCGGACTGTGGTCCCCTCCGCCCAATTGGCGGTAATATAAATCGTCTCCCTTGCGGATGTCAGTCGAAAGAGTTGATTGCGAAATCCGGCGATTTCCGGGTTGCGGGGATCGGGATTCAGCTGAGGATGCAGAACGATATAGCGTCGTTGGCTCCGATTTTCAAAAAAGAGACTTCCTGTACTGACTTCCGGATGAAAAGCGTCGGCGCACAAGAGAGAGAACAACTGATTCTCGGCATCCTCCCCAATACGTACAATGCTCTGTCCCAAAGATAGGCCCAACCCTTCACAAACCAATATCGGCTCGCTCATTCGCTGCAGCTTTACTTGCGGAACCAGACAAAGCTTGTCGCCCTCTTTTGAAACGAATGCGTACAGAAGGAAATTTACGAAATGATTGTCCCTCACGTCCTCCAGCGTCCTTAGACCGACAACCGCCTTGTCCCCCCACCTATGTATATGGTCCTGAAACGCGTCCCATGACACGCCTTCGCATCCGAGGCACCATAACGAATGCGGCCGGGGCTGCAAGTCGGGGGCTTCCAGCATTTCCGTAATCAGATCAAGCGGCACGCAATACTCCGGCGTCAGAAACAGATCGGCCCGTTCCGCCCTTGCCAGACGCAGGGCGTCCCTGCACTTGGCGACATGACGATCCGAAGTATGCCTTACGCCTTCTGTGGGGGTAGCCGTTAACTCTTCTTTCGCTTGCAGCCGCATCAGTTGAAATGGCGTATCGGCTCCGATATCCAGGCAGCGAAAGGAGGGCACGACGCGAGCCCCTTCCTCGGCATTGGCAAAGCAATCTGTAAGCTCCATGATCCTTATCGGCATCGAAAAGACACTCCAATCTGACCGTAGAGAATTCCTTCATTTTTTATTCTTACATTAGCATTATTTAATTTGGAATGAAATAGTAGAATTGTTAAGAACAACCCACGGATGCTTGCTGAATGACCGGCATGCGCGGTTTAGGAAAACGAAAGAAAAGACCATCCTCCAACCCTGGGATAGCCTCTTATTCTTTTCATACTTATCAAGCGCCCGTCATTCATTCTTACTTCCTGATTGTTGATGGTACCTGGACTATTTGAGGAAATAGAAATATGGATTGACTCTTAAAATTCTAAACAGGCTGCCGATAAAATCGGCAGCCTGTTTTCGTGCTAAACTAGTTGTCGTTCATGCTCGACTTCTTGTATCCGTTGGTTTACTTTGTCTACTTCTTTAATAGGTAATGAAGCACAACGTTTCCGGATTCGAACGTTTGAGCCCCCCTCAGATTGAGTTCAAACTGTTTGACGAATTGAAACAAAGGTTTACCTTCACCCGCCACAATCGGAGTAATAATGAAGATATATTCATCGATAAGACTTTCCTTGGCAAACTGTTGAACGATCGAGCCGCTGCCCAACAAAAGAATGTCGGAATCGGAGCGTTGTTTCATTTGCCGTACGATTTCTATCGGATTATCATCGAATATTTGAGTATTTTCCCAATATGACTCTTTGATTCTTCTGGAGAAGACAACCTTGGTCATATCAGTTAATTCCTGAGCGACATCCTTCAAATGTTTTGGTGCATTCGGATCCTTAAGGACCGGTACCCAGTAGCGTTCAAATAGGCGATAAGTCGAACCTCCCAAAATAAGCGTGTTCATCTTACCGCCTATATCATGCGCTGTTTTGTCAACCTCCAGATCATGGATAAACCAATCCATCCCAAAACTCGCTTCATTAAGGCTGGCAAAATAACCATCGATTGATATTCGGTTCAACATTTTCAGTTTGCCCATGCTTAATCACTCCCTGAGATGCCTTCCATATGGCGCTCGATTGATCGAGCTGCTCATGGAAGCTGCCAATCACCCGCGGCAGCCTCGTGGTGTATTGAGCTCTTGTATCCGTTAGCGCAATGATGTATTAATTGCCAATGAACGTTTGTTCTTTGACAAGAACCTTCGTAGTTGGTATAAAACTAAAACTCAGGGGTTTTGTGACAGTGGAAGAAGGCTAAAGGCGAGCCCCTGCCATCTGCCGTCGCCATTTTCAAAGAGACGGCGATTGCTTCTGGCTATCTTTCCGAAGAGCTGCAGTGCAGCACGATCGTCCAACCCGGAAATATCCTTGTTGAGATGTTCATAGAGCAGTTCGGCTAGTAATGTGCGAGCCGTCTCCTGATCCCAAAAAGCCGCGTTCATTTCGCAGTTGCCGAAAAGTGAATAGCGATGCAGGTTGCACGAGCCAACAGTGCCCCATTCTCCATCGACAAGCATAAGTTTGGAGTGAATCCAGACCGGGTTACGCTTGCCATCGTCGCCTAATCCGGTGATGCCCGCTAATGTGAAACTATCGTACGCAGCAAGATCGGACAATTCTCCAGGAATTTTTCCTTCTGCCGGCACAACGGCCACAATTTCCACGCCACGCAGCAGAGCCTGACGCAAGCAGTCGATAATCTCCGGTACATCGACATGCTGGTTCTCGATGTAAATAGAGCGGCGGGCCGCACCTATCGCCGCGCAATACTGATCGAAATTCGAGCGTTCGCCTGCTTCAATATGGAAGACGGCACCCTGAGGCGTGGCATGCCCGTTTGAATGCCGACCGCTATGGATCGTCCGTTGAATTTGAACGATGGCGTTTCCTTTTCGGCCGGGTACTTCTGTCGGAAACGCAAGGTCGGATTCACTGCCCGCGCCCCATCGACCATCGGTCAGATGTCGCTCGCTTGCTTCGTTCCAGCGCTGAACAAAATTATGATGGACGTCGACCGCTGAAGGTCCCTCGAGCTCTACATACACATCATGGTTTTGGCCTTCGCCGCGATGGCCGGGAGCGACTACGGAATGGGGATTGAGATTGATCCCTCCTAGAAACACCGTCTCTGTTTCAGTACCGGCATCAATAAGCCAACTCTTCTGATGTTGACAATATCCAGGCTGGGCTCGATCCCAGCGGATGCGAATGGACGAAGCGCTTTCTCTTAACCTATCAAAATGTTCGGGTGCCCCCCAGAAAGCATTTGTTTTCAAGTATTCAGTTTCAGGGTCGGGGCGCCAGAAGATGATGCGAACGTCTAATCCTCTTTTGGCTGCTCGATTCAGGACGTCGATTGGCGAGCCTCTCCCGTCCGGCATCCTGCACGCCGCCCACATGAACGTTACCGTCGCCCAAACGCTATGCTTGGCATCTTCAATCGCCTCGCAAACACGGCGGAATGCCGGCTCCCCGTCGATGAGCGGTCGCAAAACATTGCCGCAGCGGATTGGGTATGACGCTCTGGGAGCGCAAGGGATGGCTAAAGAGCAAGAGTTCAATTCATCAGTCAAAGAAAACACCTCCTTGATTGTGGATATTATTTTATCTGAGAATAAAACGTTAAATCAACTAATCTGCCAGTTAGCTTAATGCCGTTCCCAGTCTACAACTTTATTTTCCTAGTCTGATACTTTATTTTTCAGTCTAATAGTTTATTTTCTTTTAACATCAGGTTGGAATGGTTTGCGGGATACCGCTTTGTATTGGCTGTGTTGTTTTATTTATTTTTGATGTAAGTCCCGGATATTGGAAGAGGCATTTCGGTGCAGTCCGAAATGCAGGGCATGAGATAAAAAAGGGCATAATGAAAAACAGCAATCATATAGGAGGGCTGAGGATTGTTCCATCCGACAATATTCGAGAATTGGAAAGTGGTCGTGGAAGGGGCCGTCTATGATCTTGATCGGGAAGGGACGGCAGAAGTCGTATACCGAAAAGATTTGGTTGATTTAGCGGAGCTTTCCCGATCGTTTCGTATTTGTATAAGGCTGCCGGAAGGAAACTGCTTGGCTGAACTCAGTCTTAAATCGGAGCTCGTTGATTTTGCCGGAGAGCTGATCGGACTGCAAACAAGCGTGACGGAACAATCGGGAATCCAATTGAAGTTAAAACTGACGCTGCCGGGAGCGCGTGTTCGCAATGCTTCTGAAATACACAGTCAGCTTCAGTCTTTATGGGCCGGGGAGGCTGAGGTTTCCCATCGGGTGCAAATCGAAATCGACCCGCAAATGCCATCACATAGTTCTGCGGCGGACAACAGCAGATATGATGTCGCTATCCTGTTCTTGGAGAAATGGAATGAGCATCGCATCGGAGATATGGGCCTCCTGGGAGAGCGCTTTCTTGCGTCGCTTCGTTTGGTTGAAAACGGGTAATTTTTGAACGATCCGTTCCGGCATCATAGGCATTTTCGACGGCATTCTGCACGTAATTCGTTGCGGATTGAAGCATGTTCCCGGAATCGTTCCGCTCGTTCTCGACGGCATTGTTTTGTTCCCTGCGGTTTTCGGCCATGACATTTCCTCCTTGTAATTGGATTCAGGATCCAGGTTATTTTTCCCTGATTTGGAAGGAATCATCCCGGTAACGTCCGGAGGCGTCTCCGGCCTCGGCCTATGCGCTTCGCTGGCCGGCGGCTTGTTTATCGGCGCCGCGGCATCTCCACGGAATTGGTCTCTTCCGCATCGAACGATTCGATGATTTGCGTTCCATTATCTTCGCGATGAAATGTGATCTTCACTTTCCTATCGTCTCCAAGCGTATAGGCGATGCTCTCGTGAATGTTCACTTCGTCATAGGTTCCACCGAAATCAAATCCAAAGCTGCCGTCTTTCGCTTCCATTCTGGAAACAAACTTACCGCCAACCCTGAGATCATTTTTCCGCGTATGGCGTGTGCCAGTCATCGGAAGCCCGGCTCCATTGCGCCCTTTTAAAATACACCCGAAATGGAATATTCCTGTAAAATAATTCATCACATCGTCATACCCGATGATTATCGGCTTTCCATATGTGAATAGACCGCTTGATGGTGTCAGGATCCAGACGATCGTTCGCAGCCTTTTCGCACAGAGTAACTAATTCCTCATCCGACGCAAACCGAAGCGCGATAATTTGGTTCATCGTCAACCGGGGATCAAGCAATTTGCCGGTTAATGCATAATGCCGCAGGTTTTCCTCCGCCCGAATCGCACGATCCTGGGCTTTACAGGCGAAGGACCGGGAGAAAATTATGATCAGAGCTATCATTAGAGAAAGGGCAACGAACAGAATAGGCGGAATCATTGGGCCCCCGCTGCGCACAGAAATAAACAGATGCACGACTGCTGCGATCAAGGTGATTAGCCCGAGCGGCATAAGGAAAAAATGAAACACCGGAATTAACCTTACATGATTGCTATAATTTTGCGGCTTCATTCAACATCCTCCTTTTACATAGTTTACGAAGCGATATACCAACCCGAAGTAAATAAAGACGGCATCAAAAACTTCCAGCACGTGCTTCGCCTGCGACGCGGTTTACGCGCTCTTCGCCACGATCGGGAAGCCGAAGTCCGCCCCCGAGCCCATTTTCTTAAAATATTCCTCCTAACACACCATTATAATAGAATTACCGTAAAGATTTTATAAAAACCGGAAAAATTTCCGTTATCATTGGATACTCTTCCGAAGTGAAAAAGAAGACCCCTCTCTCCGAAGGGCTCTTCTTTTGTAACGGAATTTTGGCCATTCCTTCCCACGCCTGCGACCGCGCTCACACGATCCTGCTCACGCCGGGGATTCGCCTTAAGAACGACGACGCCGCGAAGCAGAGAATGACGGCGGCACAACCGACCAACCCGAACTTCGCCATCGGAGGCCACGCCAGATCGCGAAGCGCAAGGGCCGCGTAGGTTACTGCCAGCGCGTGAATGATATAAACGAGATACGCGCTTGCGAACAGCCGTCCGGTAAACTTGGTTGCCGGGCCGTTCCAGCGCTCCCGAAACCATACCAACAGTGCATAAGAAATCCCGAGGCCCATAAGGGGATCAATCACGGCGTAGAAAGCCGACTGCCAGCTCATTCCCCCCATGAACGCGTTAATATTGTCCTCCCCCGCTCCTCCGAACGCCATGCCCGCAGCCATCAAAACAATGAGCAGCACGACCGCCACCGCCCACCTCCGGGCCGCGCCTTCGGAGAGCTTCCGCAGCCATTGACCGTGATAGGCCGCAATTCCCGCCATGAATAAGCCGATATAAGCCGGAAAATAGGCCAATTGGAGATTCAAAACATCGGTTCCGACGGGGTAAGCCAAACGTACCGCAAAATTCGCCGCCGCAACGGTTGCCACATAACCTGCCATCAGGAGCGGCGATAACGCGAGAGGTTTGCCGCGGCGTTTGCTTGCGGTCAACCATCGAAACGCAGCGTACCCGGCATAAAACAGTAGCAGAGCCTCCAAATACCACAACGGCCCTACCGCGAATGCAACGACTCCTTGCAGCGGGCGCGGGAATACTTCTTCTGTGATGAACGCGCCCAGCGAACCTTGATAACCGGAAGAGACATGCCGCAGAAGCGGATCGATCGCCACCATGTAGAACAACATCGGAATGCCAAATCGGAACAGGCGTGCCTTCAGGAACCTTCCGCCCCCGTGGCGGTCATAGGAAGCCGGCGTCACAAAACCGGAAATGAAAAAGAACAACCCCATAAAAAACGATTGGTTGACAGCCGTAAACATTGTCAACAGCGTGTTAACAACGACATTGTCCCGCTGCTCGTAATAAAACCAGTCCCCCGATCCTCCATAAGTGATTGCCGTATGATGGAGGATCACCAGCACCGTCAAAAATACTTTCAACCGATCCAGATAAATCAACCTTTTTTCCATGCTTGCATCCCCTTTCCATTCTTCATTCTCCTACGGTAGCACAGCGCCGAAGAAAGCTCACCGAAAGAATGGGGAACGCCCGCGCAAAACGAACTTCGGTGCCGAGGGCGTTTATTGCGGTCCCGCTGCCGACCGTTGCGGTGTCTTGGAACGATCGATATAGTATACTACAATTATTCTTAAGGACGTTTCATGTGGGGGAATCCGTTATGAAACATATTTTATTGGTAGACGATCACCGGACGTTTTTGGCCGGAACCGCCATCATTTTGGAAAGACACGATTTCCGTGTCACGACCGCGTCAAGCGGAGCGGAAGCGCTGACCCTGATGGAACAAACTTGGTTTGATCTGTTCGTGTTCGATCTGAAGCTGCCGGAGATGAACGGTTTCGAATTGACGGAAACAACGCTGCGGCGTCATCCGGAGGCGGCGATCGTCATTTTGACCGGAGAGGACAGTTCGGAGCATTATGACCGGCTGATCGAGATCGGGGTAACCGGCATCATGGAGAAATCTCTCGGCGAGCAAGAATTTATCGGTACTCTTCAACTGGCCATGCAGCAATTAACGGTTCTTCCGCTTCATCTCGCCAAGCGCCTAAGAACCAAAGAAGGCCGCTCATTCGACCCTCTCTTAGAGTCCGGAACCACCCATCGGACGTTAACGGATAAAGAAGTAGCCGTCTTAAAGCTGATCGCTCAGGGGTATAAAAACAAAGACATCGCGGACCGGCTTTTCATGAGCCAGCGCAATGTCGAATACGTGATTTCTCATCTGTTCGATAAACTTGGCGTATCCTCCCGCCAACACGCGGTCATGAAAGGGATCGAGTTGAAGTGGCTGAACTTGAATGTGTAGCCTGCTATCGGTCGGCTAGACCGGCACCGAGCATTGGACCTTGACCCCTTGACCCGGCCCCGACTGCACCGATACTTCCCCGCCGATCATATGAATACGTTCCGCAATCCCTCTTAATCCGAACCGGTTGGTGGACGAGAAATCGATGTCGGGTTCCATCCCCTTACCGTCATCCGAATATCGGATATGCAAAACTCCCTCCTGCTGACCGACCTCCAATGTCACTTGGCTGGCTTCCGAATGCTTCATCGCGTTATTGACGAGTTCCTGCACAACTCTGTAAATTGCCGTTGTTTGCTCGTCGCTGAGCGCGGCGGTTAGCGGCGACATATGGAAATCCAGTTGAAAATCAGCCCGCAGACGGGTTTTCTCCACCAGCTTGGAGACTGCGTGCAGCACGCCCTGTTCGGACAGAAAAGACGGCATCAGCTCCAGGCACGTTTCCCGGATCATAAACTCGGCGTTATCGAGCCCGAGCCGGATCTGCTCCTTGTCTTCGGGCGACCATTGTCCGGCCGTCGTTCCATCCAACACTCGGCGGATATGGAGCAATTCCTGCAGCACCTCGTCATGAAGATCGGAGGCCAGCCGTTTCCGTTCTTTCTCAGCCATCTGCATGAACAGCTTGGACAACCAAGGCGCGCGGCCGGCTTGCCTTTGCTCCATTTCCGTTAACCGCCCCTCAAGCAGTTGAAAATATTCGTAAAAGATCGATACATATTTGGACATAAGCGATAATGTGAATATGTCCCGTTCTTCGACGAAGATCGGACCGCCTTCCGCGGAATATACAGCCAAGAACAGCCACGCCTCATCCGTGCCCCCCGCCGATCCCAATACCATCGAGGGCGTCGCGATCGCCTCCCCGGGGGACAACCGATTCCGTTTGGATCGCAGCGTCTCGCCGATGTTTTCCTCAAGAAAGAAAGAACCGCCGGCTCCTTTGAAAGCGACGGAACCTTTGGCCGCATCGTACTTTACTAAACCAAACGTGTACGGCCGGAAGTGGCGCTGCCCTTCCCTGATGACGCACTGCTCCCAGTCCTCGGTCCGGTACGTCCGCAGCATCGCGGACAACAATTGATCCAATCGCTGCCGGGTATCCACTTCCTGCTCCAAGACCGCGTTTTGCGACCGAATCTCTTCGGCAACGGCCTTATTATCTTTAAGCGTCTGAACAAACCGGCGAAAAAACACTGCGCCGAACACCGTCAACAGTGCCAACGCGCCCAAGGGAACGTATCTTCCAGACACTGTTCCCAGTAAACCATCCGATACCCAAGACGGCGTCCCTCGATTTCTTCCAGCAAATCTTTCCCCGGATCGGGCAGCAGCACGATCGCAAACAAGACGAAACCGGATGCAATCCACCGTAGTTCCGCCCGAAGTTCCTTGCGGCGCAGCAGCGTTAACAATTGTGATATGCAAAGCGCCATATTCAAGAAAACGAGAAGCAGAAACAGCCGATTGAGGACAATAAACGAAGATTCGCCGGCCGACAGCAGCGTAGCCGCCAAAATCGCCGCCCACAGCACGCATTCCGCCCAGAGGAGCGTCCGGGTGACCGGTCTTTTTGCGGTTCCGAGCAAGTAAGCGATAAAGGAGAATATCAGGAAAGCGCTCCCGCTTTTAACGACCAGCGACCCGTAAACCATTTCTGGAAAAGGTCCGAACAACAAAGCTTTTTCGTCCCAATCCCAAAACAGCTGAAGCGACGTCAACAGCGAGATTACGCCAAGGTATAGATAACCGCGCTCTCGTGGGAGGACGGCAAAAATTGCCCAGAAGACGACCGCTATAAAGCAAAATAGCATCATGAATACGGCATCGTCCATATGGTAGCGAAAACGGTTGATCGCATCCGACCCGCCTTCAAATGGCTGCATGAGCGTATAGTTGATCCACCCGTTTGCCCCTAAGAGGATGAACGCTGCGGCTATCACCTTCGTTAACGACTTCAACATTGTCATGTCTGCTCGTCCCTCGTTTTCGCTTTTAGTGCTAACTGCGGCAGCCTTGTCATTAAGCTCTCGTTCCCAGTGTTCCTTCCTCTCATGATCTTTCGAACTTCCTCTATTTCCTTCTTTAGTGGATGTTCAACCTTGTTCGAAAACTCAACTAACTGTTGGTGACCGGAAAGCATTGTTTTCTTTGCGGTTGTTTCAAGATCTCTCTTATTTGTCGTCATGCTTTATTTTCGATATGATCTCTCTGCTATCGAACGCTGCCCGTTAGCATAACCAGGCTGCCGATATCGGCAGCCTAGTTATTGAACGTTCTTTGCTATTAACTGAATGCTGTAAATTAAAGATTTTTGTCGAATCGTAGTCATCTATTTGTTTTGTTAAGACGCTGAAGATGGGTATACAGATTTTTAGATACTCGCTGCGGACGGTTTAAGCGAAAACCGCCCCCATTTCATCAGGTGTCGGGCGTTTGAAATAAATCATCGAATACAAGCCGCGGTGCCGAAGGAGTTGCGGACAAAAAATACTCATACCGGCCGAACTTTGCCAGCGCTTTATGATCAGGCCCCCATACCCATTCTTCGATTTCCGTTTGGCAGCGATGCGAGCGGAAAGCAGCGAGCTTGGCCTCCAGTTGATGACGGATATCGATTTTGACCACGTCATTCTTGGTATACCCGTACCGCTCGGATAAACGATTCGTCGTCCGGATGTGCAAATACCGCCAATAGTTTGCGTTTCATTCAGGGAACGGCTCCTTTCCTAGTTCCAAGGCCACATTCATTCGGCCCTGATCGTCATAACCGGCTAACAGCAGCCTTCCATCCGTATTCACTTCATAATGAGTGAGCCCTTCCATTCGAAGCCAGCCGTGCCCATCGAATCGCAGGCCAACTCGATACGGTCCCTCTCCCGTAACAAAACAATCCGTGAGATGAATCCGAAAATTACGGACAAAAACGAAGGATGTCGCTTCACTGTGGATATATACGTTTTGCGCAGTGAAGTTCCGGATCACGGTAACCACGTCGGACCTGTTCATCTTCTGCATCGTCTAATCATTCCATTTCTTTAAAAATTCTATTGTGAAATTCACGAAGTAAGATGCAATTTCATTAACCGTCTGCTCCTCGCGGAGCACCTCCAACACGACCTTCGTCTTGAATTTTGCGGTATATCGGTTCCGTTTCTCCATGGTCTCATTATAACTTATTTTTCACGCTCTTCTTCCGGGAAACGATACCTGTCTTGCTCCGGAATTCCGTCGTCAGTTGAAGCAGGCATCGGCTGCCTCCCTCGGTCGGAGTCAGCTTCCAGGTTGTCGTGAAACCTGCCGGTTCGTCCCGCTCTTGGATGATTCGTCCTGGTTCCGGCACGGTAATCGTCATCTCCAGCGACGATCGGGAACCCATCACGTTCATATTCAAACGAAATACGGTTCCTTCACCGTTGCCGCCCTTCAGCACGTCAAGCGATTCGAATGGTTTGGGAAGAATACGGCGGTGCTCCTCCATGTCGATTACGACATTGTAAACTTGCTGATGAGAAGCATCAATCAAGCGTTCTACGGTAACCTCGTAAGTCCTCATTGTTGCTTCCCTCCCGAAAAAAGAGGTTCTTTGGCGCCCGTTATATACGTATTGATCGAATCTTTGATCGCGGATGCCAGATCATGTTGTCGGTCGTTATGCACCCAACAAAACCATACCACTTAGTTAGCTTAAGGGATAGAGTTATTAGGTTGATGGTTCTGTTTTTAACGTCAAGTAATAATGCTCAAAATCCTGCTTGCCTTCACTTAATACTTCAAATCCGATACGAAGGGCAGCCGATTTGATATGATTTAATGGGATTCTGCTAGTTAATGGAGGGCCGAACATGCCTTGAGATTCTGGATCAAATTCAGAAATTAATATGCGTGTTTTTGCAGTGGAAAGAGTCCGTACATTCTTGAGGATCTCTAGAAATGAATCTGCATGGTGAAGTACATCGGTAAGTGTGATCACATCAATACCTTGAATTTTAGTTTTATAGGGCTGCTCTGCATCCCAGCATACAGTTATAACATTAGGTTGGTTTGAGCCCTTTAAATAATAATCAATAGCTTCTTTTGATTTAGCAAAAGCTATGACCTTACCGTTTACCCCGACCAAACCGGCGTATTCATCCAAAAAGGCCCCGGGGCCAGGTCCGATATCAAGCAAAGTGCTGCCTTCTTTAATACCTGCAATTGAAGCCCATTCGGAGACTAACGAAATTCGTTGTAACTGGCGGTCTCTTACCTCTTCCCATCCTAGATGAGACAGATCTTTATGAAACTTCACTAAATACCCCACCTTTACCATCCGAATTGATTTAATGTGTAAACGATAAAACCCAATGCTACAACAGCTGAAATAAGTGAAAATGCTATTGTCCAAGGCTCCTTGCATTTATGTTTATACAAGCGGTAAATCGAAACAAAAACGGTTACTAGCGTCAAAATGATCATCGTTCTTCTTATCCAAAAGACAGCCGACATCGTAGCCATCATATTAGTTGATCCACCTAATAGAGCCAATATCCCCATGTGCAGCCAATGATGAGAAGAGGCTAAAAATGCAAGAACGAAAGAGGATACATTAGTGATTGTCTGTCCCTTTTTACTTATCATTGCGGTTCCTCCTGTATTGAGATAAGGCGAGTGTGATTTTTTGAAATCCACCAAGAATTAGCTCCTTATCTTCGTCCGAAAAATCATCAACCAGACCACGGAAAAAATGTACCGACCGCTGCCTGACTTGTTGAATGGACTTCTTGCCTTGTTCAGATAAATATAAAATTACTTCCCTACGATTAGCTGCATTGATATCGCGAACCACAAAGCCCCCCTTAACTAAATCATCAACGAGTCTGCTTACTGAACTTCTTTCCAGCTCTAGTCTTGAAGCAAGTTCTGTAATGGACAGCTGGTCAGATTCTAATTCTTGCAATGCGTAAACCTGGGATACAGAAAGAGGGTAGCCACAGGGGGTAACATTGGATTCGAGTAGTCCGAATAACTTAACGAAATTTTGTACGCTTGATCTTAAATCAAAAAAATAATCATCGTTCATATAACCCACTCCCAAAACGTGTTTGATACAACATATGTATTATACACCAATTTTATTCGGGAAATTTACAAAAAAAGCGAAAATATTTAATATTTACTAAAAAAAGAAAATATCGCTAAAAGCGATATTAAAATCATTAGTTGTGATATCGTAACTTCTCTAATATATTTTTAAATTGGATATTTGTATCGATAATAG
>JAWLCZ010000111.1:0-14269 GCA_041686835.1 Paenibacillaceae bacterium | reverse complement strand
TAAGGGCTTTTGACCCGTTGCGTAATCCTATCATACTGAGGCGCTCCTATTTTTTCAAAGCTGAAATTAACGATCTACAGGAATTCTAACGGATAACGAGAGTGGAGCAGTGAGCCACGGCAGCTGCTCCACTTTTTGTTCAACTAAAGGGCAGTTTTCTTTCATTACTGCGATTTCCAAGAGTCCATTACATCAAAACGGTCGCCGATTTCCCGGCGACCGTTTCATTTACGTTAATTGAAAGTGCTTTTCAATTCTATATAGCATATCTTCTTTATTAGTCGAAGCATCTCTTATGAAGTATTTCAGCCCGTGTTGCTTCGCTTTCTGTAAATAATGATTAGATGCCCTCACTACATTATCCAAGGTATCATTTCTGGCACGTTGAGGGTCGGATAACGTTGGGAAGAGCCCTTCCATACCACTTAAATGGTCTCGTTTGAAGTATCCTGTGCGAATAAGATCATCTTCTGCAAATACATATACTATCCGATTATGATCTGCTATCGTTTTGAGAAATTCAGGTTCCATAAATGTGTCAACAATTATGGGTTTGTCTTTACCCATTTGGAGTAAATCCAAAAGGACAAACTCAATGCTCTCATCGAACATATTGTTTAGCCATTGTTCCCGATCATTTCCACGCCCGAGAAAATACCATTCCCAATCGACGAAGTGTCTTAAAATTGCAGGATGGTCCTGAGGATTAGCTTTCTTCTGGTATTCGAATACGTGATCATCCGAGGAATAGGGTACCATACCCCATTTCGTTGCGACCGCATTAGTCATCGTGCTCTTTCCGCCACAAGGACCGCCACAAACCCAGTAAACATGCTCAAGATAACGCTTCAACAAACGGTCAGAAATCTTCACTTTCAATCCCCCTGTAATTAAAAATGCTGGTTACAGAGAGACCTTTCTAATTTTGGTTGCATTGAATGAAAATGTAGCTGGTATGCTGACACCACCCTTACAGTATTCATTGATATTATCTCATAAATGTTTGTTGCTGGGTAGGTAATATTTACTTTAGACTCATTACGATAACTCAATAAAGGCAGGCAGTCTAGGACTTTATTTTCACAGTCCTTAGCTATTTTCACCGTACAGCAGGCATTTTTTAAATCCAAAGGAATAAAGTGTGATATGAAATTGAATCCGAGAGGAGGAGAAAACGATGACTTATTTCATATATCCGTATATCGGTTGGAAGCAGCAATGCAGCAACGTCCCTGTCGTCTTTCCGCCGCAGCATCAAAATAGGCATCCAGGGTTTGAATATTTGATGAACCCTCGCCCGTTATCAGAAAATCCTACCTATGCAGATAGCGGGAAGTTGAAAAATAAGGTGGCAATTGTTACAGGCGGGGACAGTGGGATTGGACGGGCTGTCGCCATAGCTTTTGCCAAGGAAGGTGCCGATCTGGTCATCGCCTATCTCGATGAACACCAGGATGCGGCCGAAACGAAGCAAATCATTAACAATCTTGGCCGTCAATGTTTGCCCATTGCTGTAGATTTAAGACAGGAGGAAAACTGTCATTCTGTAGTGGAAACAACGATAAAAACCTATGGACGATTGGATATTCTAGTCAACAATCACGGTGTACAGTTTCATCAAAAAAGCATTATGGATATTACTAAAGAGCAGCTGATGAATACATTCCAAACCAATATTATTTCGTTTTTTGATATGACGAAAGCCGCTTTGCCCCATCTTCGTGCAGGAAGCTCCATCATTAATACGACCTCAGATACCGCCTTTTCAGGAATGAGCTTCATGATTGATTATACGGCCTCCAAAGGAGCCATTGTTTCCTTACCCGCTCTTTATCCCTCTCGCTTGCCGATCAAGGCATTCGAGTTAACGCGGTAGCGCCCGGACCGACTTGGACCCCGTTAATCCCATCTGCATTTACGGCAGAAGAAGTAACCACATTTGGAACGGAGGTGCCATTGAAACGTCCGGGGCAACCGTTTGAGTTGGCTCCTGCCTATGTGCTGCTGGCTTCAGAGGATGCTTCATACATATCGGGGCAAATTATTTTCGTAAATGGAGGCTCGATCGTTACCTGATTTAAGCTTATTTGAAGAACGCTCCCCTTGGTTCTTCCGGATGCGGACCACCACGGCCGCTTGTGCAGTCTACAATTTTATTATTTCATCTAACTCTGTTCTAAATTGATCGGAGTTATCTCTTGACACTCTCAATGCCGGATCGTTCGTTGGATGAGTCTAAAACATTATTACTTCTGACAGAAGAGGATATGATCTGTTTTGGCCATCACTGTTCATTACTTCAGTAATCATCAACCCATCTTTCTAAACCCTGGCTCGCTCATAATAAGCCATCAGCTCGGTATGCTATAGTAAATGCCAACGAAACCGAAATTAGGATTGAAATGAAGGAAGCCCTATATGACAATAAGCGATTTTTGGCATCTTACTCAAAATTACAAGTCACTGATCGGGAGTTTATATTAAAAGTGTTCCACGGTGACCAAAATCCCTAATAACAAGAATATCATGTCTCAAATAGCTTATTTAGAGCTGCTGTATAGTGTAATAAAACGGTTGCTTCGGCAACCGTTTTATTTGATCAGCTAGCGGAGCCGATTATCTTGGAAGCGGGTTTCTTTAGTAAACATTAATCGTTCTCATTTTTAGAACGTTTGAGTTAAAAATGGATATTTTTAGTTATGACTCAAAAGGAATAGACTGAATTTCGGAGGGTGAGTTAAACTTTTATTGCGGAGGGAAGAGTTCAATGTCCGGCAAATGGTCAGAATCGTACGTGGGACAACTTCGTCAGTTGGTTGTTCATCGCAAACTTATTATCCCGTCCATCCGAGCGATAATTCCAAACGATAAAGGGGAAGTGTTATTTATAAAAAGGCGCGGTGATGGCAGCTGGGCGTTGCCCGCAGGAGGGATAGAACTTAACGAGTCGATCTTTCAATGTTTACAGCGTGAGGTTCAAGAAGAAACAGGACTATATGTACATGAAGCAACACTCATTTCCATTTATACGGAACCGCGATTTTCGGTCGTTACTTCGTACGGTGATGAGTTTCAAGGATTTGAATTTTTATTTCGAGTTGACCGTTGGTCTGGTTCAATAATCCATGAGACAGACGAGACAACCGCCGCCCAATTCTTCCCGCTCACTCACCTCCCGCCAACATCTCCGGGATACTGGGCTAATCATCAAAAGGAAGTTTTTGAAGACCTTAAAAATTTTCAAGGTGTCCCCATCCTTAAATAATGAAATGTCGGACTGCAGAAAGCAGGGATTTGAAATTGTGTCTAATTTTATTTGCTTATCGTGCGCACAAGACATACAAGCTCATCGTTGCTGCGAATCGAGATGAATTTTACAACAGACCGACAGCGCCCGTTCATTTTTGGGAAGATGATTCCCATATCCTTGCTGGCCGGGATTTATACAAAATGGGGACTTGGATGGGAGTGACAAAAGCGGGTCGTTTCGCAGCCTTAACGAATTATCGGAACCCGAAGGAAAAAACGGAGGGAAAACGTTCACGAGGAGAGTTGGTTGCAGATTTTTTAAAAGACAACAAGCAGCCTGAATATTACATGCATGAAGTAGCCAAAAAACGCAATGTATATCCTGGCTTCAATTTGTTGGCGGGAGACGCGAACGAGCTATACTACTATTCAAATATTCAGGATAAGGTTCAAAAACTGGAGCCGGGCATTTACGGGGTCAGCAATCATTTATTAAATTCCGAGTGGCCCAAGGTTAAGCAGGGGAAAGAGGGGCTGTCAAGAATCATAAGTGAAAGCAGCGGGGATATGGCGGAGCTGCTTTTGGAATTACTCCAGACGGCCGATCGGGCCCCGGATGAAATGCTTCCCCATACAGGAGTTTCGTTGGAATGGGAAAGAATTTTGTCTCCTATTTTTATTAAAAGCGAAAGTTATGGGACAAGGAGCTCGTCTGTCGTGTTGATATCGGAGGAAAACATTTACTTCAGGGAGCGAGTTTACTCGAAGGAAGGAATGGAAGACCGGCAGTTCAGGATTTTACTGTAAGGCTACCGTGGCTTGGGAACATCTTATTTGTTTAACGATAAAAAATGTTAGGTTCGATGAAGCGTTAAAAGCCGTACGGAAGCGAAGGAGGACAACGATGCAACATATCCGCTCTTCTATGGAAACAGCCTAAAGAAACAGCTTAAGGAAGCAGTTTAAGTAAACAGCCGCTCAAATGTATGGGCTTGGACAAAAGTTCTAAAGGACCTGGCGGTGATCTTCCGCTAGTTTTTTTATTAATACCTTGCATTATAAAGTAATATATATTATAGTGTAACAGGGGGGTGAAAATGATGGAAGTGAACAAAGAGGTATTGAAAGGTCATATTGATACGCTAATCCTGTCGTTATTACATAGAAGGGATATGTATGGATATGAGCTGGCTAAATTCGTTCGGGAAAAAAGTGAAGAACAATTCGAGTTAAAGGAAGCTACGCTATATCTTTCCTTGAAGCGTTTGGAAAAAAGCGGTTGGATTACATCTTACTGGAGTGACGAACAAGGACCGGGAGGAAGAAGAAAATATTATAAACTCACTCCGTTGGGCGAAAAAGGTTTTGAAGAAAAACGAGCAGAGTGGCAATTCGTAAAAAAAATGATGGAATCGTTTTTGGAAGGAGGAGAAGAACAATGAAACGAATTGATGTGTTCGTAGATTCGGTTTATCAAAATGTAGGCGGAAATCGTAAAGAAATACAAGAATTAAAGGCGGAAATGAAAAGCCATTTGTTGGAAGCGGTTCATGAATTAATCAAAGAGGGAAAATCGGAGCAGGAAGCCATCGATATCGCCATCGATCGTTTTGGCGGGGAAAATGAGATTCGCTCCATGATAGGCCAATGGTTTAAAGCGCAGAAAATATTTGCAAAATCGGTGCTTTATGTAGCAGTAACGGTCCTTGTTCTTACTTCCATGGCGTGTGCGGTTATATGGGCAGCCGATGAAGAAAATAGGAAGGAAAACTCGATTGTCTCTCAAAAAATATTCGGTATTTTAGAGAATAAAGAAACGATTTCTGGAGAGATGAAAAAGGAAATAGATGCCTTGGCACAAGGTGCAGATCATATTTTGAAAGTTCACGTCTATAAGATGAGCGATGTGAAAAGAGAAACGGCAAATTCCACATCGTACAGTATAAAAGAAGCGAACCCGGCCTACCAAAACGAAAAAAACGCCTGGGCTCCTGAATGGATGCTTCAAGATTTATTTTATGCGAACGGCGGAGATGAATGGTTTGTGTATATGGAAACAAGGCGCATTTTTGCTTTGATGTCCTTAGTTTCATCTGTAGGTGTTGCGGTTTATGCGACTTTATTCACGATTTGGGCGATTGTTAATGCGTATCATCATCAACGGTTAAACTTGGGTTGGATCCTCGTATTTGCTTTATTTAATGTGTTCGGATATGGGGTTTATCGTTTGCTCGAAAGAAAGGTTCATTCGAACACAGTGAGTTGAAGTGGTTGTGGCACTAACGGAGAACGATAGAGCGACATGTGCGGCTTCTTTGCGCCCGAAGCCGCGCGGGCAAGCGGTTGTTGCGGCGGTCAAACTGGGCGGTGCATGGGCTGGTTGGCGATGACCGTGCCGTCATCGAGCCGGATCCAAGAATCCGGCGAGCGCATGTTTTCACGCAGCCTGATGACGCGCGCCCCGCGGCGAAAACCTTCTTTGCCGTACGTGTTGTACCCGGTGGATCGGCCGTAATACAGGCGGATGCCGTAAAGATCCCCGTAGTAGTCGTTCACATGATCATGGCCGGCGAAGGTGGCGATCACTTCTCCCCGCGCAAGCAAAGCGGAATAAAAGCCGGTATTGATTTTCGGGCAGCATACCGGCTCGTGCTTGAAGCCGTAACAGGTTTGCGTCCGCCACACATCGTCGTACTCCGGCAGCGGAATGTGGAAGAAAGCGAGCGCCGGCACACGCTTCGCGTTCCGCTGCGACTCCCGCATGTACCAGTTCGTCTGCTCGAGCGTAATCCATCCGTACCCGCCGATGTTTTCGGGGGCATAGCTGCCCGAATCGAGAAAATAAAGCCGGGCGGCCGGTTCGTCCCGTTTCGCGCCGAAGACGGGCACTGCGTAATTACCGACGCCGGTGACGCCCGCCGGTCCCGGTTCCGCCAAACTATAGCGGCAGTCCGCCATAACGGTCATCAGTTCTTCCCGCGTCACCCCTTCTTCGGCATCGTGGTTGCCGAATACCGCCGCCCATGGAATGCCGTGCCGTTCAACCGCTTCGACGGCTTGAACGAACGACCGTTTCGGATCGCGGCAGTGAACGCTGTCGATGACGTCGCCCGTAAAAACGGCCAAATCAGGCCGCTCCGCCTCCAACACCGCCTCCATCAGCCGGCGGGAGCGCATGTCCTTCTCGTCTCCGTTTTTCCAATGAACATCCGTAAATTGCACGATCGTAAACGTTTGGTCGTTGCGAAACTTAAGCCGCGGTCTCATGCCGATTCCCTCCGTATGCCCGCCAAATTTCCCGACGCGCGCCGGGAGAGGCGCGCCCGGGAAAAGATGCGATGATGCGTCGTCCCGCGCCGCGCAACACGCGCGCCGTCATCGGATCTCTTCCCACTTCGTCCACAGTTCCGGCGGATTCAGTTCATAAATGCCGTTTTCGCGGTACATGTATTGATGCATAATAAACTCCCTGCGTATTGTCGCAAAATCGTCATGGTATTGTTTGATGAATTCGTTGATTTCTTTTTCCGTATATTTCCGCCCGGGTTCCAGCCGTTTCACCAAATGCTCCAGGACAATCAATTTTTTCTTGTACTGCGCCGGGATAGCTTTGAGTTTGCCTTCCGCGGTGAAAAAGTTGTTCATGACCGACGTCCGCAGTTTCTCGTTTTTTCCGTCCACGCGTTCCATCTCCTCTGTCGCTCCTTCTTTCGCAGCCACCATATCGAGGAGGGCGCGGGAGCTTTGCTTCAAAATAGTGTCGTTCAACGTAAAATAGATCGTGTTTTTCTCTCTTCGTTCGACGATAAGCCCGGCCTCCCGCAGTTTAGCCATATGATGGGTGACCGTCGGCGGCGACACGCCGAGTTTGTCCGCCAGAGCCTGGCCGTGCATCGTTCCTTTGGCCAATAAAATGACGATACGGATACGGGTCGGATCGGCCAACGCTTTATGATAAGCTACGATTTTTTCGAGCTGGATACGCTATCAACTCCCGACAAATCTTATTTAAACCGACATATAATTAGATAATTATTTAATTAGATGTTAATCGAAATGACCGTCGGCTGTCAATGGTTATCTTCATCGGCTAATTATCGGGTAATTAGCGGATAATCGGCCATTTTCGCGCGAATCGCAGCGAAGGCGCGAAACCGGATGGAATAGGGGACGGCTATAGGGATATGCTAAGACTTGAGGATTCGACAGCCGAATAAGAAAGGAAGACATTCTATGAGCCAAGCTTCGATTGCGTTTCGATTTGCGGATAAGCGATCGGCGGAACTCGCCTTTGACACGCTGAACGAACTGGGGTACGAGCCCGTTTTCCATCCGGGAGAACCGCAGCCGACGCTGCACATCCATGTCGTGGAGGAGGATTTGACGTCGGCTTTGGAAATCGCCCAGGCCCATGGCGGTACGCTGCTGGAAACGGACGCGGCGGGGGGGACGGACGCCTATACGGCGGCCTATGCACTCGACACGGTTCCGATTCCGGCCCATGTCGTCAACGAGGACTGGACGGACGACTATGCCGAGGCGGAAGACGGCGAGCGTGCCGATCGCGCTGCGGAACCGTTCGATCCGTCGGCGGAATCGTACAATCATTTTCCGGCCGGCGTCCGATTGTAACCGGCCTTGTATTACGGCGTTGCATGATGACGCTCGCTTGACGCTGCGGCGTTTTTGCCGGCGGTATATCCGGTGACGAACGCCGCGGTAATGTTATAGCCTCCCGTATATCCGTGGATATCGAGAATTTCTCCGCAGAAAAACAGCCCTCTCGTCAGCTTGGACTGCATCGTTCGCGGATCGACTTCTTTCAGGTGCACCCCGCCCCCGGTAACGAACGCTTCTTTGAGGGACAGCGTGCCGCTCGCCTCTAACGGGAATGCCTTCAACAATTTCGCCAGCTCCGTCCACCGCTGCTTCGGCAATTGATCGCAGGCGAGGTCGCCGTCGATTTCCGCTTTCCGCAGAACGACGGGGATGAACCTTTCCGGCAACCATCCTTTCAGCGCGTTTTTGATCATTTTTCTCGGTTCGCGCTCCGTAAGCTTTCGCGTTTCCGCCAGTATGTCCTCCGCATGCTTGCCGGGAAACAAATCGATCGTCATCGTCACGGTACGGACGCCGAACTGCTTTTTCGCTTTGACGACAAACTGGCTGCAGCGCAGGGCGGCGGGGCCGGAAATGCCGAAATGCGTAAAGATCATGTCCCCTTCGTGCTCGATGATTTTGTTCCCTTTCGGGTTTCGGACCGACAGCGCGATATTCCGCAGCGAAAGCCCCTGCAGCTCTTTGCTTTGGATGAAAGGTTCGGACGACGTGATCGGCACTTCCGTCGGATACAGTTCCGTAATCGTGTGCCCGGCTTCCTCGGCCCATGCATATCCGTCCCCGGTCGAACCCGTATGCGGAACGGACTTGCCTCCGGTGGCGACAATGACGGCGGAGCAGCGCAGCCGTTCGCCGGTTTTCAGCGCGATTCCCCATACCGCCCCGTTCTCGTACAGCACGCGTTCGACGGGACTGTGGACGCGAATGTCGACGCCGAGGCTGCGCACCTTGCCGACCAGCGCGTCGACGACCGTTTTCGCTTTGTCCGAAACCGGAAACATTCTTCCGTTGTCTTCTTCTTTCAGCTTGATGCCGAGCTCCTCGAAAAAGCGGATAATGTCCCGGTTGCTGAACGTGGCGAACGCGCTGTACAAAAACCGCCCGTTGCCGGGAATGTTCCGGATAATTTCGTCCACCTCTTTGGCGTTGGTCACATTGCAGCGGCCGCCCCCGGAAATGGCGAGCTTCCTCCCGAGCTTGTCCCCTTTATCGAGGAGAAGAACTTTCGCCCCGTGCGAGGCGGCGGCGATGGAGGCCATCAGTCCCGCCGGACCGCCCCCGATCACAATGACATCGTAATCCATCACACCGATAGCTCCTTCGTTTTGTCCTAACTAATTGTATACCACACTTCGGCGTCTTGACCAAACGTTCAAGGAACCGTTTATGTATAATGATTTGCTCCGTTTCATTTTTATGTAAAACCTACTAGAATGGAGATATGAGTCTTAGTTCGCGGAAAGGCGGCCGAAACGATGCTGGTTCAAATTCAAACGATGCTGCGCCCGCTTCAGGAGCATGCGGCAATTATCTCCGTCATTTTGCTGGGTTCCGCCTCGGCGGGGCTGCAGGACGACACTTCGGATGTCGACCTGCAAATCATTTACAGCGGAAAGGACCGTCCTGACGTCCGCCTGCCCGATGCTCCCTGGGAGTGGGACGTGTCGTATATGAGCCTGGACGAATGGATCGAATATCCACGGAAGGAACATTGGGGGGCGAACGCCTACTTGACGGCAAAAATCGTTTTTGATAAATCGGGACGAATGGGCGAATATATCGAGGCGATATGCACTATCCCTGAAGAGCAGCGCGTTAACAGGGTCGCCGGTTCTCTCGACGCCTATTTGAATGCGTTCTATCGTTCGATGAAGGCGGTGCGGAGGAACAACCGGCTGGGGGCGTTATTGCAGGCAGGCGCGTCGCTCAGGCATCTGGTTTTTTGTCTGTTCAGCCTGAACGGTTACATTCCGCCGTACGACGACAGAATTCAAGTGAACTTGCACCGGCTGAAAGAACTGCCGCTGCCGGAAGAAACGTTTTGCCGTCTTCTGGTTGCCATTGCCGAAAGTGCGGATGCCGGGGCGCAAAGCCGGTTGTTCCGGGCCGTGGAGACGCTGCTTCGCAAGCACGGGTTCGGTCACGTGTATGACGCCTGGGGGAACAAATTGAACGATGAACTAAAAGACGATTCCGGGTTTCCTCAATAAGAAACGACGTAAGGTTTGCCGACCCAACTGCGGTTCGAATGCTCCCGGCCCCGGATGATCACTTTGTCGGCGTACACTTCGACATATACGCTTTGGCTTTTCGCTGCGCCTGCCGGATTGTCGGCCATCGGCCGCACTTTGCGCACGGATGAAGTGCCCACGGCGAGAAAGGTCGTCCGGACGATTTGCTTCGGCATTTCCAGATCCTTGTGCGTATGGCCGGTAAACAAAACCGTTTGCGGATACCGTTCAAGCAAGGCGCGAAGCTGCTTGTGCTGGACCACTCCTCTCATTTTTTCACTACCCGCAACCGTGAAGGGAAGGGGCTGGTGAAGGAAAACAAACACCGGTTTCCGGATTTGCGAAACGGCTCCTGCGGCATGGGGGAGCAACCGCTCTTCCAGCCAGGCAAGCTGACGTTCGGACAAATACGCATCTTCGCCGATGGTCGCGTCTTCGTCCCGGTAAGCCTCCCCGCTTAAAAACAGGAAATGGAATCCGTTGATCCAAAGCTCGTGGTAAGGCTCGTCATAGCGAAAATATTTCAGAACCAGCCGGATCGCCTGTTTGCCGGACCAAGTTGCAGAAAGACGCGTATAATCGATCCGCTGATGATCGTGCACCCACATTTGATAAAATTCGTGGTTGCCCATCGTGGCGTGCACCGGCGCATGGGAAACGTTTCCGAGCAATTCGAACAGCTTCAAGTAGTCGGGCTCCGTGCCGTCGGTCATGTCGCCGTTCAGCACGAGCAAATCGCTGTGCGGATTGATAGCCGCATAATCCCGCAGCGCCCGCGTCAGCCGTCTGTGGGATTCCTTGTCGCGATGCCCGATATGCACGTCGCTTAACACGGAAAATGCGGCCAACGGTCGTTCCTGCGAACGCGAATCGCTTGCGGACACGCTGCCGGCAGCCGCCAGGAAAACGAAGACAAGGAGCAACGTTTTTTTCATGAGCCCAACCCCCGAAATGTTCCGCATGCGGTCGTCTGATTATCTTTAGCGTTGGAAGGAAGACCGTATCCCATACGTTTCAAAAATTTACAGATTGCCCGGACCGCCAGCCGGCGCGGGGATGATTTTTGCGCCATGACGCATACTAGGAAAGAAAGGGGATGTCATCCATGGACAACATAAATCCGAAGCAGGACTCCAAGGCGCAAATCGAGCATGAGCGCGAGAACGAAGCGGCTGAGGCGGAGGCGCGGCACCGGTCGGCATCGCCCGCAGGCGGTATGGACAGAAGATTGGACGGTCCGAATCGTCCCGCAACCTGATGGAGCTTCAATCACGAAAGCGGGAGGTGGACAGCATGGAAAAAAACGATACACAGCCCAGCGATCGCGACGCGTTGAAGGACGATCCGGAGCTGGATCCGTTCGAGATTGATTTTTTGCCGCAGTTCCGGGAAGGACGTGGGCCGCGCGAGCCGTTCGTCAACGAATACGGCGTCGTCATCGGCGATCATATGTACGAATCGCCCCATTCCCCGCACAACCAATGGACGAAGGATACCGATCCTTCCGTCATGTCGGGCGATCAATGGGTTCATCCGTTCAAGGATATCGGCTTTCATACTGAAGAAAACCGCGATTATTTCGAGAACGGCATCGTCCCGCAAGGACGAATGTTTATGCATCCGGACAAAGATGTCGCGTATGAAACGAATCTGGAAAACTACGACGGGGAGCCGGAAAACGGAAGAAACCCGTAAAAGCCGCATGCTACTTTGCTTTCGTTTCGAACCGATGTATAATTAGGGGCAGAACGTCAATTTCGAGCGAATGTTCAAAGGAGTGAAGTGCGGTGTCGATGTCTTTTGAAGCATACATGCGTGAAATGATTCAGCCGATGAGGGACGAACTGATCCGGCTCGGGATCAAGGAGCTGCGGACGCCTGAAGAAGTGGTGGAGAATTTTGAATCGGCGAAAGGGACGGCGCTCGTGGTCGTCAACTCCGTGTGCGGCTGCGCCGCGGGCCAGTGCCGTCCGGGGGTGGCGCTCGCGCTGAAGCATGAAACGAAGCCGGATCATCTGTTTACCGTATTCGCCGGCCAGGATAAGGAAGCGACGGCGAAAGCGCGCGAATATTTCGCGCCGTACCCGCCTTCGTCACCGTCGATCGCTTTGATGCGCGACGGAGAGCTTGTATATTTTATCGAACGCCATCAAATCGAGAACCGTTCAGCCGAACAGATTGCGGCGGATTTGACCGCCGCGTTCGACAAGTACTGCAACTAAGCGGGCAGCCTTCACGGCGTGAAACAGTAATGCCGTTAAAGAAACGACAGACCTCGTCACGGGACGGGGTCTCTGTTTGTTTTGCGGCGGTTTGCGGTCACCGTTCACTCTATGTCTTTTACGATTTGCGATAACCGGCTGCGGATTTCCTGCGCGCGTTGGGCGCCGGCCCGTTCTTCCACGATGGCAAAGCCCAGCGACAGGTTCGGTTTCCGGTTGAGATTGTGCGCGTCCGTGGCGAGCGTGTGCACGTAATTGTTGTCGATGAGCCAATGGCTGAACGTCCTGGCGTCTTCCGAGTTTTTGCCGAGCAGGCTGTCTACGGACACCTGCGTCCACGCGCCCGCTTCGATGAGTCCGGTAAGCAGCTGCGGTTGTTTGCGGAAAAACGTGTGCCGTTCCGGATGGGGAATAATCGGCTTCGTTCCGCGATCGATGAACCATTTGACCACTTCGGGCGCATGTTTGTCGTATTCGGCCCACCGCTGTTCCAGCAGAACGTATTTTTTCGTCTTTCCCAAATAGCAGAAATGTTCTTTTTTTCCATGCTCATAAATAAAATCGGCGCTTTCCATGCGGACTTCGTTGCCCGGATAGACGGTCACCCGTATGCCGGCTTGATCGAGAATTTGCTGCAGCTCGGCTGTTTTTTGGCGCACGATGTCGCTATGGTTGAAATGGGAGGCGGTAAAATGGGGAGTGGCGACGATATGGCGGATGCCTTCGGCAAAAGCGATGCGGGCCATTTCCGTAGACTCCCGCCAATCTTTGGCGCCGTCGTCGACGCCGGGGAGGATATGGCAGTGTATATCGATCATCGGGACACCTCGTTTCCGGCCGTATCATTTCGTGTAATGGTTCCGTATCAGAAACGGAAAGTTTGATGTAATCGTAACAAATCGGCGGCGAAAAATCCACTTGATTAATTGTTGCGGTAGTCTATACTAGGAGACAAAGCAACAGGAGGTGGAGTGGAAGTGAGCCTGCAGCAGGACATTATCGCCAGACTGGGCGTTAAACCGCAAATCGACGTCGACGAAGAAATTCGCAAGAGAGTCGATTTTCTGAAAGATTATGTGTTAAAAACCAACATGAACGGCCTCTTGATCGCGATTAGCGGCGGCGTGGACAGCGCGGTGGCGGCCGGTTTGTGCAAAATGGCGACCGACGAACTGACCGCCGAGCAAGGAAAACCCTATATGACGCTCGGGGTGTACCAGCCGTACGGCCAACAGGAGGACATCGAGGACAGTTATTCCGTCGGCAAAGCGTTCAACCTGACGACGGTGGAAACGAACATCGAGGATGCGGTGAACGAAATCGCGCTCGAGGCGGAACACGCGCTCCGGTCGATTGGAATTCACCGGCATTTGAGCCGCGCCGGCAAAGGCAACGTGAAAGCGAGAACGCGCATGGTGACGCAGTATGCGCTCGCCTTTGAGCTGAATCTGCTCGTTGTCGGAACGGATCATGCGTCGGAGGCGATTACCGGGTTTTTCACCAAGTACGGCGACGGCGCCGTGGACATTACGCCGCTCAGTTCGTTGAACAAACGGCAGGTGCGCATGCTGGCGAAGCGGCTTGGAGTTCCGCAAGCCATCATCGACAAAGCGCCGACGGCGGGATTGTGGGAAGGCCAGACCGACGAAGCGGAACTCGGCATTACGTACGAGGACAACAGCGATTATCTCGAAGGAAAACAAATTGACCCGCAGGTGCAGGATAAGCTGGAAAAGCAGTATTTGAAGACGGAGCACAAACGCTCGCCGATTCCGGGCATTTGAGCGGATGGCCGTGTCTGATCGGGAATGAGCCGATGAGGGCTGCCCAATGCGGGGCAGCCCCTCTTCTTGTACGCCCAGCATGGGCGTCATCTCTACGGTGAAAGTCCGGAATGGGGGCTGGCGAGCGCCTACCATTAGCCAAAAGCAAGGGTGTCCGTCGTGA
>JAWLCZ010000110.1:0-14368 GCA_041686835.1 Paenibacillaceae bacterium | reverse complement strand
GCAAATCACCCCGGAGGACGTCGTGTTCGCCCAGGAAGCGAACAAGCCGCTTTCGTCGATACATGAAACCGTGTTCGAAAATGACGGCGATCCGATTACGCTGATGGATCAAATCGCCGACGAGTCGCAGGAAAAGTGGTTCGACAAGCTGGCATTGAGCGAAGCGATCGAATCGTTAACCGAGAGGGAGCGGCTCATCGTTTACCTTCGTTATTTCCGCGATCAGACTCAGTCGGAAGTGGCCCACCGTCTCGGCATTTCCCAGGTGCAAGTATCCCGGCTGGAAAAGAAAATACTGCAGTCGATCAAAGACCAGATAGCGCAGTGAAACCGCTGGATGATCCGCATATATCCGCACAATCGGAAAAAACCGTAGATTACATATGGTTTTTTCTTTTTTTTATCGGCGATTATTCTTTTTATATTTTTTGCATACTAAGCAAAACCATGCTAAAAAAAGCAACTTTACGGGGAGTGATGGAGATGGGCCGAAGTGTCACTCCAACTTTGTACATCCGATTGCGCAAACAGGTGAAGATAGCCGGACGCGATCCGATTCGTTTGGGGCAGGTGGCGCAGATTATAACGGAGCCGGAACTGGAACAAACGCTTCTAGAGCAAGTGGTTTACCGCCCGGCGGATCAAGACGGCAATTTGCTGCTGATCGACATGATGCGGATCGTCAAAGCTGTTAAACAGCAATTTCCGGATATGTCCGTCGAATGTTTCGGGCAGCCTCATACGATAGTGGAAATTACCGGGCAAAGCCGCCGGCCCAATAAAGCGCTTGTCGTATGCGTGTGGCTGCTGCTGTTTTTCGGCTCCGGTCTGGCCATCATGAATTTTCATGAGGATGTCAGCATGCCGGAAGTGCACCGGCGCATTTACGAGCTCATAACCGGCAAACCGTCCGCGCATCCGTACATTTTGCAAATCCCTTACTCGCTGGGTATCGGCGCGGGAATGATCCTTTTTTTCAACCATCTGTTCAAGAAAAAACTCAACGAAGAACCGAGCCCGCTTGAAGTGGAAATGTTCATGTACCAGGAAAATTTGAACCAGTATGTCGTCGCGCAGGAATACGCCAAGATGCAGCAAAAAAGTGATGCGCCGTGATGGACGTGGCGCTGTCGCTGTCGGCGGCGTTCTTCGGTTTGGCCGGCGGGCTCGCTGTCGGCAGCGGGCTGGTCGCTTTTCTCGTCGTTCTTGACGTCATTCCGAGGGTCGTACAGCTTACGCGTTCGTACGGGGAAATCCGCAAATACGAAGGGGCTGTCGTTGCCGGCGCCGTCTTCTGGACATTCACCGATTTTTTCGATTGGAAGCTTCATTTCGCCTCCGCTTGGATCGCTTTGCCCGTCACCCTCGCCGGAACGGCAGTGATTGGGCTGTTTGCCGGCATATTCGTCGGAATGGTTGCCGCCGCCTTGACCGAAGTGTTGAACGTTCTCCCCATACTTGCCAAAAGACTGAACATGACGGACGCGATCGTATGGCTTTTAATGGCCATGGTGTTCGGAAAAGTCATGGGATCGCTGTTTGACTGGCTGATTTATCAATCTTAAAAAAATGCTTACAGAAGTAAGCCGGTGAGGAAAGATCGGATGAAAACAACGGAACGAAATCAAGACGCTAACGGCGAACGGAAAACGTTGACCGAAGAAGAGACAAGATGGAAAAACACCGAGACCGTTTCGAAAAAAATAAGCGACAACAAAAAAGCGCTGGAGGAAAGAATCGGGCTGAACAGGAGCTTTGACGTTATTTTCCGGGAAATGACGTTCGGAACGAAAAAAACGGCTCTGCTCGTTTTGAACGGATTTGCCAAAGATGAGATCATAACCGAAATATTAAAGCGCCTTTCCTTTTTGAACAGGGATCAGCTTGTTCCCGCGACGCTGAAAGCGATGTTCGAGGAGTTTATCCCTCACATCCAGGTTGCCATCGTTTCGGACATGTCCGGCGTTGTGGACGGTGTGCTTGCGGGCAAGAGCGCCCTTTTTATCGAACAGGAGACGAGCGCCGTCCTGATTGACGCCAAAGCGTATCCGGTCCGCTCGATCGAGGAACCGGCCCTGGAGCGGGTCGTGCGCGGCGCGAGAGACGGGTTTACGGAGACGCTTCTGACCAACGTAACGCTGGTGCGGAGGCGAATCCGCGATCCGCGGCTGAAACTGGAATGCGTGAAGGTCGGCAGACGGACGCGAACGGACGTTTGCATCGCTTACATTAACGATATAGCCGATTTGGAATTGGTCGAATCGATCCGCGATAAAATCGCAAAAATCGATATAGACGGCATTCCGCTGGCGGAAAAACAGCTGGAGGAGTTCATTATCGGCAAAGGGTGGAATCCGTTCCCGTCGGTGCGTTACACGGAACGGCCGGATGTCGTGAGCGCTCACCTGCTCGAAGGCCATGTCATTGTGTTTGTCGACACGTCCCCGAGCGTCATGATATTGCCGACAACGTTTTTTCATCTGGTGCAGCATGCCGAAGAACACAGGCAAGCCCCGTTTATCGGCACGTATTTGCGGTGGATTCGTTTTGTCGGCATCCTGGCGTCGCTTTTTTTGCTGCCGCTCTGGTTTTTGATGGCGATCGAGCCGGAAGTCAGACCGCGGGCGCTTGATTTCATCGGTCCTGACCAAACGGGCGACATTCCGCTGTTGGCGCAGTTTCTGATAGCGGAGTTCGGCGTCGATTTGATGCGGATGGCTGCGGTTCATACACCGAGCCCGCTGGTGACGGCGATGGGATTAATCGCCGCGATACTGGTCGGCGAAATTGCCGTGAAGGTCGGACTGTTCGTCAACGAGGTCATTTTGTATATTTCCGTCGCGGCGATCGGAATGTATGCGACGCCCAACTACGAACTCGGCCTTGCCGTCCGCATCGCCAGGCTCGTTCTTTTGATCGCCGCCGCTTTGTTTAAAGTGCCCGGACTGGTTATCGTCACGACGCTGCTCGTTATTTTTCTGGCCGTGCAGCGTTCATACAACTCGCCTTATCTGTGGCCTTTCATCCCGTTTGACGCCAAGGCGCTGTTTACGATTCTGTTTCGGCAGCCGGTAACGTTATCGAAAGTGCGGCCAAGTCTGACGAAGACGACCGACAATACGCGGCAGCCGTAAAATCTTTGCCGGAATCCGGACTGCCCCGCACCGCCGCCCCCGGGGGCCGGGGGACTTGCAATATTGTTTTCGCGGCCGGGTTGTGATAATCTTATAGTATTGTTTATATGATATTCGCCTGGGGAATCCACGCCGGACGGACCGCGCGAGCGTTCCGGCGCCTTTATCATACCGTTCATTTAGGGAGAGGAAAAACGCATGTATTTACATGGAACAAGCAGGATAAATAATAAAGGACATTTGGAAATCGGCGGATGCGACACGACCGAATTGGCGGCAAAATTCGGCACGCCGTTGTACGTTGTCGATGAAGCGCTTGTAAGGCAAAGAGCCCGTGAATATATGGAAGCGTTCCGCGCGTCCGGACTGAAATTTCAGGTGGCTTACGCAAGCAAAGCGTTTTGCGTCATGGCCATGTGCCGTATCGCGGACGAGGAAGGGCTTTCGCTCGACGTCGTTTCCGACGGCGAGCTGCACACCGCGCTGCAGGCGGGCTTTCCGGCGGAACGAATCCATTTTCACGGCAACAACAAAACGCCTTTCGAAATTGAAATGGCGATAGACGCGAAGATTGGCTGCTTCGTCGTCGACAACTTCGTGGAACTGCATCTGCTGAATGAAATCGCCGGCCAAAAAGGGCAAAAGGTGAAAGTGTTGTTCCGCGTCACTCCGGGCGTGGAGGCGCATACGCACGAATACATTTCCACAGGGCAAACGGACTCCAAATTCGGCTTCGATTTGGGGAACGGTTCGGCGTTTCGCGCCATCTCCGAAGCGATGCAGCTTGAGAATCTGGAAATTCTCGGCATCCACTCGCATATCGGCTCGCAAATTTTTGAAGTGGAAGGCTTTAAGATGGCCGTCGAGAAAGTGGCCGGGTTTGCGGTTCAAGTTCGCGACGAATTGAAACTGACCTTTAAAGTGGTCAACCTCGGCGGCGGTTTCGGCATACGCTACGTGGACGGGGATACGCCGCTGCCCGTAGCGCAGTATGTCAAGGCGATTACCGATAGCGTGAAAACTTCATTCGGAAATGCCGGGTACCCGCTTCCGGAAATTTGGGTGGAGCCGGGACGCAGCATCGTGGGTGAAGCCGGGACGACGCTGTACACCATCGGAACGATGAAAGACATCCCCGGCGTGCGCAAATATATCGCCGTGGATGGCGGCATGACCGACAACCCGCGTCCGGCGCTGTACGATTCGCGCTACGAAGCGATTGTCGCCAACCGTGCCGACGAAAAACCGGAAGAAGTCGTCTCGGTGGCCGGAAAATGCTGCGAGAGCGGAGATATGCTCATTTGGGACATATCGCTTCCGAAGGTGGAGCCTGGCGATATTTTGGCCGTAACGTGCACCGGAGCGTACAACTATGCGATGGCCAGCAACTATAACCGCATCCGCAGGCCTTCCGTCGTGTTCGTCAAGGACGGCCAGGCCGATGTCGTCGTAAAACGGGAAACGCTGGAAAATATCGTCGGCCTCGACGTCATCCCCGAGCGGATGAAAAAACAGGCCGTTGCAAAATAACAGCGGCGCGGCCAACTTGCGCCGATGATCAAGAAGAAACCGCGGCAATGGGGTTCCATATACCGGGTTTCTTCTTTTTTTTATCCGGCGATTGGCATCGTTTCTTGAAGCGTATTTCCAGCAAAAACGGAATCATGGGGCGTGCTATTTCACCCATGTATCCGCCCATTGTTTCACCGCGTCCATCACAGGCTTAAGCGCCATCCCTTTATCGGTCAGCTCGTATTCGATGCGTACGGGAATTTCCGGATAAACATGCCGGATAACGATGCCTTCCGCTTCGAGTTCCTTGAACCGTTCGACGAGCATCCGGTCGCTCATGCCGGGAATCATGCCGGAAATGTCTTTAAACCGTTTCGGCCCGTCGATCAGCACGTGAATAATCAACCCGGTCCAACGTTTTCCGAGCAGTTCAAACGCGGCTTCAAATTTGGGGCATAATTGATGATTGTCCACACTGATCATCTCCTTAAAGTATATATTAGCACAGTTACTTGACAAAAGTAAGCGATGCAATGTATTATACTTTCATTAAGTAAGTAAATTTATAATAATTATATACTTAATGAAAGGAAGGATATAGATGATAAACGTCGGTTTGTTGATCATTCGTTTGGCCGTAGGTCTTACTTTTATGGGTCATGGAGCGCAGAAGCTGTTCGGATGGTTTGGGGGATACGGGCCGAAAGGCACGGGCGGCTTCATGGAATCGATCGGGATTAGACCGGGGGTGGCGATGGCGATCGCGGCCGGTTTGTCCGAACTGGTCGGAGGCGCGCTGTTTGCCGCCGGGGTGTTGACGCCTTTGGGCGCCCTGCTCATCGTCGCCACGATGCTGATCGCGATCGTCAAGGTTCAAGAACGGATTTTGGTTGACGTCGAACGGATATGAGTACAACTTTATTCTTATCGCGGTTGCAGTAGGCGTAGCGCTGATCGGCCCCGGCGAATACGTATTGTTCTAAACCGGTTCAGAATAAAACGATATGGGCAGGCCATCTTGCGAAGGAGGCAAATCATGATTCAAATCATTCCGTCCGAACGGCGGTATACTGCGGAACATGGCTGGTTGACGTCAAAGCACAGCTTTTCGTTTGCCGAATATTACGATCCGGGGAACATCCGCTTCGGCGCGCTCCGGGTATTCAACGACGATATCGTTCAGCCGGGGCGGGGATTCGGAATGCATCCCCACATGGATATGGAGATTGTCAGTTATGTCGTTGACGGTGTGCTCGAGCATCACGACAGCATGGGCAACACCGGAATCGTTCGTGCCGGGGAAGTGCAGCGGATTACCGCCGGAACGGGAATCGAGCACGCGGAGTATAACCACTCCGACGAGGAGCCGGTTCATTTTCTGCAAATTTGGTTTATTCCCGAAAGAAGAGGGCTGACGCCTTCCTGGGAACAAAAACGGTTTGAACCGTCGGAGCAGTTGAACCGGCTGCTTCCCGTCATATCCCGAAATGCGAAGGACGGCGCTCTGCACATTCATCAGGATGTGGCCGTCTACCTGTCGACTCTGGAAGCCGGTCGGGAGTTGATGCACCGGCAAAGCGGGAACCGCCGCATGTATTTGTTTGTCATTAAGGGCGAGCTTGCATTGAACGACGAATATTCGATGAAAGAGGGAGATACCGCGCGCATCTCGGGATGGACCGAATTGAAGATTCATAGTCCGGCCGGTTCGCATTTTATGCTGATCGATCTCGCGTGACCGATGACGGAAGCGAATCCGGCCTGCCGTATTGTTATTTTTCCGAAGTCAGGATATGATAAATAAGGTTATATCAACGGGCCTATTTTGGATGAAAGGATTGCAGCCATGAAATTCAGAGTATCCGCGGTTCAATACCATCTGCATACGATCGGCAGTTTTGACGAGTTTTCCGCCCAAGTTGAGCATTATGTCAAAACGGCTGAAGAATTCGGCGCCGATTTTGTGCTGTTTCCGGAATTTTTCACGACCCAGCTGATGTCGATTGGCGATGATAGGGGGAACCCGCTGACGATTCAGGATTTGCCCCGGTTTACGGAACAGTACCGTACTTTGTTCGCAACGCTCGCGCAAAAGACGGGCATGCACATTATCGGCGGAACCCATGTCGTGCGCAAAGGCGGCAATTTATACAATACGGCGCATCTGTTTTATCCGGACGGAACGATAGCGGAGCAGCCGAAGCTGCACATTACGCCGACCGAAGTAAAAGAGTGGAAGATGGCTGCCGGCGATGAGCTGCAAGTTTTCGAAACGGAAAAAGGCGTCATCGCCATGCTGACGTGCTACGACATCGAGTTCCCGGAAATCGTGCGCATGGCGAAAGCGAAGGGGGCCGACGTCATTTTCTGCCCGTCGTGCACGGACGATCGGCACGGCTTTTACCGGGTGCGTTATTCATGCCATGCGAGAACGGTGGAAAATCAGGTGTACGTCGTTACGACCGGTACGGTCGGAGCGCTGCCAACGGTTGATTTTATGCGGGCCAACTACGGACAGGCGGCGATCATTACGCCGAACGACATCCCGTTTCCGCCCAGAGGTATATTGGCCGAGGGAGAAATCAACAACGATATGGTCATAGCCGCCGATCTCGATCTCGATTTGCTGTATGAAGTGCGCGAGCGCGGATCGGTGACGACGTGGCGGGACCGCCGCACCGACTTGTACACGGATTGGAAATAGAGTCAAGGAATGATAGGACATATAGCAGATTGGAGGTTCCGCCATGTACAATAAGGAGCTGTACGTATTCGACGGCGATCAACCGCGCAGGGCGGTCATCCGCAATTACCGGCATGACGATTTTCCCGGATTGATCCAGATCCAGCGGGAAAGCTTCCCGCCCCCGTTCCCGTCCGAATTGTGGTGGAACGAGGAGCAGCTGCACAACCATGTCACGCTGTTCCCCGAAGGCGCTTTATGCGTTGAAGTGAACGGTGAGCTGGCCGGCTCGATGACCGGACTGCTCGTCGATTACGATCCGGGCGATCCCGATCATACGTGGGAAGAAATAACGGACGGCGGTTACATCCGCAACCATAACCCGAACGGCAACACGCTTTATGTCGTCGATATCAGCGTAAGGCCGTCATACCGGAAATTGGGCCTCGGCAAATGGCTCATGCAGTCGATGTATGAAATCGTTGTCCATAAAGGGCTGCACCGGCTGCTCGGCGGCGGCAGAATGCCGGGATACGGCAAACATGCGGAACAAATGTCCGCGCAGCAGTACCTGGAAGCGGTCATGAGAGGGGAACTGAAAGATCCCGTCGTCACTTTCCTGCTTCGCTGCGGCCGAACTCCTCTGAAAGTGGTGGAAGGCTACCTGGAAGATGAGGAGTCCCGCGATTACGCCGCGCTGATGGAATGGAAAAACCCGTTTATGAAACAAAATCGGACATAGGAGGGCACGCCTGTGCAGTATATCCGAATTACGAGCATTGACGATCCGTTGTTTGCGAAAATGCACGATTTAATGAAAACCGTATTCCCTCCCGAAGAGGTGCTGGAGTATTCGCTTTGGAAAGAACCGCTTGAAGATCCGGGCATCCGCGTTTTCGTCGCGGTTCACGAAAACAACGTGGTCGGCGCGACCGAGTATCGTTATTACGAGGATTTTAACGTGGCGATGACCGACTTTACGATAATCGGACAGCCCGGGCTCGGCATCGGCCGCTTCTTGTTTCAAAAGCGCCAGGAAGACTTGCTGTCGCTGGCGTCGGCCGCCGGCAACAAGCTGTTCGGCATGTTTGCCGAAATCTACGATCCGTACCGCGTGGAGCATTACGAATTCGGCGGCATCAAGCCGATGGATCCGTTCGTTCGCCGCGAAGTTTTGTCGCACCTCGGTTACAAACGGCTGGACTTTCCGTATGTTCACCCGTCCTGGAGCAATGACGGAGAAGCCGTTTCAGGCCTCGATCTTTGCTTCATGCCGACCGACGACGACGTACAGGAGCTGCCGTCCGACCTGGTGGTGCGTTTCCTGAAGCGGTATTATGCCGTGCTTCCGAACAAGCCGGAGGCTTGGCTGAACATGATCGAACGCCTTGAAGCGGCAAACAAAATTGCGCTTCTGCCGATTTGACGGGCCGCGGGCGTGCGATTGTTTTGTAAGAAGGAGCGGTTGCAGTACAATAAAGCGAACGATGAATAGGAGTGTGCGACATGGCGAAACAGGCTAAAATCACGATGGAGAACGGTGCGGAAATCATTCTCGATTTGTTCGAGCAGGATGCCCCGAATACCGTGGCGAATTTCGAGAAGCTTGCCAACGAAGGCTTTTATGACGGACTCGTGTTCCACAGGGTCATCCCCGGATTCGTCGCCCAAGGAGGCTGCCCGCACGGAACGGGCACTGGCGGCCCGGGTTATACGATTGACTGTGAAATCAATCCGAACAAGCACGAGCGGGGCACGCTGGCGATGGCTCATGCCGGACGCAACACGGGCGGCAGCCAGTTTTATATATGCTACCAGCCGCAGCCGCATCTGGACGGTCACCATACCGTATTCGGCAAAGTGGTCAAAGGAATGGAGCATGTCGACGCGTTCAAAGGGCGCGATCGGATGGCGTCTGTGAAAGTCTATGAAATCTGAGATCAAGAATATTTCCTTGCGTTTATTGGTTTGTCTGTGGTAATATTCAAACAAGTCGATTTCCAATTCATAGCCAAAATCCTTCGGGGCAGGGTGAAATTCCCTACCGGCGGTGATGTGCGGCGCTCCGGATTATGACCGGATCTTAACGTATCTGAACGTATCGCGTTCAATTGCCGCACTCAGTCCGTGACCCGGATTCCGAACTCGAAATCCGCTTCAGCGCTTTTTCGTTTCGGAGTACGGTGGACCCGGTGCGATTCCGGGACCGACAGTATAGTCTGGATGGGAGAAGGATCATTGCAGAGATACCGGCATAACGGTTCCGTTTTACGTTTGCGGGGATAGTTGTTCCTTTTTTCACATATTTTGAAGAGAGGATCTGTCCGCTATGATGCAAGCGGCACGGCTATTTCCGCATGCGTCTTTAGGCGCTCCTGCCGTGTTCTCTGTTTAGTGAGCTCTCATCGAAGATTCATGCCCCTTCACTTGTTGAAGGGGATTTTTAATTGGGTCATAGGCGGGTGAAACCAGGGTGGAGCTTTTAAACGACGAAGCTTATATGCGGCTCGCGCTGCAGATGGCGGAAAAAGCGAAGGGACAGACGGGGATTAACCCTGTCGTCGGCTGCGTTATCGTCAATAACGGCAGAATTGTCGGCCTAGGCGCGCATTTGCAGAGGGGCGGCCCGCATGCGGAAATTCACGCCCTGCGAATGGCCGGGCCGGACGCGGAAGGCAGCACCGTATATGTTACGTTGGAGCCATGCAGCCATTACGGCCGGACCCCGCCGTGCTGCGACCGGCTCATTGCGGAAAAGGTGAAGAAGGTCGTGGTGGCGTGCGCCGATCCGAATCCGCTCGTGGCGGGCACGGGGATAAGGAAATTGAGAGACGCCGGCATCGAAGTGCAGGTCGGGCTGCTGGAGCGGGAAGCGCGGCAAATGAACGAAATGTTCAATAAATATATTGTCACCCGCACGCCGTTCGTTTCGCTGAAGACGGCCAGCACGCTGGACGGTAAAATCGCCTCCAGAACCGGCGACAGCAAATGGATAACGAACGAGTCTTCGCGAGCTTTCGTCCATACGCTCCGCCACCAGCATGAAGCGATTATGGTCGGCGTGGGAACGGTCATCGCCGACGATCCGCAGTTGACGGCCAGACTGCCCGTACCGTCGGTTCACCCGGTACGGATTGTCGTCGATTCGGCGCTGCGCATCCCCGACCATGCGCGGGTGATACGGGATCGCGCCTCGCGCACGATCGTCATTGCGACCGAACGCGCCGATCCCGAGCGCCAGGCCTCGCTCGAATCGCAAGGTATCGAAGTGATTCGCTGCGGGGACGGCCCGATGGTCGATCTGAAGCTGGCCATGAGCAGGCTCGGCGAAAAAGAAATCGGTTCGATTCTGCTTGAAGGCGGCGGCCGATTGAACGGAGCGATGCTGGCGGCCGGCCTTATCGACAAGATGTATTTGTTTTACGCCCCGAAAATCATCGGCGGCGGCGTTGAGGCGCCGGACAATTTCCGCTTTCCGGGATATGCCGGGATGAACGAGGCCGTCGTTTTGGAGCGGTTGACCGTGCAAATGTTCGGCGACGACATATGCTTGATTGGATATCCACGTTATGGAAGCGGGGAAGGCTAATGTTTACGGGAATCGTAGAAGAGATCGGACGAATGAAGCGGGTCAGCAGGCAAGGAGAAGCCATGGTACTTACCATCGAGGCGGAAAAAGTGCTCGAGGATATCCGCATCGGCGACAGTATTGCGATCAACGGGGTTTGTCTTACGGTTGTCGAATTTGATCGGAAGTCGTTTTCCGCGGATGTTATGCCGGAGACGTTCCGGAAAACGAATCTGGGGCAGCTGAATGTCGGCAGCGCGGTCAATCTCGAACGCGCGATGCCGGCCAACGGACGGTTCGGCGGACATATCGTTCAGGGGCATGTCGACACGACAGGGACGATCGTCGACCGAAAGGCGGAACAAAACGCGGTCGTCTTCCGCATTGAACCGGAGGACCGCAGTGTGCACAAGTACATTGTCCGGCGCGGCTCGATTGCGGTTGACGGAATCAGCCTGACTGTCGTTCAAGCGGAGGAGACGTCGTTCTCCGTTTCCATCATACCGCATACGCTCTCGCAGACCGTTTTGCGCGGGAAACAGATCGGCGACACGGTCAATATTGAATGCGACCTGCTCGGCAAATACATCGAGCACTTGCTGCGGTTTCGCACGGGCGGGGCAGGTGACGGAGAATCCGCAGCAGGCCGCATTACGGAACGGTTTTTGGCGGAGCACGGTTTTCTATAAATAAGGTTTTTTATAAAAAGTTTTTTTATAACCCATATAAAGATCCCGCAAATTTCCCGCACTGCAGCCAGGGGAAATTGCGAGGCGGTTAGGAGGGAGAAGTGTGGAAGAAATCATCCGGTTTGACCCGATTGAAGAAGCGATTTACGACTTGATGCTCGGAAAAGTCATTATCGTTGTCGATGACGACGATCGGGAGAATGAAGGCGATTTTATCGCGCTTGCCGAGAAGGCGACGCCGGAAGTGATCAATTTCATGATTAAGGAAGGCCGCGGACTCGTCTGTGTGCCGATAACGGAAGAGAGAGCTCTGGAGCTCGACCTCCCTCCCATGGTGGCGCGCAACACGGAATATCACGGCACGGCGTTTACCGTTTCCGTCGATCATGTCGATACGACGACCGGCATTTCCGCTCATGAGCGGGCGCGCACGATAAAGGCGATCATCGATCCCGAAACGAAAGCGCAGCATTTTCGCAGGCCGGGCCACATTTTCCCGCTCATCGCCAAAAAAGGCGGCGTCCTGCGCCGCGCGGGACATACGGAAGCGGCGATTGATTTGGCGAGAATGTGCGGTTCGTATCCGGCAGCCGTCATTTGCGAGGTGATTAAAGAAGACGGTACGATGGCGAGGGTTCCCGATTTGGCCGTCATCGCCCGCAAACACGGGCTCAAGCTCATATCGATTAAGGATTTGATTCATTACCGGAACGAAAAGGAAAAGCTGGTCCGACGCGAAGTGGAAGTCAAGCTGCCGACCGATTTCGGCGTGTTTACGGCTATCGCCTACTCCAACGAAGTCGATCAAAAAGAGCATGTCGCGCTGGTGAAAGGAAAAATCCAGGAGACGCAGCCTGTGCTGGTCCGAGTGCATTCCGAATGCCTGACCGGCGACGTCTTCCATTCGCACCGGTGCGACTGCGGACCGCAGCTTGCCGCGGCGTTGAGACAAATCGAAGAAGCCGGCTCCGGCGTACTTCTTTACATGCGCCAGGAAGGGCGGGGCATCGGCCTTATCAACAAACTGAAAGCTTACGCTTTGCAGGAGCAGGGATTGGACACCGTCGAAGCGAATATCAAGCTGGGCTTCGCCCCCGATCTGCGCGATTACGGCATCGGAGCGCAAATCCTGAAGGATATCGGCGTGCGCAAAATGCGCCTGCTGACGAATAATCCGCGCAAAATCAAAGGGCTCGAAGGATACGGGCTGGAAGTGGTGGAGCGCGTTCCGCTGCAAATGGAGGAAAACGAAGACAACAAACTGTATTTGCGTACGAAAAAAGCGAAGCTCGGCCATCTGCTCCATTTCACCGAGCAGAAAAAGTAACCGCAATTTTCACGGAAAATAATGAATTCAAAGGAGATGAGTAACATGGCACGCATTTATGAAGGACGTTTAGTGTCGGAGCAACTGAGATACGGTATAGTCGTAGGAAGATTCAACGAGTTCATCACTTCCAAACTTCTGTCCGGCGCTCTGGACGCCCTGAAACGGCACGGCGCCAAAGATGAGGAAATTGATATCGCCTGGGTTCCCGGAGCGTTTGAAATCCCGCTCATTGCGCAGAAAATGGCGGGAAGCGGAAAGTATGACGCCGTCATCACGCTCGGCGCGGTCATTCGCGGCTCGACCGCCCATTTCGATTACGTGTGCAACGAAGTTTCCAAAGGAATTGCCGCCATCAATCTGAAAACGGGGATCCCGACCATATTCGGCGTGCTGACGACCGATACGATTGAACAGGCGATAGAGCGCGCCGGCACAAAAGCCGGCAACAAAGGCTGGGAGGCGGCCGTTACCGCAATCGAAATGGCGAATTTGACCAGACAGTTCGGAGCGTAAAGCGTTTGGCGCGTTGTTGCGGTATAATAGGGAAAGAGCTCTTTTTGAAGTGATGGGGGGATAGTCGGTGTCGGTACAATTTAAACTGGAATCTTTTGAAGGTCCCCTCGATTTGCTTCTGCATCTCATCGAAAAGTCGGAAGTGGATATTTACAATATTCCGGTCAGCGAAATTACCGACCAATATATGGCTTATTTGGAAACGATGCAGGAATTGGAGCTGGAAATCACTAGCGAATTTTTGGTGATGGCCGCCACGCTGCTGTCGTTAAAAAGCAGAATGCTGCTTCCGAAGCCGCCGGTCGTGGAGATGGAAACGGACGATGTCGAGGACGGCACGGACCCGCGCGCGGAATTGGTGCAAAAGCTGCTCGAATACCGGAAATATAAAGAAATCGCCGAATATTTGCGCGACAAGGAATTGACGAGAAGCCTCATTTTTTCCAGAGAGCCGGAAGACTTGACCCCCTACATGCCGACCGTGCCGGAAAATCCGGTCAAAGGTTTGCATGTGGCCGATCTGGTCATCGCTTTTCAGAAAGCGCTGCGCAAAGCGGCGAGCCGCGATGCCGTGGCCAAAATACGCCGGGATGAAATCTCGGTCAAGGATCGGATGAAAGAAGTCGTCTTTATGCTGAGGGAAAAAGGCGGGCGGCTGCTCTTCTCCAAATTGTTCGATTACGACATGACGCGCGATGAAATCGTCGTCACTTTTTTGGCGCTGCTGGAACTGATGAAAATAAAGAAAGTTTCTTGCTATCAGCACCGGCTGTTCGATGATATCGTCATCATGGCGCGAGGGGAGGGAGAAGAAGATGGATTACCGGGAGATGAAGTCGGTCATTGAAGGGCTCTTGTTCATCGCCGGCGACGAAGGGCTTGAAGCGAAGCAAATCGCCGAAGTGCTGGAACAAAACGTTGATCTGGTCACCGATTTGC
>JAWLCZ010000109.1:0-14419 GCA_041686835.1 Paenibacillaceae bacterium | reverse complement strand
TTCTCCCTGTGCAGCCTTGTAGCGTAACCTTTATGTATAGCGATGCCGTACTCGGGATAATCGATGTCCCACCTCAGACACATCCGGTCGCGCGTCACTTTGGCGACGATGGACGCCGCGGCGATCGATTGGCTGAGCGCGTCGCCGTGAATAACGGCAAGCTGCGGTATCGGGGTATCGATCTTTTCCGCGTCGACCAGCAAATACTGGGGTGTCAGAGGAAGCTGCTCCAACGCGAGCTTCATCGCCTGCCTGGCCGCCTGTTTAATGTTGATCCGATCGATCGTGGCCGCATCGACGGTGCCGACGCCTACGGCCAGCGCCTTTTCCATAATGATGTCGTAAAGCGCTTCTCTTTTCTTGGCGGACAATTTCTTCGAATCGTCGATGCCTTCAATGGTGAGCCGTTTCGGCAGGATGACTGCTGCGGCTACAACGTCGCCGAACAAACACCCTCTGCCCGCTTCGTCGATTCCCGCAATAAAGTCGACGTTGCGATTCCATAAATCGCGCTCATATTGCAGCATATTCGTTCTCTCCTCTCCATCCGCCTATATTGTACCGCTTCCATGGACAAGAAAAAAGCCAAAAAGCACATCCGTGTGCCCAAGGCTTGTACGTGAAACACCTATGTACCGATTTCAGCGGCAATGGCGCAGTTACGGGATCTCCAGCGTGATCCGGCCCAGCTTGCCCGAACGCAAATCCCGCAAAATCATGCCGGACGCTTTCTGCAAATCGACTTTTCCTCCGCTGAGCAGGCATCCTCTTTTCCGGCCGATATGTTCCATCATGGAAACTATGACGTCCGGATTGTCCGGATCGGCCTCCTTCGCGGATTCAAGAGAAAACCGTTCCTGCAGCTCTTCGGGATAATGCCGCAGCATATAACGAACGACATAAAAGGCTATGTCTTCGGGATGCAGTATTTCTTCCCTGATCGCGCCGGTCGCGGCCAGCTTCAGCCCCACTTCCTCGTCTTCAAATTTCGGCCACAATATGCCTGGCGTATCGAGCAGCTCCATCTCCGTCCCGACCTTAATCCACTGCTGCCCCTTCGTCACACCCGGCCTGTCTCCGGTCGCTGCGATTTTTTTGCCGGCCAACCGGTTGATCAGTGTCGATTTCCCGACATTGGGGATACCGACGATAAGCGCGCGGATCGCTCTCGGGTTCACGCCTTTTCGAATTTGGGCCTCGATTTTTGCGGCCAGCGATTGTTTCGCGCGGGGAACGATTTCGTTTACGCGATGCCCGGATGCGGCATCGATCGGCAGCGCGTGTAAACCGCTTTCAGAATAATGGGCGACCCATCGTTCCGTTGCGGCCGGATCCGCCAAATCGCTTTTGTTCAGCACGACAATACGGTGTTTGCCCAGCAAAATGTCATCAATCATCGGATTCCGGCTCGAATAAGGAATTCTTGCGTCCAGCAGTTCGATCACGATGTCGATCAGCTTCAGCTTCTCCTGTATTTGTCTTCGCGCTTTGGCCATATGTCCGGGAAACCACTGGATCGTCATACGGTCACCTCTATGTTAATGTCTGACAAGCTCAATTTTGGAAAGCGGCCAGAAGATCAGATCGGTGCGTCCGACAATGCGATCGAACGAAATGAACCCGATGCTTCGGCTGTCTTCGCTGTTCGGGCGGTTGTCCCCCATAACGAACACCGTTCCTGCAGGAACCGTCTGCTCCGCAAAATCCCTGTTATTATAGGTTGTTCCCCGTTTGGCGGCTTCATTCACCTCTTCTTGAATATACGGCTCCGCCAACAGCTTTCCGTTCACGTACACTTTATCGCCTTCGACTTTCACTTTCTCGCCGGGCAAAGCGATGACCCGTTTAATGTAGTCTCTGTCTTCCGTGGCATGAAAAACGATGACTTCTCCCCGTTCGGGCGCCCGGAACTTGTACAAAATTTTGTTTACGATCAGCCGTTCCCCGTCATAGAAATTCGGCTGCATGGACGGGCCCGACACGATAAACGGCGCAAACAAAAACGAGCGGATCAACAGTACGAGCACGAGGGCGATAACGAGCGCTTTGATCCATTCCCAAGCTTCGCTCTTCACTTTTTTCGGATTTTCCGCATGAGTTTCCTGAACCATTGTGTATACGAAACCTCTTTCCTTCAATCATGTCAGCAAGCGTGTATCTGTATCGGGATGTCACCGTGAAAAAGCTTGAAGAAAGCCATTCAAAGATGAGGGTCCGTCCTTTAAGGAGGTAATACTTTCCAGAACTAAAAACTAAAGGGACTTGGTTAATCAAGCCCCTGGTGATGTTAACGAATTTCTTCAATTCTTGCCGCTTTACCGCGCAGGGCGCGAAGATAATAAAGCTTCGCACGACGAACTTTACCACGGCGGGCCACTTCGATCTTATCAATTCTCGGCGAATGAAGCGGAAACGTTCTTTCCACGCCGACACCGTAAGAGATTTTTCGTACCGTAAACGTCTCGCTGATGCCGCCGCCGCGACGTTTAATGACAACTCCTTCAAAAACCTGAATCCGTTCGCGCGAACCTTCGATAACTTTCACGTGCACTTTCAAAGTATCTCCGGGGCGAAAGCTGGGAAGATCTTTGCGAAGCTGTTCCTGGGTAATTTGCTGAACGATGTTCATATGCGATTCCCTCCTTCCACACAGGTGTTCATGCCGTTTCAACATGGCCAAGCTGAAGCTTGCCACTAGCGCAGAGGACCACCTTATTCAAAAAAGACAACACAACGAAAGATATTGTATCATACTGGACGAAGAAACACAATACCGGTCCCGGTTTTCGCTCGGTTTTCGCTGAGCTGCCGTGGAGCTTGTTTCAAGGCGATTCTTCTTTGATCTCCCGAAGCCACTGTTGTTCCTCCGGCGTCAACGCGGCGCGTTCAAGCAAATCCGGACGGCGGCGCCACGTTCTGCGCAGCGCTTCCTTGCGCCGCCACTGTTCGATTTTTTCGTGGTGCCCGGACAACAGCACGTCCGGCACCGCCCAGCCGCGAAAAACGGCGGGTCTCGTATATTGCGGGTATTCGAGCAGTCCGGTGCTGAACGAATCCGTCACCGCCGAACGCTCGTTGCCGAGAACGCCGGGCAGCAGGCGGACGACGCTGTCGATAACGACCATGGCGGGAAGCTCCCCTCCGGTCAGCACGTAATCGCCGATGGAAAGCTCGTCCGTAATCAAATGCTGGCGTATCCGTTCGTCGTAACCTTCGTAATGGCCGCATATGAGAACGAGATGCCGTTCACCGGACAGCTCCTCCGCTTTTTTTTGGGTGAAAGTTTCCCCTTGCGGGCACATGAGGATGACGCGGGAAGGGCCGGGTTCGCCGGCGAGCAGGTCTTCCACGGCGGAAAATATCGGTTCCGGCTTCAGCACCATGCCGCCTCCGCCCCCGTAAGGATAATCGTCGACGGTGGAATGTTTGTTCTGCGCGTAGTCGCGGAAATTGACCGTGTTTAACGAAACGATGCCTTTTTCCTGCGCTTTTCCGATGATGCTCGTTTCAAAAAATCCGGTGAACATGGAAGGGAACAAGGTGAGCACATCAATTTTCATAGGCTAAAGCATGCCCTCCATCAAATGGATTCGCACCTGTTTGTTCGGCACATCGACACCGAGCAGCACGTCGTCAATGACCGGTATGAGCACCGGCTTCCGCTTCGGGCGCTCGACGACCCATACGTCGTTCGCGCCTGTCGTTAAAATGTCCGTAATGGTGCCCAGCTCTTCCCCCTGATCGGTAACGACATGGCAGCCGATAATTTCGTGATAATAATACTGATCGTCGGGCAGATCGACCAGCTGGTCCTCCGTTACCTTGAGCATCCATCCTTTATATTTTTCCACATCGTCGATGCTGTCCAACCCTTTCAGCTTTACGATATATACGTTTTTATGCTGGCGGGCGGCTTCGATTTCGACGGACATTCGTGCCGCTCCTTCCGGTTGAAACAGAACGAGCCGGCTTCCCTTCCGAAAACGAATGTCCGGGAAATCCGTTTGCGGCCAAATCTTGATTTCCCCCCTAATCCCGTGCGTATTCACAATTTTTCCTACCGTAAACAGTTTGTCGCTCATGTCATACCCTCCACAGCAAAGTTTGCGATCCGCCGCACCATTTGCGGGAGAAGACGGGGGTCGTCCGGCGAATCGATGCTTGTATCGCGAAGAAAAGGGACCGCATCCCGGCTCCTATCCCGGTACGGCTCCCTTTTCCCGCATGCCTAAAGTTTCTGAAGATTTCAATTGCAATTTCGCCGGACACTTTCCTTCATCCGTCAAGAAATGATTTCAAGTGTCGCCCGCTTGTTTTCTTTCACCGCCGCCGATGCAAGAACCGTGCGGAACGCTTTGGCGATGCGGCCTTGCTTGCCGATCACTTTCCCTACATCGGAGGGATGGACCGACAATTCGTAAACGACCGCATGCTCGCCTTCCACTGCATTGACGCGCACATCATCGGGATAATCGACCAACGCTTTGGCAATTACGGTAACGAGATCTTTCATATCAGATCCTCCGAATCGAACAGATTACTTCTGCTGCCTAAGCTCGTGGAATTTGGTAAGTATGCCGGCCTTTCTGAACAAACTGCGTACAGTGTCGGACGCTTGCGCGCCGGTTTGCAGCCATTTCAGCGCTTTTTCTTCATCGATCTTGACAACGGCCGGTTGGGCTACCGGATTATAATAACCGATTTCCTCGATAAAACGGCCGTCGCGCGGGGAACGCGAATCGGATACGACTACGCGGTAAAACGGAGCCTTATGCGCACCCATACGCTTCAAACGAATACGAACTGCCATCGCTATCACCTCCTTCAATCGTGCAATGCCGGAACCGCCGACAGGTCTGTGCGTCCGGTTAACCGAAAGGAAACTTGAAACCTTTTCCGAGCTTGCCCTTCAAGCCTTTCGCGCCTTTCGGTCCCATCATCGAAGAAAACTGCTTCATCATTTTCCGCATATCCTCAAATTGCTTGATAAAACGGTTCACGTCCTGTACGGAATTGCCGCTTCCGGCCGCAATCCGCTTGCGCCGGCTTGCGTTCAACAGCTCCGGACGGCGCTTTTCTTCCTTGGTCATCGATTTGACGATCGCCTCGACGCGGGCCATCTGTTTTTCGTCGACGCGAAAATCTTTCAGCCCTTTCAGTTTGTTCGCGCCGGGCAGCATTTCAAGAATTTGTTCCAGCGGACCCATCTTGCGGACCTGTTCCATCTGCTCGAGAAAATCGTCAAACGTAAACTCCGCATTGCGCATTTTGCGCTCCATCTCTTTCGCTTTTTCCGCATCGATGTTCGCCTGCGCTTTTTCGATCAAGGTCAGCATACCGCCCATGCCGAGAATGCGCGACGCCATCCGCTCCGGGTGAAACGGCTCGATGCCGTCGGCGATTTTCTCGCCTACGCCGACAAACTTGATCGGACAGCCGGTCACCGCTTTGACGGATAAAGCGGCCCCGCCGCGCGTATCGCTGTCAAACTTCGTCAGCACCACCCCGGTCAGGCCGATTTGCCGGTGGAAGCTTTCCGCCACATTGACCGCTTCCTGCCCCGTCATCGCGTCGACGACGAGCAGCGTTTCGTCGGGTTTGACCGCATCGCGGATTTGCTGCAGCTCCTCCATCATGCTCCCGTCGATGTGCAGCCGTCCCGCCGTATCGATGATCAAATAATCGTTGCCGTTTTCTTTTGCGTGCTGCAAAGCGGCTTTGGCGATGTCAACGGGGCTTGTTTGGTTTCCGAGAGAAAACACCGGAGTATTCACCTGTTCGCCAAGCACCTGCAGCTGCTTGATCGCCGCCGGCCGGTAAATGTCGCAGGCGGCCAGCAGAGGACGGTGGTTTTGCTTCTGCAGCAGTCTCGCCAGCTTGCCCGTGAACGTCGTTTTCCCCGCGCCCTGCAAACCGACCATCAGCACGACGGTTGGCGGTTTGTTCGCTTTGGCCAGCTTGCTCTGGGTCCCGCCCATGAGCTCGGTCAGCTCTTTGTTGACGATGTCAATGACGACCATGCCCGGCGTAAAGCTTTTCATCACTTCCTGGCCGATCGCTTTTTCCTTCACTTTGGCGATGAAATCTTTGACGACCTTGAAATTGACGTCCGCTTCCAGCAAAGCGAGCCGCACTTCGCGCATCGCTTCGTTGACGTCGTCTTCCGTCACTTTCCCTTTTCCTTTCAGCTTGCTGAACACGTTTTGCAGCCGGCTCGCCAATCCTTCAAAAGCCACGAACAGCCACCTCCTTCAAGCTTAATTGATTTCCTGCAATGCTCCGACGAGAGCCCGCATCCTGTCCCGCCAATCCGCGATGTCCGTTCGTTCGAGCACCGATTCCATTTCTTGCAGAATGCCGGCTCTCCGTTCATGGTTCGCCAAGAGACGCAGCTTGCCCTCATATTCTTGCAGCATGTGCTCCGCCCGCTTGATGTGCTCGTACACCGCCTGCCGGCTGATATGAAACGCTTCGGCAATTTCGCCGAGCGAGTAATCTTCGTGAAAATAATATTGCAAAAACGTCCGCTGTTTTTCGGTCAGCAGCGGCGCGTAAAAATCAAACAGCAGATTGATGCGGTTCGTCTTTTCCAACGCGTTATTTTCGATCACGGTGCCACTCTCCCGTCAAGGAAAAACACTTTACAGCAATGACACAGTTGTAATCATAGTCGATCCGCGCCGGGATGTCAAGTGTTTTTACTTGTCAGCATTTTGCTCCGGTTCACCGCTTTGCTCCGCAATAAGTCCGGAGAATAACGCATGGACGAACTGCTCGGAGTCGAACGGCTCCAGATCGTCCATTTTTTCGCCCAGCCCGACAAACTTCACCGGCAGGTTCAGCTCCTGGCGAATCGCGATGACGATGCCGCCTTTGGCGGTATTGTCCAGCTTTGTCAGGACGATGCCGGTCACGCCGGTTTTTTCGCCGAACAGCTTGGCCTGATTCAGCGCGTTTTGTCCGGTCGTCGCATCGACCACGAGCAGCACTTCGTGCGGCGCGCCCGGAATTTCCCGGCCGATGACCCGGTATATTTTGTTCAATTCTTCCATCAGATTGACTTTGTTTTGCAGCCTTCCCGCCGTATCGCACAGCAGGATGTCGACGCCTCTCGTTTTCGCCGCTTGAATCGCGTCGAACATGACCGCCGCCGGATCGGATCCGGCCTGATGCTTAATGACATCGACGCCGGCGCGGCGGCCCCATTCTTCCAACTGCTCGATGGCGCCCGCGCGGAACGTGTCTCCTGCGGCGAGCAGCACTTTTTTCCCCTGCTGCTTGAAGCGATGCGCCAGCTTGCCGATCGATGTCGTTTTTCCGACCCCGTTCACGCCGACGAACAAAATGACGGTCAGGCCGTCCTCCGCGAGACGCAGCGAAGTGTCGTCGCGGTTCCCCTGGAGCATTTCAACGAGTTTTTCCGACAGTATCGGCTGCAGCTCCGCCGCATCTTCAATTTTTTGCCTGCGCACTTCCGCCCGCAGATCGTCGATTAGCTTCATGACCGTACCCACGCCGACGTCGGCGCCGATCAAGATTTCTTCCAGTTCCTCATAAAACTGCTCGTCGATTTTTTTGCGGCGAATGATCAGATCTTCCACTTTTTCCACGAAAGCGTTCCGCGTTTTGGCCAGACCGTCCTTAAACTTGACCGTCACGGATTCCGCTTTCGTCGCGATGCTTTCTTTCAGTTTTTTAAAGAAATTCATGGGTTCCTCCTCAAATCAGCATGATTAAAACCGGCGAATCCCTACGCCGATACGGCGGCTTCCTCGTCCTCCAAACGGACGGACACCAGCTTCGAAACGCCGTCTTCTTCCATCGTCACGCCATAAAGCACGTCCGCCTCTTCCATCGTCCCTTTCCGGTGCGTCACCACAATAAACTGGGTTTGCTGGGAAAATTCCCGCAAGTACTGGGCGAATCTGGCCACATTCGCTTCGTCGAGCGCGGCTTCCACTTCGTCGAGCACGCAGAAAGGAACCGGCTTCACGCGCAGGATGGCAAACAAGAGCGCAATCGCGGTCAGCGCTCGCTCACCGCCGGACAAGAGCTGCAGATTTTGCAGCTTTTTCCCGGGCGGCTGGGCCACGATATCGATGCCGGTGCCCAGCACGTTGTCCGGTTCGGACAAAACGAGATCCGCCCTGCCTCCGCCGAACAGTTTGGCGAACACTTCGACGAATTGGACGCGGATCGCTTCGAAGGTCGCGCGGAATCGGCGGGACATTTCCTCGTCCATTTCGCGGATCACCTGGTACAACGTTGCCTTCGCTTCGATTAAATCCTTCTTCTGCTCGCTCAGAAACTGGTATCGCTCGCTCACCCGGTTGTACTCTTCGATCGCCCCGAGATTGACGTCGCCCAATGCGGAAATTTGCCGCTTTAACTCGCGGACCTTGTTCTGCGTGCCGAGGATGTCTTCGGGAACGGGATAACGCTCCTTGGCCAATTCGTAGCTGATCTCGTAATCGTCGGCCAGCTTTTTCAGCAGGCTGTCGAGCTCGACGTCGAGACGGTTCGCTCTGACTTCCGTCTGGTGCAGCCGTTCTTCCACCTGCTTCAGCATTAACCGCTGTTCCTTCGTTTCGTTCTCTTCGCTTTCCAGCCGGCGCAGCCACTCCGCCCGTTCCGACCGTTTGAATTCAATCTGTTCGGCGCATTCCTGCTTCTTGATTTTATAATGGTTCAAATCTTCGATTTGTTTGACGCTTTCCCGTTCGGTCGCTTCGATATCGTGTTCCAGCCGGCGCAACGTTTGCCGGTTCGATTCCAGCTCCCGCTCCATCTCGGTTTTATCCGACATGAATCTGTCAAGCTGCACCTGCAGCGACTGTTTTTCCTGCGCAACGGAAGCGGCCTGCACCTTCAGTTCGGTCAGCTGCGTCTGCAGTTCCTCTTTGGCCGATTCACTCGCTTTGCGATGCAGTTCCGCGTCGCGAAGCGCCTGCTGCAGGCGGGCTTCCTCGGCTTCCAATGCGGAGGACGCTTGTTCCGCGGCCTTTTTCCTTTCCTCATACTGGCGCCGTTCCGCCTCGAGCGACTCCCGCTCCTGGTTATACAGCGAAAGCTGCTCCAGAGCATTTCGCGCTTCGTTCTCCAATTGGTTCAATTCGGCGCGCAGCTGCTGCTCCTCGATTCGCTTCTGTTCGCCCGTCTGGCGCAATTGTTCCAAAGCCGAAACGCCGTCCGCAATTTCCGCCTTCACCTTCTCCGCCTTTTCTTTCAATTGAGCAAGCCGGTCTCCGGAATCGGCAATTTCCCGGTCCAGTTCGTCGATCTGCCGCTGACGCCCGAGCAGACTCGCGTTCTTTTTGTGCAAGCTTCCGCCGGTCATCGACCCGCCGGGATTGACAATGTCCCCGTCGAGCGTCACGACCCGGTACCGGTACTGGCATCTCGCCGCCAGACGGTTCGCTTGCTCCAGCGTCTCGGCGACGATGACGTTGCCGAGCAGGCTGGACACGACGTGCTGGAATTCGCTGTCACAGCGCACCAAATCGACGGCAATGCCGACAAAACCGTTTTCTCCCTGAATCGCTTTCTTTTCGCTTTCCGGAATGGAACGGCCTCGGATGACGTCGAGCGGCAAAAAAGTCGCCCGGCCGAGCTGCCTGCGCTTTAAATAAGCGATAGCCTCTCTGCCGTGGGCTTCGCTGTCCACGACGATATGCTGGAGCGCCCCGCCCAACGCGGTTTCGATCGCCGTTTCCATCTGCGCCGGCACTTGGATCAGTTCCGCCACCGCTCCGCGGATGCCGCGCAGTCCTCCTTCTTTATTGCGGGCTTTCAGCACTTCCTTGACGCCCTGCATGAAACCGTCATAGTCGTTTTGCATTTCCCGCATCGTATCTCTTCTGGACACCAGCGCGTCCAGCTTCTGTTCCCATTTGCGGATCGCAAGCAGCGCTTCGTCAAGCAACGCTTGCTTCGATTTCACCTTTTTGTCGGTCTCGGCATACTGCTCCCGCAGCGAGGCGATCTCGCCGACCAGCTGCTCCAATCGTCCGGCCGTCTCCTGTTTGCGCTGGGCCACTTTATCGCGCTGTTCGGTCCATCGGGCGCCTTCTTCTTCGAGCCGGTCCAGCCTTCGCGCAAGCGACTCCGTCTGCTGCTGCGCATATCTGATTTCGTTTCGCGCCTGCGCCAGTTTGTTCAGCGTTTCCAGCAGTTCCCCCCTGATCCGCTCTTCCGTTTCGCCGCTTGTCCCGCCGCTTACTCCGAGCAGCTTGTCCTCTTCGTCTTTCAGCTTGGCCTGAAGCCGCTCCAGCTGCTTAGCGATCGCGTCATATTTTTGCTTCAGCGACGCATATTCGCTTTCTTTTTCGGCGATGCGCTTTTCCTGCAGCTCGATTGTCTGCATGAGCTGTGAACGGTTGTGCGTCAGGTTCGTCTTCCGCTCCTTCAACACTTCCCCGTATCCTTCGCATTTTTCAAGCTCCTCGCTCAGCCGCAGCAGCGTTTCCTGCAGCCGGTCCAGCTCCTCTTCCAACCGCCGCGCTTCCAGACGGTGCTTTTCCAGGCGGGCGTCATGCTGGCTGACAACGCCGGACAGCGCCAGTTGCTCTTCGCGCAGCCCGGCCAGCTTCTCGTTCGCCTCCGTCCACGAACGGTGCAGCTGTTCGATTTGAAACACATACATCGATATTTCGTCTCTTTTCAATTCTTCCTTCAACTGCTTATACCGGGCCGCTTTCTCCGATTGCTCGCGCAGCGGTTCGATCTGATCCTCGAGCTCCGAGACGAGATCGTGGATGCGCAGCAGGTTTTGTTCCGTTTCCTCCAGCTTTTTTTCCGCTTCTTTTTTCCGCGTTTTATATTTTACGATACCGGAAGCTTCTTCAAAGATGCCTCTCCGGTCCTCCGATTTCGTACTCAATATTTCTTCAATCCGGCCTTGTCCGATGATGGAATACGCTTCTTTGCCGATTCCGGTATCCATGAACAGCTCTGTAATGTCTTTCAGGCGGCAAGGCTGTTTGTTGATAAAATATTCGCTGTCTCCGCTGCGGTGCACCCGCCTCGTCACCGTCACTTCGCTGAAATCGAGCGGCAGTTCCTCGTCCGAGTTGTCGAGCGTCAGCGACACTTCCCCGTAATTGACCGCTTTTCGCGTATCGCTGCCGGCAAAAATAATATCTTCCATCTTCCCGCCGCGCAGCGACTTGGCGCTCTGTTCCCCGAGCACCCAGCGGATGCCGTCGGAAATGTTGCTCTTCCCGCTTCCGTTCGGGCCGACGACCGCCGTTATGCCTTGAACGAATTCCAGCTCCGTCTTGTCGGCGAACGACTTAAATCCAACCAATTCCAAGCGCTTCAGAAACACGATATCACCCCAAGCCTATTGTATCGGCAGACGCAAACGCGGCAAACGGTCACGGTCCGTCCGTCCCGTCAGCCTGCAAAAAGGCAGCAAAACAACCGATACTGCTGTTGCTCTGCTGCCTTGCTTGTTCATCGTTTCAGCGGGGACGGCTACGGTTTCGGAACGTTCAAACGCGCCAAAGCCCGCGCGGCCGCCTGCTGCTCCGACTCCTTTTTGGAACGGCCCGAACCTGTTCCCAGCAACAGGCCGTCCATGTACACTTCGGAGACGAACTGCCGCTCATGCGCCGGCCCCCGTTCGTCCACGACACGGTAGTCGAGCGTCCCCATGTTATGCTGCTGCGTATATTCCTGCAGCCGGGTTTTGTAGTCCGTCACCTGCATGGCGCCGTCTTCGGCAAGCTTTGAAAACAGGTGTTGATGCAAAAACGATTTGACCGAATCCAGGCCTTGATCGAGATACAAAGCGCCGACAAACGATTCGAACACGTCGGCAAGAAGCGCCGGCCGCGAGCGCCCTCCGGTCATCTCTTCCCCTTTGCCGAGCAAAACGTAGGAACCGAAATCGAGCGCCTCGGCAAATTTCACGAGCGATGGCTCGCAGACGATGGAAGCCCTAAGCTTGGTCAGCTCCCCTTCGGATTTGTCAGGGTAGGTGTGAAACAAATATTCCGAAACCGTCAGCTCAAGCACGGCATCCCCCAAATATTCCAGCCTTTCGTTGTCCTGCTGCCGCGATATGCGGTGTTCATTGACGTAAGAGGAATGGGTAAACGCTTGTTTCAACAGCTGAAAACGATGAAAATGAATGCCCAGCTTGAACTCCAATTCCTTTAAATCCCGGTTCACGAAAAATCACCACCTAACAAATCCGTCCCATCGTGTTCTCGCGTCTGTCCATGCGTCAATCCTCATATTTCCTCAGGACGATAGTCGCGTTATGTCCTCCGAAGCCGAACGAATTGGACATGGCGACGCGCACATCCGCCTTGCGGGCTACGTTCGGCACATAATCCAGGTCGCATTCCGGATCGGGATGGTCGAGATTGATCGTGGGAGGAATGATGCCGTGCCTTATCGTCAGGCCGGAGATGACCGCTTCAACGCCCCCTGCGGCGCCGAGCAAATGGCCCGTCATCGATTTCGTCGAACTGACGGCCAATTTGTAGGCGTGATCCCCGAACGCCATCTTGATCGCGGCCGTTTCCGACTTGTCGCCGATCGGAGTGGAAGTGCCGTGCGCATTGATGTAGTCCACTTCCTCCGGCGAAATGCCTGCGTCCTTGAGCGCCTGCGTCATACAACGCGCCGCTCCGTTAGGATCCGGATCGGTGATATGATATGCGTCTCCGCTCATGCCGTAGCCGATCACTTCGGCATAGATGCGCGCCCCCCGTCGGAGAGCGCTGTCCAGCGATTCGAGGATTAAGATGCCCGAGCCTTCCGCCATTACGAATCCATCCCTCTCGGCGTCAAACGGGCGGCTCGCTTTCTCCGGTTCGTCATTCCGGGTGGACATCGCCCTTAGCGCGCAGAATCCGGCCAAACCGGTAGGCGTAATCGTCGCTTCCGCTCCGCCGCAAATCATGACGTCCGCATCGCCCCGTTGAATCAGCTTGAACGAGTCGCCGATCGAATGCGTACCCGTGGCGCATGCGGTAACCGCGGTGCTGTTCGGCCCTTTCGCTCCCGTCAGCATCGAGATTTGCCCTGACGCCATATTGGCGATCATCATCGGAATAAAAAACGGGCTAACCCGCTTCGGTCCTTTTTCCAGCAGCACTTTGTGCTGCTCTTCCCAAGTTGCCAGCCCTCCGATGCCGGAACCGACATAAACGCCGACCCGTTCGGGGTCGGTATCTTTTTCGACCGACAAATTCGCGTCTTTCAAAGCGAGCAAGCTTGCGGCCACCGCAAACTGCACGAATCGGTCCATTCTGCGCGCTTCTCTCTTCTCGATATAATCTTCCGGGTTGAAATCCTTGATCGAAGCGGCGATACGGGTCGGAAATTCGCTGACGTCGAACGACTCAATCGGACTTACCCCGGATTTGCCCGCCGTCAAATTGCTCCAGAACGTTTCCAGCTCCGAACCGAGAGCGGTGAGCGCTCCCATGCCCGTAATGACAACTCTACGACTCACTCGAACCACCTCTGTATATCCAACATGAATGACTGTATGAACAAATGAGGAGAAGTCCCGTTGGAAGCAGAACGGGACTTGAACCAATTACTTATGAGATTGTATGTAATTAACAACTTCTCCCACAGTAGTTATTTTCTCAGCATCTTCATCCGAGATCTCCATATCAAATTCATCTTCCAATTCCATTACGAGTTCAACGACGTCAAGAGAATCCGCACCCAAATCGTCTTTAAAGGAAGCTTCGAGCGTGACTTCAGCCTCATCCACTCCGAGACGATCGACAATGATGCGCTTGACTCGATCAAAAATATCGGACATCCGGTTCACCTCCTCTTTGGTATTATACGAAAATTGCGGGGAAATTACCATAGATGGCGCCGCAATTGAAGCGGCTGCGCCAAATCGGCCGACTCCCGCCTTTCCGGCGGATTACATATACATTCCGCCGTCAACATGGATCGTTTGCCCCGTCATATAGGACGCATCGTCGGACGCGAGGAAACGGACGACCGCGGCGATGTCTTCCGGCTGTCCCAGCCTCGCCAGCGGAATTTGCCGCATGAGCTGCTCGCGCGTTTCTTCCGAAAGTTTGTCCGTCATGTCGGTTTCGATAAATCCGGGTGCGACCGCATTGACCGTAATGCCGCGGGATGCGAGTTCCCTGGCCGACGCTTTCGTCAGGCCGATGACCCCCGCCTTCGCGGCGACGTAATTGGCCTGACCCGGGTTTCCGAGCGCTCCGACCACAGAGGAGATATTGATGATTTTTCCGGAACGCTGCTTCATCATCGGGCGGGTAACCGCCTTGATGCAGTTGAACACGCCTTTTAAATTCGTGTTGATCACTTGATCGAACTCTTCTTCCTTCATTCGCATAATTAAATTATCTCTTGTAATGCCCGCATTATTCACTATAATGTCCAGCCTCGCAAATTTTTCCAATATTTG
>JAWLCZ010000108.1:0-14636 GCA_041686835.1 Paenibacillaceae bacterium | reverse complement strand
GTCAAACAAATCTTTGTTGTAATACAGCGCCAGCGTCTGGAAATTTTCCGGAGCCACGTACATGTTTTTGCCGTCGAAACGGAACGGTTCGAACAGTTTGGCCTCATAGTCTCCCATGTTCAGATCGCGGTCGAAGTAAGGCTGCAAGTTTTTGAACAGTCCTTTCTTGTACCACGCGTAAGCCGGGACATCCCAGTAAAACAAGTCGACGGGCGTATTGGACGCAAGCGACAGTTCGATTTTCTTGAACGTTTCGTCCCACGGCAGCAGGGTCATCTTCACCTGAATGTTCGGATGAGCGTCATTGAAACGCTGCACTTTGTCCTTTTCCTCCGCGTCCAGCTGCGGCCCGTTCGACCAGCGGATGAAATTCAGCACGACCTTTTCGCCTTCGCCTTCCTTCCCGCCGTCTGCGCCAGCCGCATCTTCCGGTTGTTTTCCGCCGCAGCCGGCCAAACCGGCGATCAGGACGAATGTAATCATCCAGACAACCGCGGCAAACTTCGTTTTCATGCTCCTTCGCATATTCTCATCCCCTTGATTTCATTTGGTTTTTAGCCTTTCACACCCGTAAACACAATGCCTTTGACAAACAGTTTCTGGCAAAGAAAGAATAGAACGATACAGGGCGAAATCGCGTAAAGCGTCGCTGCCATCAGCAGGTGAAGCTCAGGAGCGGAACGGGCCGATCCCTGAAAATAGGAAAGCCCGAGAGCAATCGTCCGCTTTTCCTCGCTTGTCAAATAAATCAGCGGGCCCATGAAATCGTTCCACGTCGACATGAAAGAAAAGACGGCCACTGTCGCCAGGGCGGGCTTCGTCAGCGGAACCATGATGCGCCACCAAATGCCGTAGGAGCTGCACCCGTCAATCCTCGCAGAATCTTCCAGTTCCCGCGGAATGCCCATGTAAAACTGCCGGAGCAGAAAGATGAAAAAGGCGCTGCCGAACCAGGACGGAACGATGAGCGGCTTGAACGTGTCCACCCAGCCCAATTTGTTGAACAAAATATACAGCGGCACCATCGTCACGGCGGACGGCAGCATCATCGTCGACAGCAGAATCATGAATATCAGATTCTTCCCCGGCGCATTCAGCCGGGCAAATCCGTAAGTCGTAAACGAGGAGGACAGAAGCGCCCCCGCCAGAACGAATACGACGATGATCGCCGAGTTCAAGGTGTACCGGTGGAACGGAAAAATGGTAAATGCGTCGATGAAGTTGTGCCACTGTGCCGGCGACGGGATCCATTCGGGCGGGAAAACGTACACTTCGGTTTTCTTTTTCAACGAGGTGGATATCATCCACGCGAATGGAGTCAGAACGAACAGCGCGCCGGCGCAAAGCAGCATATAGGAGACGGCGGCCCGAATTCTGGAACTCGCTTTCTTTCCCATCCTCTTGCGTACGATGACGGCTGGACCGGTTTCGATCTTCATTTCGTCGCCCCCCTGTTTTCCTCGTAATACACCCACATGGGCGATGACTTGAAGACGAGCAAGGTGAAAAAGAAGATGATGATAAACAATACCCACGCGAGCGCGGACGCATATCCCATCTGCAAATAATCGAAAGCGTTCCGGTACAAATACAGGACGCTGAACAGCGTGCTGTTGTTCGGACCGCCGCTCGTCATGACGTAACCTTCGGTAAACACCTGCAGCGCCCCGATGATGCCCATGACCAGATTGAAAAAGATGACCGGCGACAGCATCGGAACCGTAATGTAAAGAAACTGCGTTCTTCTGTTGGCGCCGTCGATTTCCGCCGCTTCATACATTTCCGTCGGAATGCTCTGCAATCCGGCCAAGTAGATGAGCATGCTGCCCCCCACTCCCCATAAGCTCATAATGATGATCGCGAAAAGCGCCCAATTTTCGTCATAAAGCCATTTCGGCCCTTCAATGCCCAATTTGCCGAGAAACCAGTTCATTACGCCGAAATCCGGGTTGAAGATCCATCTCCAGAGCAGCGCTACCGCGACTCCCGAAATGACGGACGGCAAATAATAAATCGTACGGAATATGAAAATTCCCTTCAAATTCTGATTGAGCAGAACGGCCAAAAAAAGCGAGACGACGAGACCTAACGGAACGCTGACCACAGCGTACACCAGCGTTACTTTCAGCGACTGCCAAAACAGCGGATCGTGCAGCAATTTCACATAATTGTCCAATCCGACCCATTTCGGCGTGCCCAGGATGTCATACTCGGTGAAGCTGAAATAGGCCGAGGCGGCAATCGGTCCCAGCATAAACGCGAACAAGCCGATGATCGCGGGGCTTATAAACACATAGCAATCCAAAGCTTCGCGGCGGGCTGGGGTAAGTCGCTTTCGGTTAGCCACAATAATTCTCACCACCTGACATAAATTCGTTTCATTCCTGCCCGAGCGTAACCGGCCCCTCTCCGTTTATCCGACACGGTAACGCTCCACTACGCTGTCGTCCAACTCGATGCCAAGACCGGGCGCTTGCGGCAAATGGACGTAGCCGTCACGGAATTCAACCGGGTTCTGCACAAGATGGCGGGCCAACGGGGATTCGGATACGGTATACTCAAGCAAAAATCCGTGCGGCATGCTGGCCGTGTAATGGGTGCTCGCGGCTACGAGAATGCCGGTCTTGAACGCGTGGGGAACGACCTTTTTGTTGCGGTCGTACGCCATGTACGCGATTTTTTTCCCTTCCGTCAAACCGCCGCACCGGCCGAGATCGGGCTGCAGGATGTCGATCCTCCCTTCGTCGAGCAGCCGTCCGCAGGCACGCCGTCCGCTCTCCTGCTCGCCTGCGGCAATATATACATCGACGGCGTCGGCAAGCTGGGCGTAACCGGCCAAATCGTCGGGCGGCAGCGGTTCCTCGATCCAATACACGCCGTATTGTTCAAACCGGCGCGCCATCCGGATCGCGTGCTGCGCATCCCACGCGTGGCCGACGTCGATCATGAGATCGATGTCGTCGCCGACGACCGAACGGAGGGTTTTTACCAATTCCTCGTCAAATTTGGCGTCCCGGCCGATCGGCCCCCATCCGAATTTCATCGCACGGTAACCGTGGGCCAAGTACTTCTCCGCCAACTGGGCCGCCTCTTTGATCGTTTCGGGCATCACCAGACTGGCGTACGCTTTAATCCGATCGCGGTACACGCCTCCCAGCATTTGGGCCACCGGACGGCCCGACGCTTTGCCGATAATGTCCCACAGCGCAATGTCGATGCCGCTCATCGCATGGAGGACCGGTCCGGTCCGTCCGTAATAAAGCGTACCTTGATACATTTTGTTCCATATACGCTCGATCTCGAACGGATCTTCCCCGATAATCAGTTCCTTGAGGCCGGTGGCGATCGAATGGGAAGGCGGCGCCTCGATAATCGATCGGGCGACGACCGGCAGCGAATCGATTTCCCCGATGCCGCTAATTCCTTCATCCGTATGTATTCGCACAATAAGCGTATCCTGCGTGCCGTCGCATCGCTCTGCATCGATTTGCGGCAGCTTCAAATAGCAAGCTTCCACTTCCGTTATTCTCATTACTTCTCCACCCTGTCTCTATAAAAATTAACCGCTTACATAGTTCGATTGTATTCCATGAATTGTTTTATTGTCAATCATAAGATTGTTGACAATCTACATTTTGACAAAACCCACCCGGTATAATATCATTAGGTATAATTTTGCAAAATGCATTGCCGCGCGAAAGGTAGGATTTATTCATGGCACAATTCCGTTTCAGCGAGCAAAAGGCGACTTCACTGCGCCACAAAATTACGGAAGACATCCGTCAGGCCATTTTTTCCGGAAAACTGAAACCGGGGGATCGGCTCCGGGAAAATGAAATATCGAAACAGATGGGGGTCAGCCGCGGTCCCGTACGCGAAGCGATTCGGGTATTGGAGCAGGAAGGATTGCTGTTGTCGCATCCGTACAAGGAAACCGTCGTCGCCGACTTTTCCAAGGAAGAAGTGATCGAGGTTCTCATTCCGATTCGTCTGACGCTCGAACTGTTCGCCGTTCGCAAAGCGCTGCCGCACATCACTTCCAAGGATATCGAACGTCTGTCGCAGTATATTGACGATATGAAAGAAGGAGCCAGGCGGGGAGATTTGATCAAAATTGTCGATGCCGACCTTGCCTTCCATGAATATTTGGTCAGCATGTCCGGATTGGACAATTTGATGAACATTTGGTCCACCATTTTCAACCAAATCCGGCTGCATTTCCTCGTACAAGGCAAAATGTACGCGGATTTGAACGATGTGCCGTCCGAGCATGAAATCATTCTCAATGCCCTGAAAGAAGGGGATGCCGATAAAGTGTGCCGGGAACTGACCAATCATATCGCCGACAGCAACATTGCCCAACTGGCAAAGTCGTTTGACGATTGACACGGGTGACGGATAATACGGCCGTGCCGATCCAACGGGGCCGCGCCATCGAATGAAATAGGCGCAGCGGCACCGGCTCGCCGCCCTGGCGGCAACTTATTCCGCCAGACCGTGTTTGTATGCGTAAATGGCCGCCTGCGTCCTGTCCTCCACGCCCAGTTTGGCCAAAATGTTCGTTACATGAAATTTCACCGTTTTCACGCCGATAAACAGCTCGTCGGCCACTTCCTGGTTCGATTTGCCTTTCGCGATGAGGCGCAGCACTTCCATTTCCCGTTCGGTCAGCTCGTCGTGCGCCGCCGACTGCGATTTGGGCTGCCGGAACCTGTTCATGATTTTCGACGCGACCTGCGACTCGAGCACCGACTGCCCTCGGACCGCGGCACGAATCGCCTGGGCGATTTCCGCCGCGCGCGACGTCTTCAGCAGGTAGCTGAACGCCCCCGCTTCAATGACCGGATACATCTTCTCGTCATCCAAATAACTGGTCAGCACGATCACTTTGCAGTCCGGATGCAGCTCCAGCAGCCGCCGCGTCGTTTCGATCCCGTCCATCTCTTCCATGACGAGGTCCATCAGCACCACATCCGGTTTGTATTCCTGGGCGAGTCGAATCCCCTCGCGTCCGTTGCTCGCCTCGCCGACGACTTCGATGCCTTCTTCCGTTCCGAGCACGGCCGCCAAGCCGATGCGCACCATTTCATGATCGTCCACGAGCAGCACTTTAATGGATGTTGTCTGAGACATGCAATTCCTCCCCTTCCGCCGTTTCGGCCATTAACGGCACGCGAATGTCGATGCGTGTTCCTTTGCCGGGAGCCGAAACGATGTTCATCGAACCGCCGATTTCATAAACCCGTTCCTTCATGGAAACAAGACCGTAAGAAGCGTGTTTTTTCATATCGACTTCAAAGCCTATGCCGTTGTCGCGGATGGACAAACTGACAAAATCGGAACGGCTGGCGAGCCGGATCTCCATTTTGGTCGCTTTCGAATGCCGCAGCGTGTTGGAGAGGGCTTCCTGCACGATGCGGAACAAATGATCCTCGATGCCTTTCAGCAGATGAATATTGTCATCCATCTCGCAGCTAATCTCAATCGGCACCTTGCCTTGCAGTTCCTGCAGCAGTTCCTGCAGTCCTTGCGTCAACCGCTTCCCTTCCAGATGAACGGGCCGCAAATGGAGAAGCAGCGCCCGCATCTCCGACTGGGCGACCGACGCCATTTCTTCAATGAGCGCCACCTGCCTCTGCGCCCGCTCATAATCTTTGTCCAGCGTCCTTCCTACGGCGGTCGCCGTCATCGATATCGCGAACAGCTGCTGGCTTACCGCGTCGTGCAGCTCTCTCGCCAGCCGCTGCCGTTCCTCCACAACGGCGGAATATCTCGCTTTTTCCGCCAGCTGCGCGTTATGGGTGGACAGCCGCTGCAAGGAGCTGACCTGCTCCTCCCATTTTTTGCTGATGCGTTCGAGCTGCTCGCCGAGCCGCCCCACTTCATCTTCCCCCAAAAAAGGAACAGGACGGGACAAGTTGCCTTTTTCCAGCAGAAGCATCGCCTCCTGCAGCTGCTCCAGCCTTTTCTTCATCTTGCTGCTGTGCCAGTACCCGTATGCGCCGCCGATCGCCACGGAAAGCGGAACCAGCGTCGCGAACAGGCTGAATCCGTCCCATGCGGTTACGATGAGTAAATAATCGTTAGTATATAAAAAATAAAGGATAATGAAAAAAAGAAGCATACAAAGGAGGATCGATTCGCCCATGCTGCGCCATATCATATTGGTCAACTTTTTTTTCTCGCGAGACACGGCCCGTTCCTCCTCTACAGCACTTTAATGTCAATATCTCCTACGATGTAAGAGATGATCAGTTTCACCTTTTGGCCGCTCGTTTCATAATTCGCGGACTGCCAGACGATTTTGTTCAGCGCTCCCGATTCCCGCTCCTTTGCGGCGTCGATTTGCCCGAACAGAACCGAAGCGTCCACGAAAACCCCCATATCCTCCGGCACAATGATGTCGACGTCGCCGATGATGCCCTGCAGAATCAGCGTCACTTCCTTGTCTTCCATGAGGGCGAGCGACAAATCCATATTGATTTCCCCGAACAGGTACCAGATGCTCATATTGCGCAGCACCCAAGGCTCCTTGTTGTACCGCACGCTTTCGAGCAAATTTTGCTTTTGCACGTACGTGCCGTCACGGCAAATCCGCTTGGAGCGCATATAAAAGTAACCTAACAAAATGAGCGCGGCGGCAAAAACGATCGAAAAATAATCGTGAAGCAAAATGACCGCGCCGCTGCCGAGCAGTGCATATCCCATTTTATGCTCGCCGGCTCGTATTTTTTGAACGCCGAACCAGACGCAGGCAAGGGCGGCGATGGTGAAAAAACCGATCCTGCTGCCAATCAGCAGAAACAGACCGGACCCAATGAGCAGCAGCGCCGTATTGCGATTGCGGCGATGATTGTCGTGGTGATCCATCCCAAACCCTTCCTTTCTTGCCATGGTGTAATAACGGACAAACCGGCTCCTTCCGCAAATGGACACGCCCTGCTCCGAATCATTAGGAAAAGCCATAGCGGCGGTCAAAAGCTGCCCTATGGCTTGTTCCCTCATAGCATATCACAATTTTGCAGCAGCCTCAAAGGCTATTTTATTCGCTCGCGCTATGGCTGCGGTTGATCTTCCTGCGCTTGGGCGGAAGATACTTTTTCTTTCAGCAGCTGCAGCTGCTCCTCGATTTTTTGCTCTTTGGCCAAATCGGCCGCAGTCAAACTTCCTCCCGGCACATATGGCTTGCGCGCGATTTCCGCCTCCACTTCAAGCTGCGTGATCTTTTCTTCCATCCGCTGAAATCCGCGGGCGGCATGACCGGTTCCAATCTGATTCGAAACGCTCACTTGCGCCATCTGTTTTTTCGCTTTCGCCATTTGCGCGCGGGAAACGAGTTCGTTCCGCTTGTTGCGCATTTGGTAAAAAGCGTCTTTCATTTCGTGAAGCTGGCGCATCAATTCGTCGGCCTGCGCTTTGGACTGCGCATGCATTTCGGCATATTCGGCCGCCTTTTGCTCAAAGTGCAGCTTTTCTTCCAGAGCCTGTCTGGCGATCGCTTCCTGCCCGTCCTTAAGCGCCTTTTCCGCCTGCGACTCGCGTTCCGCTCCGAGCCGTTTCGCTTCTTCGAAACGCTCCTTCATTTTGCGTTCGTTCGCGATCTGCTTAGCCACCGTCACTTCCGCCTTCGCAATTTCTTCCTCCATATCCCGGATATACTGGTTCAACATGACGATCGGATCTTCGACCTTGTCCAGCAGTTCATGAATCGACGCCTTAGTCATATCTTTAATTCTTGCAAATACTCCCATATTACACTTCTCCCTTCTCATATTGAGCCAACTTGGCGCGTAATTGTTCGATTTCTTTCCACATGGCCTTTTTCTCGATGTCCTTCATCATTTCGTCGATGTTCGGCGAAACCGTCTCATGCTGCGGCATCGCCTTGTACGGCGAATGATACGGCGAATGCGCGTACGGCGAATCGTACAGCGGTTCCTTCGGCGTTACGAGACTGGCCAGCACGTAGATGAGGATGACGGTTCCGCCGGAAAACAGCGTGGCCACGACGACGACAATCCTGAGCAGCGTGGCGTCGATGTTCAGCATTTCCGCCAAACCGCCGCACAATCCGAATAACTTTTTATCTCTTTGCGAACGATATAACCGTTTCATCTGTGCAACCAACCCTCCTGCTCCAGTTTATTTTTAAAGCGCTGCAGTTCCGCCTCCAGCGTTTGCTGAAGCCCCGACGCCGCACCGCCGAACGTCTCGTATCCGGTTCGGCGCACGTCGCGCAGGGCGCGGGCTTCCAATTCCAAATCGGACACCCGGTCTTCCAGTCGTTGGAACATTCTCGGAACCGAGTAAGCGCCCGTGCCGCCGAACTGCTCGTTCAGCTTTTGCTGCAGCCTTACGGATTCCATTCTCGCCGCGTAATATTGCCGTTTTTCCGCCGCTTCCCGGTAATCCGCCTTCCACTGCTCGAGCTGTTCCTCCAGCTCCAGCATCGAATTCCGGCTCTGTTCGTACAGCACCTTGTACTTTGCGCTTTTTTCCTCCTGCACCGCCTTTTCCTGCAGCGCAAGCCGGGCTACGTGTTCCTCTCCGGCTTTGAGAGCGAGCATCGCCTGCTGTTCGCGCTTCTCTTTCAACTGTTCGGCGGACGTATACTGCCGCCTCATCGCTTCCGCATGCGCCGCAACCTGCCGGTACAAAGCTTCAGCCTGCCGGATTTGTTCTCTTTGCTCGGCCAGGTAGCTGTCGATGAGCCGAACCGGATCCTCTGCGCGCTCCAGCCTTTCGTTCAGAGTGGCGATCGTCAAATCTCTCACTCGTTTCATAATGCTCATGTTTACTGCGTCCTCCTTCGCGAGGCTGTTTTATTTCAGGGCCTCATTGCTCGTATTAATAGATTTTCGGGCGTCTTTTCAGCATCGTCACGCCATACCAGATGAATCCAATCGCGATGATGAAACCGAACAGCCACGACAGCTTGCCTAACAGGATGAAGCATCCGAATGCGAATAGAACTGCGCCGATAACCGTTCTGCCGTTTTTCATGCCTACGTATCCGAGAACCGCCATCGCAATCGGAATGAGATAGCTCATCACGCTCCCGAGCCCCAATCCGAATTGATTGAGCAGAATCAAAATGCCGAAACCGATCAGGAGCAGCGCAAAACCGCTGTTTCCGCTTAACTTCATGTCGCTCACCGCCTTTCGTTGTTTTCCTTTCGTCTGATTCCATTGTAGGCTCTTCGCGCACGCCGCAAAACAGACCGGCGGCGGTATTTGTACCTGGACCTTGGTCGGGGAAGCTTGTCAGACCGAAGAGGCAAGTTCGCAGCCACGGGCGGCAAGCGATGTTTTGCCAAGTATGCGGGTAAAATGTGGTCGTTGGTACGTATAACCACCTCATGGTGTAAAAATGTGTGGAAATACACATTTTTATTGTTTGCCCTTCCACAGAAATCGGCTTCCGTATTCGCGATAATAGGTTCATAAGCAAACAGAACCGTTGAAAAAAAGGAGCCGATTGAAAACATAAAAAAGTCGAACGATGTACCAAAATGACGAATGTTGACGAAGTATGGAAACCTAACTTAAACTGAAAAAAATAGGAGATGAATATTCAATGAAAAAATTAGTAGCTTCCATTCTCTCAGTTGTATTGTTCGTAATGTTGGCATCTTCTGTATTTGCCGCCCAGCCGGTCGGAAATTTAAGCGTCACGTCCCTTTCCCTTACATATAAAGGAAAACAATTGGTCTACGACACCGTATTAAGCAATGTGGGAAACGCCGCGATATCCGATATTCATACGTTCCATGTCCAGTTCTTTGATAAAAATAAACAGTTGATTACCACAGCCGCATTCGACAACGACCCGCAGCTTCAATCTGTCGTACTGCAGCCCGGCGATGTGAAGCGCTGGACGTTTGTGGTAGAGGACGCGCCGGAAGCGGATATAAGTTACTACTATGTAAAAACCCACGCCGAATTCATAAATGGAAGCAAGACGCTCGGCAGCGGAACATTCGTCATGGTAAACGGTAAATCCGCTTCCGTGAAGGTAAAGCCGTATACGGATCAAACCGGAACCTACATTTCGGTGCGCGAGCTTGCTAACGCGCTTGGCGCGAAGATTACGATTAACGGGAAGGCCAAGACGATAACCATTTCCAAAGGGAAGGCGTCTGTCACGTTGAAGCAGGGCGTCGATACGAAGGAGCGGAAAGGCAGCGCCTACATATCGCTCCACACGATTCATAAGGTGTTCGGGACCAATTCTGTCGCAGTAGGAAAGACCGGTTCCACCCAGGTGATTGCCATATATATTCAATAATACGCAGCAGGGGGACAAGGGGCGTACCCCCTTCCTTCATTTTTCGGAAAGAGTGTGAATAAGATTATGTTTTATCGATACGGTAAGTCGATCCTCGTGACAATGGCGATCATCCTGTTGGCCGGATTCGTCGGCGGCTGCGGCATTTTCCGGAAGGCGGCACCGTTGTCGGTGACAATCACAGCCCTGGAGGGCACCGTGACGGTAACGAAGCAAAACGGCGAGAAACCGGTTAAGGCGGCATCGGACATGATCCTGCAATCGGGCGACACGATTGAAACCGGCGATGACTCGTCGTGCCGACTCGTCTATACGACAGGAACGGAAACGACGCTGGGCAGCCGCACGAAACTAACGATCGAATCGGCGACGGACAGACAGGTGAAGCTGTTCGTCATCGCGGGGAAAGTTTGGACGAAAGTGAAAAACTTGGCCAACGCCGACGATTCCTTTGAAATGAAGACGGACAAAGTAAACGCGGCAGTGAGAGGGACGCTGTTCTATGTCGATGCGGGGCAGAACGGTGTCGAAACATTCATCGCCGATTTGGACGGAGTTGTCGCCATCGCGAAACCTGAAGCCGAGCTTCTGCCGTTAGGCGGCACAGAGTCCGCCGATTCCATCCTCGTTACACCTTTCGAACAAGTCACCGTCAAAGCGGCGAACGAAAATTTGCTGCAAACCCAGAGAACGCTGGATGTCGATTCGTTCCTGCAAAGGTTGGAGCGTCCGCTTCTGCAGCAGATGAAGAAGGATATGGAAGAGAGACATAAGGATCCGGGAGGAAACCCGAAAGACGAGCAAAACGGCACAGCAGGAAAAGAAGGCGGCGTGCAAAACGAGAGTGACAAAATCGAAAGCGGACCGGCTGACAAGGAACGGGTCAAGGATCTGCTGCGAAAAGCCGACGATGTCCTCCGGTCGATGGCGAACGATTCGGGCTATTTATTGTCATACATTTTGCCGGGAGCCGATGAAACTGCAAACCGGCCGTTCGACAATCCGCAGTATGGCTATTATGACGAGAAGCACAACGTGCTGTACAAGGCGATCCGATTTAACGTCAAAGCCGCCAATTCGATACGTTTTCCGACGGAGCATGGCGTCGTGACATGGAAGCTCCGCGATGCCGATTTGAAGAAGCCGCTTCTGTTCCGGATTCATGAACCGAAATTAATTGCTGTAAAGGAACTCGGCGTGTTACAGGCCATCTCGGAACTGGGTATCTCGACTTACAAATACGCCGGACATTGGGGGGTGGCGGACCCGGGCGGAAACGGGAAGCTGGAAGGAACGAGCGAGATTATCCCGATCATTGCCGGCGGCACGGTTCCGGTAGAGGAACATATGCGAAGGGCGGGGAATGATCCCGCAGCGTTCACGTTCATCGATATTCGTTGAGCCGCTAAACGCTTTGAATCATCTCCTGCAGCCGATCGAGACGCCGCACAATAATTTTTTTATTCTCGACATGGATGAAATGTTTATCCTGCAGCTCCGACAACACCTTTGTGACGGTTTCGCGGCCGGTGCCGGCCATATGGGCCATCTGCTGATGGGTGATTTTCAGATCGATCGTATAAGTCCCGTTTTCATCCGTGCCGTACTGCTTGTATAAATCGATAATGAGCTTGATGATGCGCGAACGAACGTCGAGAAACGTCAAATTCTCGATCATGTCGTTCGCCTTTCTTAATCGGTCCATATACACGTCCAGCAGCTTGAGCAGCATATTCGGATTTTGCTCCAGCAGCTTGACGAATTCATCTTTTTTCATGATCCACAGCTCAGACGGTTCCAACGTTTCGGCGGTGGTGGAACGCACTTGATTTTGCTGCAGCAGCGCCATTTCGCCGAAATAATCGCCGCTGCGGAATATTCTGAGAATGATTTCTTTCGTTTCGCTTTGCCGGTAAATTTTGACGCTGCCGGATTTGACGATATAAAACTCGTGTCCCTCATCGCCTTCAAAGAAAATGATCGAGTTTTTCTTATACTTCCGTTCGGTGAGCAGTGGGGCGATCAGCTTCAGATCGTCCAGATTTAAGCCGTGGAAAAATGAAACGTTTTTCAGCAGAAATTCAGCTTTATTCATCGTTCATCCCTTTCTTTATGTCGTCAAACCCGCTTGCCCTTAAAACCATGCTACATATTCGCCGTCGGCCCATCGTTTTCCTGTATCGAATCGAACTTATCAACGCGGAGGTCACCTTCTATGCGCATACCGATAAGACTATTGCCGGCCGGCTTGCTTATCGCTGTGTTGTTCGGCGGCTTTTATCATTTTTCCACTTTTTCCGGTTTGGAAGATACGTTCGCCGATCGACTCACGCGAGAGCTTCGCCCTGTAGACCCGCGAATCGTCATTGTCGGCATCGATGAACCGACCCTGGAGCGGTTCGACAAAAATATCCAAGCATGGTCACGCAATGTGTACGCGTCTGTCATTGGCCGCATTTTGCAAGGCGGGGCGAAGGCGGTATGGCTTGACGTGCTCTTGTCCGGTAAAAACGATCCGGCGGATAACCAGGCGCTCGCCGCACTGATCCGTGACCATCCGAACGTGTATGTCGGAGCGGAAATCGTGGACGGCACGCTTCGCCCTTTGGACGTGCCCATACCGTTCCGGCAGATGGGTCACGTTCACTTCGCTGTGGAGAATGAAGTGGTGCGAAAGGGCATTTTATCGATAAACGCCGGTGGAGCGGGCGCGATCCCTTCAGCGGATGTAATACTGGCCAACGCTCTTTTGCCCGAGCGTTCCCAGATACATCGGGACGCGTCGGGACGATGGTTTCGCGGCTCGCAGCCGATTCCCGCCAATGCGTTCAACGAAGTGTATTTTTCATATGCACAGCCGATGAAAGGCGGGTTCCGCTATATTTCCTTCAACGACATATACGAAGGACGGGTTTCCCCTGACCAGTTCCACGGTGCTGCCGTTCTGATCGGGGCTTATGCCGAATCGATGGGCGACGATGCCCATTATACGCCGATGAGCCGGTCGGTGAAAGTATACGGTGTCCACATTCACGCCAATTTTTTGCAAAGCTTGCTGGACGGCAAACTGTATGCTCCATTGCCGAAAGGGCAAGGTTGGGCGCTTATTTTGCTTGTCTCGCTCGTCTGCTCCCTATGGTTCGAATACGTGCATGCGAAACGCGCGGCAATAGTGCTGGCTGCGCTGCTGTGCGCCTATATCATCGCCGCTATCGCTGTATTTATTGGTTGGAACGTACTGCTGCCGCTCATTTATCCGGCTGCCGTCATGCCGGCCGTTTATGTGCTGTCCGTCGTCGGCAAATACGTCAGGGAAGAGAAAGAACGCCGCCGCGTCACGTCGTTGTTCAGCCGGTACGTGTCGCAGCCGGTGGTGGAACAACTTCTGGCCGCGAAAAGCCCGCTGGATCTCGGCGGCATCCGGCGCGACATTACGATTATGTTTGTCGACATTCGCGGCTTTACTCCGCTGTGCGAGAAGCTTACCCCCGAACAGATCGTCGAGGTGCTGAACAGCTACTTGGATCTTTGTACGGACTGCGTTTTTCGTTATAACGGCACGCTGGACAAATATATCGGCGACGGCATTCTGGCGTTGTTCGGGGCGCCGGTTGCGGCGGACAATCATACGGAAATGGCCGTCCGCGCCGCTTTGGATATGAAGGCGGGATCCGAAGGTCTGCTGCGAACGCTGGAGGCGCGATTCGGCCATCGCGTCCACTTCGGCATCGGCATCCATTCCGGAGAGGCGATTATCGGCAATATCGGCTCCCGTCACCGGCTCGATTATACGGCCATCGGCGACAACGTGAACATCGCCGCACGGCTCGAGTCGTACGCGAAACCGAATCAAATCCTGATCAGTGAACCGGTGGCAGACCGGTTAAAGGACAGCGGATTCCGGGTCGTCCCCATAGGAAACATCAAGTTGAAAGGGAAGCGGGACGAAATGATGGTGTACGAAGTCGCTGCGGCGGAGGGGGAGAAGGCGTCATCGAATACGGATTGAAGGGGAACCGCAATTTTCGCGGAAGTATATAGGATTTCGGCATAGGTTTGAAATCGCAAGAAATGTGTTGAAATATACATTTTCTTTGTCGGACTGCGCACAGAAATCGTCTCCGTTATTCGGGATAATAGGTTCATAAGGTTGAACAAACCCATACAATGAAAAAGGAGATGGATTTCATGATGAAAAAAGGAATGAAGCTGATGATGGTTGGGGCACTTGCAGGTTGTCTGATATTGGGATTGACGGATCACAAGGAAGCGTTCGCCGCAACCAGAGGGTGCAGCTCGAACGCCATCGTCAAAGAAGGGAACGAGCATATCAACAAGAATCCGAAAG
>JAWLCZ010000107.1:0-14773 GCA_041686835.1 Paenibacillaceae bacterium | reverse complement strand
CAGAACCGCAGGCCTGCAACCCGTAAGATTAGTGCTCATCGGGGTCGGATTCTCCATGGCGCTTTCCGGGATTATGATTGTGCTTATTTCGGCTGCGGAACGGACCAAAGTGGATTTTATCGCCAAATGGTTAACGGGGAACATTTGGGGGACGGACTGGCCTTTTATTTGGGCCATCGTTCCGTGGCTGGCCATACTCATTCCTTTTACTTTATACAAAGCGCGGCGATTGGATCTCCTTGCGCTTAACGAACCTGTTGCTATCGGTGTCGGCGTATCGGTTGAAAAAGAACGTTTCCTGCTCCTTCTAACCGCCGTTGCGCTGGCCGCTTCCGCCGTTTCCGTCACGGGAGGAATTTCCTTTATCGGACTGATGGCTCCGCATATGGCCAAAGCTTTAGTGGGACCGAGAAATGAATTATCGTTACCCGTCGCCATTCTGATTGGCGGATTTTTATTAATCCTTGCGGACACCATCGGACGTAATTTAGTTGACCCCGACGGCATTCCGGCGGGTATTATGGTCGCATGCATCGGCGCGCCCTATTTTATGTACTTATTATTGAAAAAATAAGGAGCTGGCCCATTGTCTTCAGACTTTTGGGACAGCCCCTTGAAAACCTGGAATATATTCACCCTACTTGACGGTCCGGAGCGAGGCGTACTGCCCGCTCGACCGCGTTAAACGTCGCCGTGTTATTCGTGAATTTGAACGAGCAGTTCACCCAATACCTTCATCGCTTCTTCCTCTTGCTCGCCGTCAATTTCCAGCGTAACCTCGTCCCGGGCCGCTATGCCGAGGGTAAGCATGCTGAGCGAGCTTTTGCCGTTCACCTTTTTCCCCTTGTTTATGACGCTTACTTTGCAGGGAAACTCGCTGGCCGCCTGAACGAAAGCTTTGATCGGGCGAACATGAAACCCCGTCGGATTCATAATCGTGAATGTTTTCGTGATCATGATGTTTTCTCTCCTCTCCGATTGTCCAGAACGAAGGATTGCACTTCCCTCTGCCCGCGCATGGAAAGCGCCTGCTTGGATAAGGTCTCCCATTCGGTCCGGGACAGCTGTCCGATCAGTTCCCGGGCCGGAAGAATCGAACCTGCGCTCATGCTCAGTTCGTGGACCCCCAATCCGATGAGCAGCGGAATCGCCGTCAAGTCGCCTGCCATCTCGCCGCAAATGCCTACCCATTTCCCCTCTTGTCGTGCCGCATCGACTACGGAACGAATCAAGCGAAGGATAGCCGGGTGACAGGGCTGATACAGATAGGACACCGTCTCGTTCATCCGGTCGGCGGCCATCGTATATTGAATCAGATCGTTCGTACCGATACTGAAAAAGTCGACTTCCTTCGCAAACATATCGGCCGAAATGGCCGCCGAAGGCACCTCGATCATCATGCCCACTTCCATGGAGCTTGCCACCTCCACGCCGGAGGCCATCAGCTTCTGTTTCTCCTCTTCCAGTATGCGTTTGGCCTCCAGCAGTTCGTCCAATACGGCAATCATCGGAAACATGATTTTCAAATTGCCGTAACGGCTTGCCCGCAGGAGAGCACGAAGCTGGGTGCGAAACACATCCTGCCGTTCGAGGCACAGGCGAAGCGCTCTTTGGCCGAGGAACGGATTGCTTTCCTTGGGCAAGTCCAGATAAGGAAGTTCCTTGTCCCCGCCGATGTCCAGCGTCCGGATGACGACCGGCTTGCCTGCCATTTTCTCGAGCACAAATTTGTAGCTGTTGAATTGCTCTTCTTCCGTCGGAAGCACGCTGCGGCCCATATACAGAAATTCCGTGCGGAACAAGCCGATTCCTTCGGCTCCGTTCTCCAGCGCTTTCCGGACATCTTCCAAATTGCCGATATTCGCGGCAAGCTCGATTCGATGGCCGTCCAAGGTGACCGTCGGCCGGTTCACCCACTGGGCCAGCTCCGCTTTGCGCTTATCGTGCTTCGCTTTCTTCTCCCTGACCAAGGCAAGCTCCTCCGGGTTCGGGTCGACAACGATGAGCCCTTCGGAAGCATCCATGACCACTGTGGCGCCTGCTTGAATCTTTCGAATATCGGGCCCGACACCCACAATCGCGGGAATATCCAATGAACGGGCCATAATCGCCGAATGCGACGTGCGGCTGCCGATCTCGGTTACAAACCCCCGCACCGCTTCCAAATTCAGCTGAGCGGTGTCGGATGGCGTCAAATCCGCGGCAATAATAATGCATTCGTCCCTCAATTGGGACAGGTCGACGGTTTCGACGCCGCGCAAACGGTTCATCACCCGTCCGCATACGTCCCGTACGTCCGCCGCCCGTTCCCGGAGCAATTCGTCTTCCATCCGGCTAAGCGCCTCAATGAAAGACTGGGACACCTCGTAGAGCGCATATTCGGCGTTTACCGATTCCGCTCCGATTTTGTCCGCAATTACGTCAATCAGATCGGGATCCTCCAGGATGAGCAGGTGCCCTTCGAAAATTTCCGCTTTTTCCGAACCGAGCTTTTCTTCGGTCGCCGCCCGGATTCGCTCGATTTCTTCCCGCGCTTCCCGGACCGCGTTCCGGAACCGCTGCGCTTCGAGCTCCGGCTGTTCCACCAAGCTCTTTGCCGGGATATACGTTTCCGGCTTCAAGATGATCGCCTGGGCAATGGCAAGTCCCGGCGATGCTCCGATTCCTTTCAACTGCTGTACCATCATCCAAACCTCCTTTGGCGGTTAATCCCGATGTTTGAGCGATTCATAGGCCGCGACGATCCTGCCGTGAAGGGGATGACTTTCCGGGATTTCCGTATAGGTTGCAAGGGTCTTATGAATTCCCTGTTCCTTTAGCGTCCGCTGCAACTGGGCCGCTTCGGGATCCTCTTCGCAATCGAACAACAAGGCCGCCGCAATGGCGTTCGTCAAATGCGGCACTTCCATTCCGCGAGAGTACGCCATCAGCGCCGGACGCACCAGCCTGTCGTTCGGCGAAAGCTTGCGGATCGGCGAGCGGCCTACACGGACGACTTCGTCGGTCAGATAAGGATTGCGGAATCGATCGATGATTTTTTCGATATAATGGCGATGCTCCGCTTCATCAAAACCGTATTGCTTGACCAAGACGGCTCCTGTTTCACTTAACACTCCGCGAATCTCTGCCACGATATCCTCATCTTTCATAGACTCCTGGATGGTTGAATAACGTTTCAGATAGCCGTGATAAGCGGCGCAGCAATGACCCGTATTCACCGTAAAGAGCTTGCGCTCGATATATGGCCCAAGCTTGTCGACATAATGGACACCGTCAATGACAGGGTATCCTCGCGGCAAGACGGAGCGGTCAACCACCCATTCGAAAAAAGGTTCCACGGTAACGTGAAGCTTGTCTTCGTGCTGCTGAAGCGGCACAATCCGATCCACCGCCGCATCGGGAAATGCGATGAGCTCAGCCGTCCGCTCCTTGATTTCCGGGGCAAGATGCCCGTACACGTGTTCCTTGAGCTGCGTGCTTCCGCCGATCGCATTCTCGCAGGCGATAATCGTGAGCGGTTTAGCCGCCGCGTTCAATCGAAGCCCGATTCCCCTGGCAATGCTTTCCGCTATATAGGGCAGCACCGTTACGCCAACAGCCGTCGTAACCAAATCGGCTTCGGCGATGGCATGCGCCACCCGGTCTTTCTCGTTCCCGTTGATGGCCGAAACGTTCCGTACCACCGTTGTATCGGCTTGTTCGTTTGCCAGCGTTACCTTATATTGTCCTCGCCGGTTCAGAAGGGACACACGTTCTTCATCGATATCGACAAATTGCACGTGATACCCCGAACGGGACAGCAATAGCCCTATAAATCCCAGCCCGATATTTCCGGCGCCGAAATGAACGGCCTTCATGCGTTCATCCCCTCTTCGAAGATGGCGATCAATTCCTCCTCCGAGGAGGCTTGCAGAATACGCCGCATGTCGTCATCCTCGGCTACGATAGCGGCTACGCTGGACAGGACCTCCAGATGCTCTTCCCCTACCGCTGCAAGCCCAATGACCAGATACGCCGTGTCGTCACCGAAGTCGACGCCGTCCGGAATCACCAGCACGGACATGCCCGTCGAGCGGATCAGTCCTTTGGAATCGTTCGTCCCGTGAGGCATAGCCAGCCCCCCGCCCACATAGGTGGAAGACACGTTTTCCCGCTCGATCATTTTGTCAATATAGGCTGAAGGCACATGCCCCGCTTCGACGAGCAGCTGGCCGGCCATACGAATCGCTTCAAATTTGTCTTTCACCTTCACATGCAATTTCACTTTTTCTTTCGATAAAATGCTCATGTCTGTTCTCTCCATTCCCATTTTGTTCTTACGAAAGCTTCCAGCTGCTGTGACAGAAAATCCTTGATGGTGTCCGCATCCTCTTCTTCCAGCAGCCGAATCATCTCCGGCAGCAGCAGCATGGCGCTTACTTCGCTCAGCACCTCCAGGCTTGGCCGGCTTAATGCCTGGGGAGCGAGCATCAGAAAGATTTGCCTGACTTCAGCAGATTCATCGGCGCCCAGCACGAGAGGAGCATTCAGGCGGAACAAGGAAATGACCGGCTTGCGCACCTGCTCGCTTCTAGTGTGAAATAACGCCAGCTTCGAATCCGGAATGACTTGGCTGCCGTATTTTTCCCGTTGGATCAGTTGCTCAACAATCTCTTCCCGCTGCCCAAGTCCCTTCGGTGGCAACTTGTCCAGGACGGCCGTCAAGACGGTTCGCAAATCTCGGCTTTTGCCCGCAAGATCGAGAGAATACACCTCAAATGGATTCAGCACTTGAACAATTTCCGAGGTGTAGGTGTTTACCAGCTTAAGCCGCTCCAACGGCCCATGATCATCCGATGGCTTAACGGAGTTAGGCGGGGGGTTGTTCACGGCAAGGGCCCTGATATAGGAGCGCAGCTTCTCCGTCTCTTCGCGGGTCAGCAATGGGCTGAGCTTGATGTAACGATCCGGTTCCACCGGAAGATCGACCGTCGAAATAATCAGGTCGTACCGATCCTGCGGGATTCGCGCGGCTTCATACCACGAGTAATGTCCGACGAGCTCGATCTGCGGAATTTCTTTATGAATTCGGACCGCAAGCATTTTGGATGAGCCGATTCCGCTCGTGCATACAAGCAGGGCCCGCACGTTCCTCGGGACCAGCTGCCATCGTTCAACGGACGCTCCAAAATGCATGACGAGATAACCGATCTCCTCATCCGGGACGACGACTTCCCGCCATTTTTCGTCCACAGCTTCCCTGACCGCGGCAAACAACGACTCGTAATCCTTTTTGATTTGCGACAGCAGCGGATTGCGAATGACTTTGCCTTCACGCAGCCGCTCCAAAGCGGGTCCCAGGTGGCGAATCAATCCATCCAAAAGCGAACGATCCTTGTCAAAGGGAATGTCCATACGGTTCCCCACCGCCCGGATCAGATCGACGGCTGTCTCCGCCAGCGCCAATCCGTACTTGTCGAGCAGCATGGCCGAATCCGCTGCGGTATTTTCCTCAACGCTGTCAAGAAGTTTTCGCACGTATTCCTTCTCCGCTTCCGGCCATTCCAGGTTGAAGGTTTCCACCAAGCGTTCCAGCATGGGATGATGATGGCGCGCCCCTGATTCCGCAGGCATCCGTTCGGGGGGCTTGATCCGGTGGTTCCGCTGCATCCGCGTGACCGCAACGGACAGCCGGATCAGCAAGCGCGTGTATTCCGTCTGCGACAGGCGGTTCGCCCACCCATCGTCCATTTTCCACAGCAGCTTCTCAAGGGTAAAGAAATTAGTTTTGCCGACCATCCGGAGCAATTGCCGAGTGACGGCCCATGGGGACGATGGTTCGGATGATGTTCCGAAGAGATCGGATTCGTCCAAATATTCCTCGGCCAACCACCCGATCAAGTCGCGTTTGGCCGATTCGTCACCGGTAATTTCCACTCCGTACCCTCTTCTTCTGACCAAATCCAAACCGCGCTTGCGCAGTTCCGGCTCAATCTCATCCAGATCGCGGCTGATCGTCGGAATCGCCGCACGCAATTCGTGGGCAAGCGCAAACAGTTTGATCGGTTCGGCTTCCTCGAGCAATCGGCATATGATCAGCACTTTGCGTTCCTCGGAAGAGTAGGTTACGGTCTCGGAACGACTGAGCTTCCGTTTGAATCGGACCATGTCTTCTTCATTTCCCTGAATCGACATCCCGATGCCGGATTTTTTAATCAGCGACAAATGATGTTCGGTGAGGATGGGCTCAAGCGCCAGCATTTCGCGATGAACGGTCCTCGTGCTGATCTGGACCTCGTCCGCGATTTCGCCGGCTGTGACTTCCCCTTGCCGGTTCATCAGCACTTCCAATATGCGACGTTGTCGATTGGAGACGATCATGACCGGCATCCTTTCTTCGAGTAACGGACGAAACGCCGGCTTTTCACTCGTCAGCGCCGCGTCCTCGGCTCAGCTATTATTGGCTCAAACGTTCCACGAGCATATCGTATTCCGCACTTTTAAGAAAATCGTCAATCGAAATGTGTTCGGCATCCGGCGCTTTCAATTTGGCCCGGTCCGTCAATGTTTTGTGAGTGATGACGATATCGGCATCCGGGGGAATATCGTTTATGGCCGTATTCGTCACCGTCACGGCAATATTGGCTTTGCTTAATTTTTTTCTGAGAATGGACGCTCCCATCGCGCTGGAGCCCATACCGGCATCACAGGCGAACACGATTTTGTTCACTTCCGAATTCGACTTGACCGCATTCGCAGCCGTGGGCGCAGCTTCGCCTTTGGCCTGGGCTTTCATCTGCTTCACCTTTGCGGTTGCCGCCTCCAGGTCTTCTTCTTGCGTGTTCCGGCTTGTCTTGAGCAAGATGGAAGCCACCAGGAAGGAAGCGGCCGCTGCGGTGAACACCCCGGTTAATACCGGGAGCAGTCCGCCTTTCGGCGTCATTGCGATGTAAGCAAAAATACTTCCCGGAGAAGGAGTGGCGACAAGCCCCGCGCCCAAGATCGAGAACGTTAAGGTGCCTACGACGCCACCGCCAATCGCGGCCAGAATCAGGCGCGGATTCATTAGAATATAAGGGAAGTAAATTTCATGAATCCCGCCCAAGAAATGAATGATAATCGCCCCGGGAGCCGATTGCTTGACCGAACCGCGGCCAAAGAGCCAATAAGCGAGCAAGATGCCGAGCCCCGGTCCGGGGTTGGACTCCAGCATGAAGATGATCGATTGACCGGTCTTGGCTGCCTGTTCCATCGCGATCGGACCCAATACCCCGTGGTTGATGGCATTGTTCAGGAACAGAACTTTGCCCGGCTCGATCAGAATGTTAGCCAGCGGAATCAGATTGTGACGGACGAGAAATTCCACGCCGTCGGCCAGCGCTTTGCTGATGGTCTGGACAACAGGCCCGATGCCTTTATAAGCCGCAAGCGCCAACATACAGCCGATGATGCCGGATGAAAAGTTATTGACCAGCATTTCAAATCCGGAACGCACTTTCCCCTCAATCAACTTGTCAAATTGCTTCAAAATCCATGCGGATATCGGGCCGACGATCATGGCGCCGAGAAACATGGGAATTTCGGATCCGACGACCACTCCCATTGTGGCGACGGTTCCAATGACTCCGCCCCGCGTTCCGTGGATCATGTGCCCGCCGGTATAACCGATCAGGAGCGGCAGAAGATAGGTGATCATGGGGCCGACAAGGGAAGCCAGGCTTTCGTTGGGAATCCACCCCGTCGGAATGAACAGAGCCGTAATAAAACCCCATGCAATAAAAGCGCCGATATTGGGCATGACCATGCCGCTGAGAAACCTGCCGAATCGCTGTACGGCAACTCTTGCGCTGCCTTCGGAAGTAGTATGCTGATTAAGCATCTGACTCATGCATGAACCTCCTTTGATGTCCCTAACCTTGTTGACTCCTATATGATAATCTGAAAACGCTTTCAATATCAATCAAAGGAAAACCAACTTCCGTCATGAAAGCTGTTGACAAAATGTGATCTGCCGTAAACGCGAAAGGGGCTTCCCCTTTTGACGGGAAAGCCCCGAGACTTAAGCAAAGCTCACGGTCATCATCCATGAATAGTGCATTATGAAAAATGATAGCGCATTGTGATACATAGCCAGGTGCCCCTCGAAGCAAGAGCCACCACAGGACGTGGCGGTCCCCAAACTACACGTTTGCGGGGTTTTCCTTTATATAACCGAAAAACGTCATGTTGCCATTTTCGTCCTCGGCAATACTGTACGGATGGATCTGATCAGAATATATGCGGGCAAATCTCCCTTCACCTACCGGATAGATCTCAATATGAAGATTGCCGGAGAATCTCGTAAAGTATAATTTTCCATTAATCAATTCTACCTGGATCTTATCTTTCAAGTAGGTTCCACAATATTCTTTAAGCTTGCTTTCGCTGATGGGAAGTTCTTCATGCTTTGTCGGAATGTCTACATCAACATGATGCAGAATATCCGAAATTGCATGGCCCAGTCTGTACTGATTGATAGCTTCATTATTTGAAAGAATGATAATACATATATCTTCATCGAAATAATCCTGCATATAAGTGCTTATCCCAAGGTGATCTCCTCCATGGGAATATCGGTTTGTGCCGTAAATATGATGATGTTCCAGTCCATAGCAGTAGTTGTTTTTGTTCACATTGAAAAATCTGGCATACGTTTTCTGCGACAGCATTTTCCGATCTCGCAAACAGGTATACCATTTGTACAAATCATCGCAGTTTGAAATGATGGCGCCTGCACCGATGCTAAATTTCTCGTTATAATACGGACATTTGATGTATGCATCAAAATCTTTCACATAATTACATGATCTGTTTTTAATCGTTTTGCAACCGTCATCAACATCGCTTTTCATCATATGCAAAGGAAGAAATATGTTGTTTCGAACAAAATCTTCATATTTCTCTCCTGAAACATTTTCAATAATCCATGCAAGCAAATTATAGTTTGAGTTATTGTAATCATATGCCGTGCCCGGTGGTTTTGCAGGCTTTTTATTGATAAACCGCCGGAAGAAATCGGTTCGCGAATAATCCATTCTGTTGTATCCGGCAAAAAAAATCATCTTCAAAATTATAAAAATTATATAAACCGGAAGTATGCGATAATAAATGATGTACAGTGATCGACTCGTCAATCTGCATATCTTCAGGGAGGTATAATTGTGCAGATTTGTCTATGTCCAGCCTTTTCATTTCATATAGGAGCATAATCGCAAAGGCCGTAAACTGTTTTGACATGGAAGCGATGGAGAAGCACGAATTTATATCGTTTTTAATTCCAAACTCGATACTTGCATAGCCGTATGCGTTTTCAAAAAGAATTTCGCCTTTTTGGGTGACTTGAATAATGCCGTAAAAGTCCCACAATTCCAAATATTTGTAAATATATGCTTCCAGTTTCAATCGTATTTCCTGCATCCGATCCCACTCCTCTTTCGGATTAGCCCTAAGACTAACGAGCCCCATGTACACCAAGCAATTCAACAAAAAAACTGCCCTTATTTAGGATACGGGTTCTCCCGCTGTCTGTAACGGCATGTTATTTTTCAATCAAGAAGATTGTTCTTTCAAATGCTGTTTGAGATACTGATAAAGCTTTTGACCGGCCCACTGCAAAGGGTATGCCGATGCTTTGCACAAGATCCCGAAAGTCATGTATATAAGGGTTCCGTGGATCGTCCGTACTGTCGTCCCCGGAGAAACGGGTTCCGCTATAATCTTCGGGACAAGTGCGATGCCCAACCCGCTCTCGACGTAAAATTTCAAGGCCGTCATACTCCCTATTTCCATCGTGTCAAGAATAACGTTTCCTATTTCCTGCATAACCATCTCCAGCTTCTTACGATAAGGACAGGTTGCTGACGTGATGAGCAGACGATATTCCCGAAAATCTTCCGGTGAGAGAACGGCTTTCAGCGCAAGCGGATGGTTTTCCGGCATTAACGCCACGAACTCTTCCTTAAATAGAGGTTCAAAATAAAGATCGGTCCCCAAATCCGGAGCCGTGCAAAGCGAAAAATCAAGATCTCCTGTGAGGATTCGCTCGCTCAGCACCGGAGTGTTACCAAATTCGATGGAAATGCGGATATTCGGATACCTGGACATAAACCCCTTCAGAATACCCGGTAAACGATAACTGGCCGTTGGCTCCGTGACCCCTATACGGACATGCCCCGTTTCACCCAACTGCAAATTCGCCAAGTTCGTTTGTATTTGCTCCATCGTCTTTACAATTTGCATGCTTTGGTCGTGAAATAATCTTCCCGCTTCCGTTAACCGGATTTCTTTTCCACGCTCGATGAGTAGGACGCCCAATTCGGATTCGAGCTTTTGTATTTGCATCGTAACGGTGGATTGCGCATAGTTCATTTCTTTAGCCGCACGGGCAAAGCTGCCGTATTTCACGATCAATTGGAACGTTTTTAATGTTCTGAGATCCACCATGCGCCCCCCTCTAGCTAGTTCAAAATATTTGAATGAAACCTTCAATTAGTTCAATTATACAAATCAATTGGGATGATTTACAATCATCAACAAAGATAACAATCACTCACGGTATAGGGAGGGAATTTATCATGGAATTAAATAATAAAGTAGTCCTCGTTACGGGCGGCGGTACGGGGATTGGCAGAGCGACAAGTCTTGCGCTGGCCGAGCGGGGAGCAACCGTTATCGTGAATTATTCACGTTCTCAATCCGATGCGGAAGAAACCGTTCGACGGATCAACCATGAGGGTGGGCGGGCTGTAGCCATGCAAGCCAATGTGTCACAAGACAAGGAAGTCCGGATCATGATCGAAACGATCGTTCAGCAATTCGGAACCGTGGATTTGCTCGTCAATAATGCCGGCATCACCAGGCATATTCCGATGGACGATCTGGAAGCGGCCACCGGGGAAGTATGGGATGAGTTGTTCGATGTGAATGTGAAAGGCATGTTTTACTGCGCGCGAGCCACCGCCCCTTACATGAAGAAAAATAAACAGGGAGCGATCGTCAATATAGGCAGCATCGCCGGACAAACGGGATTAGGCTCTTCGCTGCCTTACGCTGTATCGAAAGCGGCCGTTCACGGCCTAACGAAATCGTTAGCGCGAGCCTTAGCCCCCGATATTCGGGTCAACTGTGTCGCTGCCGGGCGCCGTCGCGACAAGATGGTGGGCCGGAAGGGAAGAACAAATGAACCGGCTTGCTCCCAAGCTTCTATTACAGCGGATTCCGACACCCGAAGATATCGCATCCATGGTCTGCGCAACTTTGGAACAGGAAGCGATGACCGGTCAGATCATTACGGTGGACAGCGGACAATCCTTGTAGGGAGGGCAAGGCGCTTGAAAAAACTAAAGGAAGCATACATTTGCCAGAATGGCAACTTATGCTTCCTTTAATATACGGGTTGTTCGGTTATGCCGAATTTGCTTGTTTTTTACCCGATAAGCCAAGCGTCCTCGCTGTTGAAGTATGAATTTCATGGATAAGATCCGGATTTTCCACTAGTGACACGCCATAAGAAGGAATCATTTCTTTGATTTTCGGTTTCCACGCTTTAAGATATTGCGGGAAGCATTTTTCGATTACCTCCAGCATGACGGAAACGGCGGTGGAAGCACCCGGAGAAGCGCCGAGCAATGCGGCTATCGATCCGTCAGCGGCACTGACAACTTCCGTTCCAAATTGAAGCGTTCCTTTACCTCCATCAACCGTATCTTTGATCACTTGCACACGTTGGCCCGCCACCAATAAATCCCAATCCTCACTTCTGGCGTTCGGGATAAACTCCCGTAACTCTTCCATGCGCTGTTCTTTCGATAACATCACTTGCTGGATGAGGTATTTGGTCAATGAAAGGTTTTTAACACCTGCTGCCAACATCGTTATAACATTATACGGTTTTACGGAAGCTAACAAATCAAACATGGAACCGGTTTTTAAGAACTTTGGCGAGAAGCCGGCAAACGGTCCAAAGAGCAACGTTTTTTTATTATCGATAAATCTTGTGTCCAGATGCGGAACAGACATTGGGGGCGCACCAATCTTCGCTTTGCCGTATACTTTAGCATGATGCTGTGCCACCAGTTCCGGATTGTTACACACCATAAATAGTCCACTTACCGGAAATCCTCCAATACGTTTTCCTTCAGGGATACCGGATTTTTGCAGTAAAGGAAGACTTCCTCCCCCGCCGCCGATAAAGACGAATTTTGCAGTATGGCGTTCGACGGTCCCGCTATCGACATTCCGCACTTTCAGTTCCCACAAGCCGTCGCTAGTGCGTTTCATATCTTCCACTTTATGTTTGAATTTGATATCGACGTTTTTACTCTTTAAGTGGTCGAACAACATGCGCGTTAAAGCGCCAAAGTTGACATCCGTGCCGGATTCGATTCTGGTTGCCGCTATAGGTTCATTCAATGTCCGGTCTTTCATCATAAGCGGAATCCATTCCATCAATTTTTCCGGGTCATCGGAGAATTCCATCCCTTGAAACAGAGGATGGTTTGACATCGCTTCGAAACGTTTTTTCAAAAACGCTACATTTTTTTCCCCTTGTACAAAACTCATATGAGGCAACGGCATGATAAAGTCCTGCGGATTACGAATCAGTTTGCTGTTTACAAGATAAGACCAAAACTGCAATGAAACTTGAAACTGTTCATTTACTTTTATCGCTTTGCTAATATCTATGGATCCGTCCGGTTTTTCGGTTGTGTAGTTAAGCTCGCACAGTGCAGCATGCCCCGTTCCCGCATTATTCCATTCGTTAGAGCTTTCCTCTCCTGCGCTTGCCAGCTTCTCAAACACTGTAATTTCCCAGTCCGGTACTAGTTCTTTCAGAAGTGATCCTAAAGTCGCACTCATGATTCCGGCACCAATTAAGATAACGTCTGTTTTGGTTTGTCTGTCGCTCATTTTTCCCATCCTAACACGCTAATATTTGAAGAAAAGATGTAGGCGCTCCTGCTTAGTCTCCACAGCAAGCCAGGGTGCGACCTGGTCACACCCTTCTCTGGATCAAGTATTAACTGATTATAGTGTATCACAATTAAACAGCCATTCGAACTCATTATTATAAAGAAAAAATCTTCCTCTTGTTATCAACCCGCATGTTTGTATCTGCAGATAACGGTGTTTTTTCCATTGAACCCACTCTTAACAATTTTTTTGAAGAAAAATTTCTCCAAATCCCTTTATTACTCCTGCATGAAGGATAAAATCCATAATTTCATGAAATGGCCGGAGAAATAAGGGAAGCTCTTTGAACATGTCCTATTTGGTCGTTTGGCCAATATTTATCACACCACCATTTTTCTGATTGAATAAAGAATAGGCATTGCCCAAGTTGTCACCCATTATTTCACTTGATTCTTCGGAAAAATGATATTGCCTTCACCAAATGCGCTAAACATCATGATTTCACCGTTTCAAATGGTTCCCTCTAAGAACCGATTACTTTAATGTAAGATTTATCCGTCACTTATGATACGGCTCACCGTAACATCAATAAGGCGAATTTTTTGCATTCACATGATGGACCCATATTCTTGAGCCTATCTGTGAACAGTCCTCCATAAAGAAATAAGGGGCCATGTTTTTTGGCACCTTTGTAACGATTCGCTCCATAACCAATACAGTAAGAATCAAGAAAAGATATCGTCTGTACTAAATTTGAAATGAACTTTGATCAGCGTAAAGGTATACCTGAACCGAGTACCAATACCCTAGCTTGGCATTGGTTTTGTATCAAGCTAAAATCGAACTGAATTGTACCGAGGTGAGAATCCTAACGTGTCTAGCATTGGCGTTATCTGACAGCTTCGTGATGTCCACGCCCCGCAAGCGTGTAGTACCATAAATATCACCTTACTTTTAATCTGGTTCCCCTTAAATTAATTCCACTATCTACCAATAAAGAGTTCTGGCCATTCCTTTGCCAAGTGAGAATCAACATGACCGTTACTGGCTTCCTGTAGTTTAGCAGCAAGTTCTGCAATTGCAAACACTTTTCCTTCTGTCCCCAGTTCTTGAATAGTTTGAGCTAATCTGCTTCCGGTTTGAACAACCAATCGGTGCCTTCCAAGAAATATGAAACTTTCGTTTCCATATGACGAGATAATTGGACGTTCATATACAGTACCACTCCACTTTCCAGTAACTTTTGCAATCACCCATGGATGCCAGCCAGACCATTCAAGGTTTGTATATATTTCCTTTACATATAGATCGATATAACCTCTTTGAAGCTGGACATGCCAAACATGAACTTTAGTATCCAAACTGTTATCAAATAGTATAGATGCTTCAGGATTTGGTTCAGTTACATAAGTTGGAGTATAAAGTTTGTCATTTGAAGAGAGAAATCCATAAATTAATGGTAACAGTTGAATAGGTTCAACCCATCTATTATCACTAAATTTATAATTTTGACAAACGAAAATTCGACTAACAGGCATACTACGAAGGTCATGTAAATTTAGGTAAGAGGCTTTTGCATTCTGTAGCTCTAAATTTTTCACTACCTCAAGGAACTTATAACAAAGTAAATCAGGATAATTTTCTAGAGCAACAGATAAAAAGTTTCCCGTGTAAGTATCGAATACCTCTCCTCCATGCATTCGGGATTGCTGGTTCAATCTAACAATGTCCTGTGGAGAATAACAGTCATTATCCTTGAGAAATTGTCGGTATTGTTCATTCTCGTATGCCACAAGGCTTTTTTGGTCCCCGGAACACAGCCGAATTGATTTTTAATCGCCCC
>JAWLCZ010000106.1:0-14977 GCA_041686835.1 Paenibacillaceae bacterium | reverse complement strand
CCGAATTCATTTCGTTGATAAAACATTGAGACGAAAGACGAACCGGTCCGACATCTTGGCGGGCCGGTTCGCGTTTGTTTATTCCCGCTCTTCCGCCTGCTGCTTTATCATAAGGATAGCGGCGTTAATCTTATCGTCCAGTTGTTTGGCCGCTTCCTCGATCTCCAGCGCTCCGCCGGCGATTTGGAAAAACGTTTCCTGCGTTTCCATAAACGCGATGCCTTCATATTTGCTGATGTCGGCTGCGGAGCCGACTTTGTTTTTGAAAAAAGCCGCGATGTTTTTGTCGCGGGCGATCGCCAAGTTGGCCGCGAAGTTTTCCGCCATCTTCGCGTCGTTCAGCGCGGAAGCTTTCCCGTTGCGGGCATTGTTCAGCTGCACTTCCTCGGAGACGAGATAGGAGATGACGTCGAACGCTTCTTCTTTGTGCGGGCTCGTTGCGGTAATCATGAGCACCTGCGACCGGGAACCCGGCCCCTTGTCCGGCGCTTCCGGAAAAACCGGGACGGACGCCATATCGATGTTTAAAACGTTCGCCGTTCCTTCCGTCAACAAGCCGAGATCTTCACCGAACGCCATGGCCACTTCCCCGCGTTTCGCAAAGGCGTCGCGATCGTGAAAATTTGCGGCGTCCGGCATATTGCCGGGAATGCTGTAAATGCTGCGCCACAATTCGAAAAGCTTGATCCACTCCGCGCTCGTCACTTGAGACGTTTCCGTCTCCGGATCGACCAGACTGAGCCCCAACTGATCCATCAGCATGACATAAGACAGCAGACCGAGCGACGGGTCTAAGCCGCGTATGTTTTTCCCTTCCGCTCTCAGGCATATCTCTTTCGTCAGCTCCAGCAGTTCATTCCAGGACATGCCGTCCGCAGGGTAGTTGACGCCGAGCGCATCAAATACGTCCTTGTTGTAGTAAAGGGCATACAAATACCGGCTGTAGGGCAGCGCGTAAATTTCGCCGTTTTTGCCGTATGCCTTCACGTGCTCCAGTAAACCCGAATCGAATTTGGACAAATCGAGCTTATTGGCTTCGATGAAGCCGCTCAAATCGAACTGCAGCTTGTCCAGCTGCTCCACGGGAATCGTAACGCGGTCGATATCGAGCACGATATCCGGAATTTGCCCGGCTTCGATCAGCGTGGCGAGCTCGCCGATGCCCGATGCGCTTTTGTAATTCAGCGTAATATAAGGAAACTTTTTCTTTACCGGCTCTTCGATCTCCGTTTTGAACTGCTCATCCGGAAGCAGCCCGTACATCGACAAGACGACTTCTTTTTGCTCCCGTTTTTCGCTCTCCCGCCATGGAGTCCAGCCGCACCCCGCAGTAAACGCTGCCAGCAGAAGGAGCACCAACCATTTCTTCAATCCGTTTTCCCCTTTCTTGGCCATTCAACGGCTTACTCCAATGAATTCTACAGAGAGTACGGATTATCCTCTCCAGGGCAATCATATAAAAGTGCGGGGCATTCATTTGATTTGGCTCTTAAGACAACACCTCTGTCTTTATTTCCGCATATGGTTTAAAAAGGACAAGGGAGATGAGTTGCCGATGAGCCGACAAAACCCGACCATTACAGTTTTGGGCAGCAGCGGAGGCGTTGCCAAAGCGATTGCTGCCATATTGAATAATTCGGCGGAGGATACGGATGATCCGATCCACGCCTTCATCGAAGGCTGCCAGCTTCACTTCATCGATTACAAGCAGAAAGATTTGGACTATTTTCATGCCAACTATCCGAATCTGGCAGGAAAGATTGTTCTCCATCAGTTTGATATCAACGATACCGGCAAACTCAAGAAACATCTGTTACGGACGCAGACGGATCTTGTGGTTGACGTGTCGTGGGCGGATACGGTTGAAATTCTCGCATGCTGTAACGAATTGGGCATTTCCTACGTCAATACGGCGCTGGAAAATACGATGGTGGATGAGGACGAAGACCTGGAAGGGTTCACGCTGATCGAACGGTACAGGATTTTTGAACAGAACAGGAATCGGTTTGCCAATATGAAGGCGATCGTCTGTTCCGGGATGAATCCCGGCGTCGTCCAGTGGATGGCTGTGGAGCTGATGAATCGGACGCCGGATGAAACGCCGCTGGCCTGTTATATTGTCGAGCGCGATAATTCGTTCTACGCCGATCGAACGCGGATTGAACAGCACACGCTTTATTCTACATGGTCTCCCGAATGTTTTCTAGACGAAGCCATTTTGAATTTTCCGATGTTCGTGAAGCAGCATGAACCGCTGTTTCTGTATACTCCCGTTTACGAGCTCGAGTTCAAAGTGAAGCTTGGCGCCATTCGGTTCAGCGGATGTCTGATGCCCCATGAAGAAGTGCTGACGCTGGGGAAGCTGTTCAACATGGAGACCGGGTTCATTTATAGAGTGAACGATTACACGACGGAAACGATGCGCAGCAATCTATCCAACGTTCACGATTTGTGGGATTGGCGGCACAAAGTGCTGGACCCGGCGGACGGCGAGCTGGAAGGCGAAGATTTGGTAGGGGTTCTTCTCGTTTATAAAGACAAGGAGCGCTTCATGTACAACGTGAAAGACAACAAGAGCGCATTCGCCCGTTACGGCACGAACGCCACCTACTTTCAGGTGGCCTGCGGCTTGTACGGGGCGATGAGTTCCATGCTTCTTGACGACTTGCCTACCGGCATTTTTTGTGTGGACGAACTGCTGCTTGCAACCGGCAGCCGTTACGGACAGTATGTTTCGTATTATTTGAAAGACTTCGTCACGGGCGAGAACGATCATGTCGACGGGTTTATCCTGGACAGAAAAATCAAGATTGGCGAAGTCTCTCCTTAAAAGGGCGTCCATTTCAACGCGCGCGCGGCGGCGAATCTGACGTTTACATGATCCCAGTTGACGACGTTCCACCACGCTTCGATATAATCGCGGCGGTTGTTATTATATTTCAAGTAGTAAGCGTGCTCCCACACGTCCAGCACGAGAAGCGGGACGACGTCCCATTGGCTCAAGTTTTGATGCTTTTCCGCCTGCAGAATTTCCAGCCTGTGGCTGCGCGGACTCCATACGAGAATCGCCCAGCCGCCTCCTTCCACTTTGTCCGCCGCCGCGGAAAAATGGCTGCGGAAGCTTCGGAAGTTGCCGAAATCCCGATCGATCTGTTGGGCGATCGCTCCGGTCGCTTTTCCGCCGCCCTTCGGGCTCATAATATTCCAGAAAATCGTGTGCAAATAATGTCCCGCGCCATGGAAGGCGGCTTCGCGCTCCCAATGTTTGATCAGTTCGAAATCGCCGCTTTCTCTCGCTTTCGCCATCATCGTTTCCGCTTTGTTCAAACCGTCGACGTAGCTTTTATGGTGTTTGTCGTGATGCAGCCGCATCGTTTCTTCATCGATGTAAGGCTCGAGCGCGTTATAGGCGTAAGGGAGGGGAGGGAGCTTATGCCCGCCCGGCGGAACGGGCTTGCCGGGAACGGGATTCGACCAGGTTCCCTCCGACGTTTTCGTCAAATCGCCCGGAACGATGTCGCTGCGAAACGGGGACACCGGCTGGAACAGGGGGCTTTTGTCCTCCGTATCGGCGGCGGGTCCGATCGCCGTGAAAGCCCGCAGCACGTGGAGGAAGTAGTCGGATTCCTTGATCAAATGCGACACCATTTCTTTGGCTGTCGGACGGCTGCGCAACGCGGCGCTTTGCTCCGTCATGTGAAACAGCTGCCTGCACCATTCTGCGGATTGGGCGGCGGACGCCCTGGCGAGCATTTCCGCTTGCGGCTCCAGCACGTCGGCATGTTCGCCGGGGAAACGGATCGCCGCCTGCATTTGTTTCTGCGCGGCATGCTCCATCCGATGGAAGACGGCCTCCCATTCCGTAAGGAGCGAAGCGTATTCCGGCTCCAGAGACGGAACGAGTTCCCGGATAAGCAAGGAATGTTCTTTTTCATGCGTTTTCCAAAAATGGATTTCCGACAACAGCTTCAAGCGGTGCGACACATCGTTGAAAGCCTGCATAACTGAACGACCTCCCGCATCAACCTCTGATCTTCATTGTATTCGCCGGAATATGGGGATATGTTGACTGACCGACAAAGTTCGCGATCCTTTTCTTTACGATCGGGAAAGGAATGCGGTATACTTGTTGTAATTCAGTTTCATCAAGTGAAACCGTTAAAGGCGGTGGGAGGATTGGAAGAGCAAAAACTGACGGTTCGGGCTGTCGAACGGGCCCTCGATATTTTGTTATGTTTCACGGACAGCGCGGAGCTCAGCCTGACGGAAGTGGCGTCCCGCGTATCTCTGCACAAAAGCACGGTTCACCGGCTGCTCGCTTCGTTGGAAGGAAAAGGCTTCCTCATCCGCGATCCTTCGACGGAAAAATACCGGCTCGGCTTCCGCATCTGGGAGCTTGCGGCGAATCTTTCGCAGGCTGACGATCCGGCGATGCTCCTCCTGCCGGAGATGGAAAAGCTGCGCGACGCGTTAGGCGAAACCGTCAGCCTATATATCCGCGACGGTAAGGAAAGAATCCGCATTCAAGCGGTGCAAAGCAACCAGGCCATTCGCCGCGTCGCTCCCGTCGGCGCACGTTTGCCGCTGTATGTCGGCGCTTCGAGTAAAATACTGCTCGCTTTCGCCGAACCGGAAGTGCGCGAGCAGATTATGAACGACGCGGAGTGGCATGGCGTCGTCGATCGCGGCGCGTATTTGCGGCAGGTTGACGAGATTCGGCAGGTCGGCTATGCGACAAGCGTCGAAGAACGGGAACCCGGGGCGGCCGCCGTTGCTGCGCCGATTTTCAACCGGGCGGGCCGGCTCGTGGCCGCCTTGTCCGTATCCGGCCCAGCCAACCGTTTGACGCCGGAAAAGATGAAGGAGTACGCTCCACGGCTTATGGAAGCGGCGAAGCGGATGGGACAAATGCTCAAATAAAGCAGCGCTCCGCGTGTCATATGGATACTTCATTCATATGTTTTGTTATAAACATGTATATGGGTTTCCATCCGAGGAGTGAATGTGTGATGAAAAAATGGTTTTTATCGTCCGCCGTGCTCAGTTTGGCTGAAATCAAGAGCATGGTGGACGACATGTTCCGGGCCAATCGGGACTGGCTTGCGCAGTTCAAGCATTTTTCGTGACACCACATTTAGCAGATTCACAAAATTAAAGCCTCCACAAGGTCTTACCTCGTAATATTGCAGGGTATAAAAAATGCCGCTTTCGCTTATCCGTGCACCGGCTTGCGTAAACAGCATTATGTTCTCCCCGGTAACAGCTTCGCCGTGCCCTCCGTTATGACCGCCAATACCTGCTCGGTCATCTGCTCGGCGGACAGTCGGCTTGTGCCTTTGCTCCAATCCGTTGCCGCTCCGAAAATGGCCTTGGTCATCAACGCCAACGTTTCCGCCGAAAACGGCCACTCGTTCGGTTCCGCCCGGCTCCGCTTCAACCAGTGCAGAAGCAATGAATACAACTCCTCCTGGACGGTCCGCTCGAAGATTGGATTGATCGTATCGACGGGAAAACACCGGCGGCTCATGCTCTTAAAATGCTCCAGCACGGCTTGAATCAGAATGCGCAGATTGCCAGGCTCCCAATGGGTGGTCGGAGACAGTCTCGACTCCAGCATCCGCTGGAATTTTTCACGGATCGTCGTCTCCAGGAGTGCGTATTTATCGGGAAACGCCGCTTGAACGGACTCCTTGGCAGGCTGATCTGGCGCTCGATACGGTCGGTGGACCGAACGTCGATATGCTGTTGGAAACGCTCCGTCCCGGAGGACGGCTTGTGCCTGTTACGTACGTGCAGCACACCAAAGAGAAGGCTGCCGCGCGGAATGTGACCGTGAATGAAGTGCAGTTGCTGCAAATTTCTACGGCAGACCTGGAGACAATCGCGAATTTGTTCAACCGGGGTGATTTACGGGTCGTGCTCGACATGGTCGTACCGTTGGAGGAGACCCGTCGCGCCCACGAGCGAAGCGAGAGCCGGCGGACAAAGGGGAAAATCGTCATTGAAGTAAGACACATGAGAAGTCCTTGATTTGCACGGATGAAATAAAAAGCGAAGCCAGCCCCTTGCCTTACAGGGGCTGGCTTCGTCCTAGAAATGCTCACGAACGACGATTTTGCTCAAGGGAAACCGTTCCGTCCGGTGCGCCGGGGTTTCCGCATACCCGAGGGTGATGAGCATGACGGGGATGTATCGTTCGGGAACATGCAGCTGCCTGCATAGAGCGTCGGGCTGAAACCCGCCCATCGGGCAGGAATCGATCCCGTGCGCCTTTGCCGCGAGCATCAGCTGCATGGCCGCTAACGAAGCGTTGCGAATCGCTTCATGAACACCGATATGCTCCACTGTGCGATAAGCGACATGAATTTGATCGACAAGCTTGTTCTTCGCATCGTCGCTCATGTAGCCGGCCTTGACGGCCGAGGCGTAAACTTCTTCCGCGTTTTTGTCGGCTTCCTTATCACCGAGAACGACGATTAAAGCCGAACAGTCCAAAACCTGCTGCTGGTTGTTTGCCACCGGGTAGAGGCTTTTTTTGTTTTCCTCGTCCTCCACGACGATAAATTTCCAATGCTGCAGATTCCAGGACGAAGGGGCGGTTCCGGCCAGTTCAATGATACGGTTTAAGGTTTCCGGCGGAATTTTGATTCCTTTTTTATACTTTCTGACACTGGAACGCTCCTTCATGACGTCCGCAACGGTTTTTTCCGCAATATGGGCCATCGTATCACCGCCGTCGATAATGTCGATTTCCGCAAGCTGCCTGTGCGAAAACCATGATGTAGTTTTCCCGATGTGCCGGCGCATTAACGCGGTGATTATTGCTGCATTTAGTTATTTTTCTCCGCCATAATTTGCCGCAGCACCGTTTGCAGAATGCCGCCGTTGCGGTAATAATCGACGTCGACCATGCTGTCGAGGCGGACGATCGTATCGAATTCGAACGACGTTCCGTCTTCGCGGGTCGCTTTCACTTTTACCGTTTGTCCCGGTTGGATGTCATTGTTCAAACCGTTGATGTCGAACGTCTCCCGTCCCGTAATGCCGAGCGATTTCCAGCTCGTTCCTTCCGTGAACTGCAGCGGGAGCACGCCCATGCCGACCAGGTTGCTGCGGTGAATCCGTTCGAAGCTTTCGGCAATGACCGCTTTGATGCCGAGCAGGAAGGTGCCTTTCGCCGCCCAGTCACGGGAGCTTCCGGTGCCGTATTCTTTTCCGGCGATCACGACGAGCGGAATGTTCTCTTCCTGGTATTTCATCGATGCGTCGTAGATCGACATCACTTCGCCGGTCGGCAGGTAGGTCGTAACGCCGCCTTCCGTTCCCGGCGCCACCTGGTTGCGGATGCGGATATTGGCGAATGTGCCGCGCATCATCACTTCATGGTTGCCGCGGCGCGAACCGTACGAGTTGAAATCTTTGCGGTCGACGCCGTGCTCGATCAAGTATTTGCCCGCCGGGCTGTCGACCTTGATGTTGCCCGCCGGCGAAATATGGTCGGTCGTGACGGAATCGCCGAGCAGCGCCAGCGTTTTTGCGCCGATGATTTCTTCAATGTCGCCCGGCTCGGATCCGAGACCTTCAAAGAACGGAGGCTCCTGAATATAAGTGGAGTTTTTGTCCCATTCGTAGAGCTCTCCCTGCGGTACCGGGATCGCGTTCCAACGCTCGTTTTGCGTAAATACGTTCTTGTACTTTTCGCGGAACAGCTCCGGATTCATCGCATTTTGAATCGCTTCTTTGATTTCCTGCGACGAAGGCCAAATGTCCTTCAAATAGACCGGCTCGTTATTACTGCCGTAACCGATCGGCTCGTTCGCCAGATCGATATTTACCGTTCCGGCAAGCGCGTAGGCGACGACAAGCGGCGGGGATGCGAGATAGTTCGCTTTCACCTGCGCATGCACGCGGCCTTCGAAGTTGCGGTTGCCGCTCAACACGGCCGCGACGGTCAAATCGTTGTCGGCTATCGCCTGGCTCACTTCATCCGGCAGCGGGCCGCTGTTGCCGATACATGTCGCGCAGCCGTAACCGGCGACGTGGAAGCCCAACGCCTCAAGCGATTCAAGCAATCCGGCTTTTTTCAAATATTCGGTAACGACCAGCGAGCCCGGCGTCAGGCTGCTTTTTACGTAAGCCGGTTTTTTCAAGCCGCGCTCGACTGCTTTTTTGGCCACGAGGCCTGCGCCGATCATAACGCTCGGGTTTGACGTGTTCGTGCAGCTCGTAATGGCGGCGATGACGACAGCGCCGGTGCCGAGCTTCGACACTTCTCCGTTCGGATGCTTCACTTCGACCGTCTGCGCGATCTTGTCTTCGGACAATCCGTAACCGCCTTTGTCGACAGGTGTCCGGATGATTTGGTTGAACGATTCTTTCATCGCCGTCAGTTCGATGCGGTCCTGCGGACGTTTCGGTCCTGCCAGGCTCGGAACGATGGTGGACAAATCAAGCTCGATCGTATCGGAAAATACCGGATCCGGCGTATCGTCGGTGCGGAACATGCCCTGCGCCTTGTAATATTGCTCGACGAGTTCGATTTGCTCTTCGCTGCGTCCGGTGCTTCTCAGGTAATTCAACGTTTCGGCGTCTACCGGGAAGAACCCGATCGTCGCGCCGTATTCGGGCGCCATGTTCGCTACGGTGGCGCGATCCGCCAAGCTGATGTTGCTTAGTCCCGGGCCGTAAAACTCGACAAACTTGCCGACTACGCCTTTTTTGCGCAGTATTTGCGTTACGGTGAGGGCCAAGTCGGTCGCGGTCGCCCCTTCGGCCAAACTGCCCGTCAGCTTGAATCCGATTACTTCCGGCGTGACGAAATAGAGCGGCTGACCGAGCATTCCCGCTTCCGCTTCAATGCCGCCGACGCCCCAGCCGACCACGCCGAGGCCGTTGATCATCGTCGTATGCGAGTCGGTGCCGACGAGTGAATCGGGATATACCTCCGTTTCTCCGTCAACCTGCTTCGTAGCGGCAACCGAGGCGAGGTATTCCAGGTTGACCTGGTGCACGATGCCGGTAGCCGGCGGAACGGCGCGGAAATTATCGAACGCGGTTTGCGCCCAACGCAGGAAACGGTACCGTTCCTCGTTGCGCTCAAATTCGACTTTCATGTTGTATTCCAGCGCGTCTTTGTTTCCGAACGCGTCGACCATGACCGAGTGGTCGATGACGAGGTCGACGGGAACGAGCGGGTTGATGCGCTTCGGGTCCCCGCCGGCGCGCTTCATTGTGGCGCGCATCGCCGCCAGATCGACGACGACGGGAACGCCGGTAAAATCCTGAAGCACGATGCGGGCGGGAATGAACGGAATTTCTTTGTTTTCGTCGCGTCCTTCCGCCCAGTTGGCAAGCTGCTTGACGTGCTCCTCGGTAATCGCTCTGCCGTCAAACTGCCGTACGGCCGCTTCCAGCAGCACTTTAATGGAAAAAGGCAGCCGCGATATCGCCCCGAGTCCTTTTTCCTCCAACGCCTGCAACCGGTAATACCGGTATGTTTTACCGGCAGCGTTGAGCGTTGCGCGGACATGGTAATGGTCTTTTTTTGACATCCGTGTTTGCCTCCTTCGTCAACTTTCGAAAAGCGCTTCGTTTCATCTGATGAAACTCAATTTCATAATATCGCTAATTCAAGTATACCGTCTTCCTGTAATCCAGTAAAGGGTTTTTTCCCTAAATCCGGTTTTATTCATTTTCCAACCGTTGTTTTCATATATTTGAACCAAACTGCCCGCCACGGGGTTGTCGAACCGTCCGGCAACCGACCGCCGCAGGCTTGTTTTGCCGTGCACCCGGCTCGGGCCTTGATTGTGAAGGAGGGGTTTTATCGATGAAACGGTCCTGGAAATCCGTGCTTCATGAATATGTGCAAGCCTATAACCGGCTGGAAGCCGATTACTCTCTCGACGCGCTAAACCCGCTCGTTTCGGACGAACAATATAAACAGATGCAGCAAACGAGGCTGCACCGGATGTCCTTTTGGCACAAAGAAAGAAACGTAAGGCCGATCCGCTGCGAAATGCGATTGAATATCGCGGATGTGACGCTGTTAAACAATGAAGTGGAAGCGGACATTCACCTACACAAGCAGCAGCATATCGAAACAGGGCAATCGAGCTATACGGAAGAACGGATCGAACGGCAGCGCGTCATTTTAACCCGCGAAGGAGACGATTGGCTCATCTCCGCGGTCCGCATCGCGTGTCCCGAGAAATACGCCGCTCCTTCGAACATCCAGACGAATCCCGCCCAGCAGACGGCGATTCCGAGCGCCGCTTCCACACAGCCTGAGCCCAATGTGAATTCGGTTCCTTTTATAAGCGAAACGGTTTTTTCCCATTGGCCGAAAACGGTACGCCATGTGCGCTATGACCGGCTGAAAGCGAAACAATATGCCGATGAGTGGTGGAACAGGCCGAATCCCGCTTACGCGTATCTCGACGTGGACTGCACTAACTTTGTTTCCCAATGTCTCTATGCAGGCAATGCCCCGATGAACTATACTGGGAAAAGGGAAAAGGGCTGGTGGTACAAAGGCAGAATCCATAACCGGGAAATGTGGAGCTATAGCTGGGCCGTTTCCGACAGCCTGCGGCGCTTTCTCGGTTCGAGCACGTCCGGTCTTCGCGCGGAAAGAGTCGAATCGCCCGCGCAGTTGACGATCGGGGACGTCATTATTTATGATTTTGACGGTGACGGTAAATTCCAGCACAGTACGATCGTGACCGCCCTTGACGCGAACGGCATGCCGCTCGTGAACGCCCACACGACAAACAGCAGAAACCGTTACTGGGATTACCGGGATTCGTACGCCTGGTCGGAGAACACAACGTATCGTTTTTTTCATATCGGGGACTGGTTTTAGATTCGCATCATTCAGCTATTAGGATGCAATAACGGCATAATATTATACTTCCTGGAGGTTGCCATGAGCAGAAAGGTAAGAGTCGGTTTGGTTTACGGCGGAAAGTCGGGGGAACATGACGTTTCCCTGCAAACGGCGCTGTCGGTCATTCAAGCGTTCGATTACTCCAAATATGAGGTCGTTCCCATTTATATCACGGCGCAGGGAGAATGGCGTTCAGGTCCGCAGCTGACGGCGCCGGTGGACAAAAAAGAACTGCTGACGTGGAACGATAAAGCGGATGCGGATCCGCACGCGGCGATAGTCCCGCTTTTCAACAGCGCTGCAAAACGGGACGGGCATTCGGACGATCGGCAGACGATTGACGTCGTGTTTCCGCTCCTTCACGGCACCTACGGCGAAGACGGGACGATTCAGGGGATGCTGGAGATGGCCGGCATTCCTTATGTAGGTTCGGGAGTGCTTGCCTCGGCGGTCGGCATGGACAAGGTGATGATGAAAAAAATATTCGCGCAGGAAGGGCTGCCGCAGTGCATTTTCCGGTATTTTACGCGCCGGCAGTGGGAGAAGGACAGCGCGTTTTTTCTGATGGAAATTGAAATCACACTCGGTTATCCGTGTTTTGTGAAGCCGGCGAACCTCGGCTCAAGCGTGGGCATCTCCAAAGCGAGAAACAGGGGGGAATTGATTCAGGCGATTGAGACGGCGTTTCGTTACGATCGCAAAGTGATCGTCGAAGAATTTATCGAAGCGCGGGAAATTGAAGTGAGCGTGCTCGGCAACGATGAACCGCGGGTGTCCGTTCCGGGCGAAATTGTTTCTTCGAACGAGTTTTACGATTATAAGGCCAAATATATCGACGGCAAATCGACGATGATCATTCCGGCGGACATCCCCGCGGAAACGGCGCAGCAAATTCAGGAAATGGCGCTCAGGGCGTTTCTGGCCATTGACGGCGCGGGATTGTCGCGCGTCGATTTTTTCCTCCGCCGTTCCGACGGAGCGGTGCTCATCAACGAAATCAACACGATGCCCGGCTTTACGCCGTTCAGCATGTATCCGCTGCTTTGGCGCGAATCCGGGGTGACGTACCCGCAGCTGTTGGATGAGCTCATCACGCTGGCTATCCAGCGGCACGAAGAAAAGCAGAGTATCCAATACGGATTTGATGTAGAATAGAGGTAACGAAACATTCAGCCGGAAATGCTCTGTGCGTCCGGTTTTATGGAGGAGGATGGCCATGGGTTTTCCAACCGAGTTTAATTCCGTGTGCAAATTCAAGTTGGAGCAGGAGCTGTACGATTTGTTCGAATACGGCAGAACGGCGATGCTGAAAAGCGGGCTGCGCGTTTACCCGACGGGACAAAAAGTGTTCGCCTACAGCCCGGACAACGTCGCGGTCGCCATCGTCAAAATTACGGCGTCGATTGCGGAGATCACGTTTCAAGGCGAAGAAATGACGAAAGTGGAAATGGATCTTGTCCGCAAACTGACCGAAGAAGAGTCGCGTGTGCTGACCGCGCTGGCCGGCGAAATGTTTTTCGGCGGGAACGGAAATTAGTTTAGAGGAAGCAAAGACCCGAAAGGGTCTTTTTTCGTTAAACATTTACGCATAGCCTTAACCCATATCGTCGTTCATTTCGTCATTGGAAAATGTGCAACAGTATTTCTCTTTTCAGTCGATAATACAACGCTCTACTGGAAAAATTCCAATAAATATCCCTGTTGCTTCTTGTTTTCATCGTTTTGGGGAGATTCCATTGTACAATTTCCAGTGAAACAGCTGGTTGCCGGCTCTAATCCAATAAAACATTGTATAAATTCCAATAGACACAATAATTGTGAGGCAGGCTGCCTTTTTTCCACACTTGTTTGCCGAAGAGGAGTATAATAACAGTTGTAAACTTTTGACGCGCCATCCGGGACGTTTTCCCAGCCGTACCCTAAGCCCGATCGGTCCCAAAAAAAGCTCAGCCGCAGAAGGAGTGGAGCATCCGGCATGGAAAGTTGGAAAAGAAATTTATGGCTGTTGTGGTTCGGATCGTTTGTCACCTCGGCAAGCTATTCTATGGTTATTCCTTTTTTACCGCTGTTTCTGCTGCAAATCGGTGTCCATGAACATACGGAGATGTGGTCGGGGCTTCTGTTCAGCGCAGCCTTTTTTGCCGGAGCGATCGCTTCGCCTTTTTGGGGATCGCTTGCCGACAAGTACGGCCGGAAGCCGATGATCGTGCGCGCCGGATTTTTCCTGTTCCTGATTTATACGCTTACCGCCTTCGTGACGAATCCTTATGAACTGCTGGCACTGCGCATCATGCAGGGGCTTTTGACCGGGTTCATTCCGGGGGCGATCGCCCTGGTCGGAACCAATACACCCGAGCAAAAAGTGGGATACGCCCTCTCTGTCATGTCTACGGCGACCGCAACAGGCGGAATTGTGGGGCCGCTGCTCGGCGGAGTCGTCGCCAGGCTGTTCGAAAACCGGGTGGCGTTCGCGAGCGCCGGTATACTGGTGCTGCTTGCGACCATGCTCGTCTTGTTCTGGGTGAAGGAAGAAAAGTTCGTTCCGAGCAAACAAAGAAGTTCTGTTTTGCAAACGCTTAAAATGGCGGCGGACAACCGCCCTTTCTTATCGGTGCTGCTGCTGACTTGCCTGACCTCCTTTTCCATTATGACGATTGAACCGGTGCTTCCTTTGTATATCGTGGAACTCGGCGGATCGGTCAAGAACGCCTCCTTGCTGGCGGGCATCGTCTTTTCGCTGACGGGAATTTCCGCCATTTTGTTTGCGCCGCGATGGGGCAAGCTCGCCGATAAAATCGGGTTTCGCACGGTCTTGTTCATCGGGCTGTTTGTCGGCGGCCTAGGCAATCTGGCGCAAATGTTTTTTCATAACATATGGGGCTTCTCGATTGTGCGCTTTGTCTACGGCGCGTTCTTCTGTGCCGTCTTTCCGGCGTTGAACGGGCTAATCGTGCGTTCCACGGCGAGCGATTTTCGCGGACGGGCATTCGGGCTCAATCAGACGGCCAATCAATTGGGCGGCATGCTGGGACCGTTGGTCGGCGGCGCCATCAGCGGCGCATTCTCGGTTCATGGCGTATTTTGGGTTACCGGGTTGCTTTTGCTGGCAACGATGGGGCTTGGCTATTGGTCTCCGGCGCCTGCGCGGCGATCTGACGCAAGCTCAAGCTCCGACCTTCGCATGTCCGTGCGGCAGAAGCATTCATGAGTTTGCCACTTGAAATATTCGGTAAAATCGGTTACGTTGGTCGTGAAGGACAAACTGGGATAATCCATTGGGAAAGGGGTCGCAAGCACGATGAACCAACTTCTGGCCGGTAAAAATATTTTGGTTATGGGTGTAGCGAACGAACGCAGCATCGCCTGGGCGATTGCCCAATCGTTGGCAAGTCAGGGAGCGCGTCTGGCGTTTACATACGAGAGCGAGCGGGTGGAAGAACGGGTGCGCAAATTGGCGGAAACGCTCCCGGGCTCGCTCATTCTTCCCTGCAACGTGACCGTCGATGAAGAAATTGACGCGCTGTCGGAAGCGTTGAGGGAACAATTCGGCGTTTTGCACGGGTACGTGCACAGCATCGCGTTTGCGAAAAGCGAAGAGCTCGAAGGGATGTACGTCGATACGTCGCGGGCCGGTTACGCGCTGGCGCAGGACATTAGCGCCTATTCGCTCGTGGCGGTGACCAAACGGGTGTACCCGCTTATGACGGAAGGCGGGAGCATCATGACGATGACGTACCTCGGCTCCGAGCGGGCCATGAAAAATTATAACGTCATGGGCGTCGCCAAGGCGGCGCTGGAAGCGAGCATCCGGTATTTGGCGAACGATCTCGGCCAGTTCAACATCCGCGTGAACGGCATTTCCGCCGGGCCCATCCGTACATTGGCCGCCAAAGGAATCAAGGACTTCAACTCGATTTTGAAAACGGTGGAAGAAAAAGCGCCGCTGCGCCGGACGACCGACCCGTCCGAAGTCGGGGATACCGCGCTGTTCCTGATGAGTCATTTATCGCGCGGCATTACCGGCGAAGTCATCTATGTGGACAACGGATATCACATCGTCGGGGTCTGACGGCACAAACTTGCAAGTAT
>JAWLCZ010000105.1:0-15037 GCA_041686835.1 Paenibacillaceae bacterium | reverse complement strand
CACAGGTAGATACGATTCCGCCGGCACCGATACTATAAGCAGGATTATGATATTCGCCCGCACAATGGTTTCTTTATTCATGCCATATCCGTAAGCTTTCTGTTTCAGGATTTCCTTGCCGTCTTCCAACACCGTATCGCGCATGCCTAAAGGCATAAAAATATGATGCTCCAAATAATCTTTAAACGGCTCGCCGCTGACCTCTTCGATAAGAAACGCTAACATGTTGTATCCGGGATTGCAGTATTCAAATGTCGAGCCCGGTTCAAAATGCAACGGACGATCCCGGAAGCGGCTCAAGAAAGCTTTTTGGTTGTAATTCATTTTGTCTTTGTCTCCGAAGAAATCGTCTTGAAGTCCGTGGATAGTAGGCAAACCTGACGTGTGTGACATCAAATGATGCGCAGTAATACGATGATCCACTTTCAGTTCGTCAGGAAGATAATCATTCACAGGCCGATCAATATCGATGAGAGCTTTGTCATACAACTGCATCACTGCAAAAGATGTGAACTGTTTTGAAATCGATCCCAGACTGAAACGGGTATCCGTACGGTTTGCAACATCAAATTCAATACACGCCATGCCATATGCCCGATCGAATACGATTTCTCCATTCTTTACAACACGAATTGCTCCTGAAAATGGCCATTCTTCCATATATTGATCCATGAAAACTTGTATTGACCTGGATATGTCGATGATTTCGCATCTCCCTTCAACGATTTTGCAATGACTGGAGCTACATACGCAGGGTGAATTCGACCGTTCATATTTTGACCGCAGTGACGAGCATCATCATCGGGAAGCGGGCTTGTTTGGGATGGTCCGGCATGTAATAAAGACCGTCGTCGCGCTGAACCATTTGCGGAAAATGCGGATACATGCAGTGCTCGAACTCGACAAACGTCTCCAGCTTCATGCCGCTGCCCGCGATGCCGCCCAGAAGGTCGCCGAGCCGAACGCTGAACTGGTAATTCGGACTCGCCTCATATTCGCGTCCTCCGATATAATCAAGACCATGGCATTCTTCGGGATCTTTCCGGAAATAATCGGCGCCGGACTGAAGCCGGGCGGGATCGGCATAATCCAGAAGATGCAGAAACGGATGCAGATCGTACAGAAAAAGCTTGCCGCCCTGCTTGAGCAGCGCAGCGGCATTGTGCATAAGCAGCTGCAAATCGGGCAGCCATACGAGCACGCCCTTGCTGATATAGACGAGATCGAACTTGCCGGACTAGGCTCCGGGCAGATCGAGCGCGTTGGCAAGCACAAAGTCGGCGGCAACGCCCGAAGCGGCGCTCAGCGCACGGGCCTCGGCGATCGCAGCTTCGGATTGATCAAAACCGGTGCAGACGGCTCCGAGATTGGCGAGCGACAGCGTGTCCTGTCCGCAGTTGCAGCATACGTGCGCCACCCGCAGTCCGCGAAGGTCGGGTAAATAACGCCGTTCCACGATGTCAAGCTGGCAGCCGCCATCGCGAAACAAAACATCCTGGCCGGTTTTATAGCTCTGGTGGATCGGTGTCACTTCGTTCCACGCCGCGGCGTTACGTCTCATTTCTTCTTCATACGGTAACCTGGTCATGTCGATTCCTCCATTAACCTTATTTCTTCCCGCCGCTCATTCTCACCCGCCCTCCCTGCTGTAAAACTCGGACAGCAAATCGGACAACTTGGTGACCGCTTTCTTCAAGTTCCTGTAATACGTGCTGAGGGACATGTTTCACGGTATTTTTAAGCGCGGCGGAGAAGGATGCCGGCGGATTCGCCCAATTTTTGCATGAACTCTATAACGCGGTCAAAACGGAAGTGTCCATCATTATTCTGGACGTCGGTGCGGTGATTGGAGTCAAAATCGGCGCGTCCATCGGCGGTACGCTCGGTACGACTTTGGCCGGGCCGCTGGGAACGATTATCGGAGCTTTGGCCGGCCTCGTACTGGGATATGTTATCGGCGAGCTTATCTATGCTCTGAAAGACGATATATTTCAGCCGCAGGTGGCCACACTGCTATTGCCGTCCGCGAACAGCACATTCGGAGGCAGCTTGATCTCCCCCACCTACAGTTTCACATATGAAGATCACGCAGGACGGTACATCGCTTATTACAGATGGCGGATTGTCCGATAAAAAGAAGCGGCGGTTCGGCGCGGATGGATTCGACACCGTTCGAGATATGTTTCCTTTCCGGCAGGAATTTCAGGTAACGCGCGCGAATAGGAACGTAACTCATTTCATACGGCGGTGAATCGTTTGATCTATTTTGTCGTCAATCCGAAAGCCGGAAACGGCAAGGCATTGCACATATGGCGCCGTTTGGAAGCCGCGCTGCGCACCTATCCTGTACGCTACGAAACGGTCATGACCCGGTTCGCGGGCCAAACCGCCTCATGGTGCCGCGGCATGGTGGAAAAGCTGCTTAACGTGCCGGAATCGGATTTCAATCCTTTATTTGTGCAACCACGGAACAGCCTCGGCCCGGAAGAGACAGGAGCGCCCTGCACGCCTTCCCCCATCGAAAGCGTTCACTCGGTTTCCGGGCCGGGGCCTGTTATCATTGTGATCGTTGGCGGCGATGGAACATTGAATGAAGCGGTGCACGGCATGATGACCGCCACAAAGGGACAGCCGCTGAGCGATAAAGTATGCCTGTCCTTTGTTCCTGCGGGTTCGGGAAATGATTTTGCCCGGGGAAACGGCATTCCGCTTCATCCCGATCTGGCGACGAAGCATCTGCTTTCCTCCCTCCATTCCGATCGGAAACGCGTGGATGTGCTTGAAGTGAACGGACAATATGCCATCAGTTCCATTGGAGTGGGGCTGGACGGTCAAGTGGCATACACGGCAAATCGTGCTCCGTACAAACCATGGATGAACCGTTTGCGCCTCGGCTATGCCGCGTATATTCTGTCGCTGCTGCGGGTGCTTCTGTTTTTCAAACCTTTCGATGCGGAACTGAAAATCGACGGCAAATCGGTTTCCTTCCGCAACGTATGGCTCGTTGCCATTTCCAATATTCCCCATTATGGCGGCGGAATGAAGATTAACCCGAGCGCATCGCCGAACGACGGAATCGCCGATATTTGCGTCGTAAGCGGATTATCGCGCGCCGGTTTATTGGCCGCCTTTCCGAAGGTATACTCGGGGCGCCACACGAATCATCCCCGCATTCGTTTCTATCGCGGCCGCGCGATCCAAATTGTGCCGCACAGCCCGATGCGCATGCACGCCGACGGTGAGAATGCGGGGCACTCCCCCGCTCAGATTCGTGTCATCCCGCAAGCTGTCTGCGTTGTGAGATAGCGATACGGATACCGTTCCGTACCGGAAAACATCAGGCAGCATGCCTTCAGCCCGTTTTCGGGCTGGTTACATGCTGCCTGTCTCCAAACTTCATATCGTTATAAACGGATTAATTGACTGCCGTTGGCGGCGCTCTTCCAGGCCGCTTCCGTCAAACGCGCAATTCTCAAGCCGCAGCTGGACGGCGCAGCCGCTTCGCTGACTCGGCCGAGGATAAGATCGACAAAATCGCGATTCGGATCGCTGGACGGCGGAAGTTCGCTTTCCGGAACTTCGACGACGTCTCTCTGTCCTTCCTTGGCGACCAATATTTTGCCGTTGCGGTACAGTACGGTTCCTTTGTCTCCGTGGATGGACACATCCTCACGCCATCCGATGCTGGCGCTGCCGACAACGTTGAATGTCGCAATCGCGCCTCCGTGGAAACGAACGGTGACCGCGGAGTCGATATCGACCGCAACGCCGCGATTGTCAATCATCGCCGAAACGCTTTCCGGTTCGAGGCCGGAAACCCAAAGCACGACGTCAAGCAGATGGCTGCCGGAGTCGTTCAACTGCCCGCCGCAGGACAGCGCAGGGTTTTGCCGCCATGTGCCTCTCGCTCCTTCCAGCCACCTTTGCGCCTGATAAGCGCAAATGTAATTGATTTTTCCCAGTTCTCCGCTCTGTATCAAGTTGCGGATATATATGTACGGGCCCATCAAGTGCCGCTGGTAGGCGACGGCGAGATGTTTGTTCACCTTTTCCGCATGAGCGATAATGCGTTCCGCGTTTTCGGACCCGTCGACGAACGGCTTCTCCATCAATACGTGCAGACCGCCGTCCAGGCAGGCCATTCCCTGCTCAAAATGCATGCTGTGCGGCGACACGATAACGGCGGCATCGGCGTTTGCCTGCGAGATAGCCTCCCGGTAATCCTTATACACCGAAACGTTCGCCAGTTCGGGGAAACGCTTCTTCACTTCCTCGACGGCCGCATCGGACGGATCCGCCAATGCCACAATTTCAGCTTCGGGAACCTGAAGCAGCCTGCGGATATGCTCCCTTCCCATTCCACCGACACCAATCATTAAAAAACGAACCTTTGCCATGCAATTACCTCCTCGATTGTACAGTTGTAAGGGTTTTCATCATTAGCCGGTGAGCGCATGCTTCTCATCCGCCAATGATGATGTTGATATACATCATATATGCGGAGACACCGCTATCATACCACATCGCGGCAAAAAAATAATAGATTTGAGAAAAATTTTTTCTGAACGGAAACCGATCCGGTTTGAACAAACGATTCATTCCGGGGACAATGCGCGGCGATGGTCAAAAAATTCCACGACTTTGCGGTAAACTTTCATTTCGTTTTCTTTTTTGGAAAAGCCGTGCCCTTCATCTTCAAGCAGCATGTATTCGACATCCACCCCTCTCGATTGCAGGGCCGCCACAATTTGATCCGACTCTTGCCTGACCACCCGCGGATCGTTGGCGCCTTGAATGACGAGCATGGGAGATGCCATTTGGTCTGTATACGTGATTGGGGAGTCCTCGATTAATTTTTCCTTATCTTTCTCCGGATCGCCTATCCACTGTTTCATCATCGGCTTCCAAAAATCAGGGGCCGTTTCTATGGATGTAAATAAGTTGCTGGGACCGAACATATCCACGCACGCTTTAAAATATTCCGGATGGCGTCCGACCAATAAAAGAGCCATATAACCGCCGTAGCTTCCGCCCATCACCAGTAGTCTGTCACGATTTGCATACCCGTTTTCGATTAACCATTCCAAACCATGAATGATATCCAGACGAGGGCCGTATCCCCAATCTCCCTCCACCATTTTCATAAATTTGTGCCCGTATCCGGCGGAACCGCGGAAGTTGGGAGCAAAAATACTGTATCCCCGATTGGCCAGATACTGAAACAGAGCGCGAAAGGTTTTACGTTCAGCAGCTTGGGGGCCGCCGTGAGGCCATAGAATAAGATAACCATTGCTTGCTTCTTTCTTTGCTCTCATATAAAGGGCTTCTATTTTCAGACCGTCAAAAGAGGTGTAGGTTACTAACTCAGGCTCCACTAATTGTTCTTCGGCCACACCAGGCACTCTATTATATGTAAGTTCTTTCCATTCTTTCTGATCGGTTGTTCTGAGATAAATGTTTTTGGGTCGTGTTGCGCTTTGGCCTAACAGATACAGATTCCCCGCTTCGCACAGCACGATTTTTTCAATCACATGGACAGGCGTATCAAGCTTTTGAAGTTTCTTATCCGACAGATCGTATTGGTATAAGCAATCTTCCACTCCTTTGGAGCTGACGAGATAAAGCAGGCCTCTGTCCTTGTCGTATTCCATCGAAGAGAAATCTTCGTTTTCAAGAGCAAGAATTTTTGCGAATTTCCGTGTTCTTAAATCGAAGTTGGCAAGATAGGTGAAATCTTCTCCGCAGTTCGTAAGGAAATAGATTTCATCCTCGGAAGCATAGATCATACCGGAGACCGTATGCTGATCATTCGTCGGAGGAGTCATCCGGATATCTTCCGAGTCTTTACGGACATAAACCAACTGATGCGTATTTGCAAAATATTTCACATAAACGAACGATGTTTCTTCCGGGCTCACCTTTATCAAAATCGTCGGGGCTTCTTCACCTTCAAGCAAGGTTTCTTCCTCATCGTTCAACAGATTGTAGCGATACGAATTCAGAAAGGTCCGGTTCCCTTTTGTCGAGCTGTAATATAATCGCTCCCCGTCTTTTGACAGGGAACAAAAAAAGTGACGGTCCCCTTCACTCACCCGAATTGGCTGCAGCTGCCCGCCTCGAGGAGGCATTGCGTACAGTTGATGATTCTCATCTCCATCCCGGTCAAACCCTACGAGCACAAACCGTCCTTGTTGATCATAGTGAATCGTGTGACAGCATTGATCAACAAAAGTCAACGGATATGGGAAAGTATGCGGCAGATCCATCGCCCACAGGTTAAACTTCCCGTTCAGGTTCGTACTGAAGATCAACTGTTTTTCATCGGGACTTACGGCAAAGTCTTCAATGGTGAACGTTCGAAAAAATTGTTCCACATCGGGCTTGGAAAATGGTAGCATGCCGGTTCCCTCACCTTCCAAAATAGGTTATCGTTCTGCACTTTGGCCGATTTTTTGCCCTACAGCGCCAAAATGAGCAGGAACAAAATGATAAGCTGTTTCCGCTTCAGGTTCAAAGGTACGCTGCAGAGCAAATCCCGCATTCATGAAATCATTGATATATTGTGATATGGGGCGATTAGGCTCCCAGAGTTGAGCGGAGCGTGCCGTTTCCATGCGACTTCCAATATTGTGGAGCGTATTGATAAACTTTTCTGGCACCATCTTCGAGAGGATGACTGAACGGAGATTGAAAACAGGGATGCATAATAAGCCAAATCATTAACCCGTTGGATTTGAGGATGCGGCAGCTTTGTTTGAATACCGCCTTGTGGTCAGGGACATCCATAAGCATTAAGCAGGATATAACCATGTCAAAAGATTCGTCCTCGATTTTTTGGAGCGTCATTGCATCATCGTGAATCCAATTTACCCGGTTCGTAAGTTTGTTGGCATATGACAATAAGGCTTCACTTAAATCAACACCCGTCACGATGGCCCCCAGGTCATTCAAACGGTTTGCCAATGCTTTTTTCGGTCCGCCTTTTTTTACCATTTCATCATACTTTTCGGCGAACAGGTCATAATTTAGCATGCCTATCGTCCTCCCGCCAGCAGAATGGATTCATTATACTTACAGGTTACACGAAAGGAATCGACGGGAAAAATATGTAAATTCGAATGAACCATTCTCGCGATGAGATTACATTGAATCGGCCGCGGGTTTCGTCGCTTGTTCCCAAGCCGCCAAAATCCGAAATGCCTCTTCGTTAGAATGTCCGCACATCTCTTCCGAAGGCTGTAGGCTGCTGCAAACGGCGGGACGTTCAGGCTTTCCGAACAATCTGCATCGATTGTCGGGGGAAAGCTGCGGACATCGGACCCCTGCCGGTTTTCCATGCGGCATTCCCGGAATGGGAGAAGAAATCGAAACGACGATGCAGCAAGCCGCACACCCTACCCTGCAATTCAACACGCCATCCTCCTTTGCGACCCTGAGTTTTGTTCTTCATATCCATTATAGCATGAACCGGCCAAAACCTCGGGTTCGCATATGAAGCCGAGGTTTTGCCTCACATGTTTTCGACGGCGTCGAACAAGAGCTGAAAATAGTCGTTCGGGTGGGGAACCAGATCGGCTTTCCGAATCATGCGGACCTGCCGCGAAACTGTGCCGTCACCGTTCAGGACGATTCCGTCGGCGGCAATGGGTTCGCCTTCTTGCAGCAGCCGTTTCAAATTGTCCAGCCGAACGCGGAACAGGCCGCTCACTTCATCGGGCTGCATCCGATAAGACGTTAAGGGCTGATTGCTATCATAGATATATACATGGCAATACTCGCGATCAATGAACCCGTCGGAAATGATATCTTCTTCCGGAAACACGCCGCAAGGGTTCAGTTCGGAGTAATGGACGTCCAGTCCCAGCTCCTCGCGAAGCTCCCGGATTCCGTCCATCGGCGTTTCACCGGCGAGCAGGTGGCCCGCGCAAGATACATCGAGGAGCCCGGGGAAAGTATCTTTACTGCGGTGCCGGAGTTGGAACAGCACATATATACCGTCCTCCTCACGGCTTAAGATCCAGCAGTGGAACGTTTGGTGCCACAATCCTTCGGCGTGCACTTCCGCACGAGTCGCTGTTCCCGTCTTGTTCATTCTTTCGTCAAACACATCGAAACGTTCATCGCCAGTCAAAACAAAATCCTCTCTTTCTGTCATCATACGTTTATTGGTATCTAGTCTACTATTTATACCGCTTCATGTCTGCATATTTTAGTTCATTTGTTCTGGAAATAGAAATCAATGCTTGCGTTCAACGAAAAAGAGGTAACCGCGAGCGGTTACCCTTAAGGATATGCATATTCGATTATTTCTCCTTGACGATGATCGTTCCTTTCATTGCCGGATGCGGCATGCAGTAATAAGTGAATTCTCCATCCTCGGCGAAGGTGACCTCTTTTCCTTCATCCTGGCCGAGCAGTCCGGTATCGAACGATTTTCCATTCGCCGTCGCGCTGTGCTTGACCTTGTCCCTGTTGATGAATTTCACGCGATCTCCCGCATGGATCTCCAATTTGCCGGGGGAGAATGCAAAATCGACGATTTCCACGATATGCACCTTGACGGACTGTTCGGAAGCGTCGGGTGCCGGTACAGCCTCTTTCGCCGGTGACTGACCGTCCTTCTTCTTGTTGTCGGTCTTTTCGGAAGACGGATTGTCCGGTTGTTGTTGAACGGATTCATTTTCATCGGGTAAATCTACGTTCTTTTGTATATCGGTTTCTTGTCCGGCAACCGGTGTTTTCTCTGCCTTTTCGGAAGAACTTTCCTCCATGGAAGGTGTCTTCTTCGACTCCGAAGCCGCGTCCTCGGCGGCAGACGTGTGATTCGAATGTTGTTCCAAAACCGCCTCTTCCTTGGAACCGCAGGCGGAAACCGCCGTCAGGCACAACAGGGAGCAGAATACAAAGATCAGCCGATATGTTCTCATCATCTTCTTCCCATTCATTTCACAATAATTTTGCCCGTCATAAATCGCTTATGCGGTTCGCAGTAATAATCATAAGTCCCGGCTTTATCTAAATTAATCGTATAAGATTCTCCTTTATCGAGGAGAGGAGTGGCAAACGTACCGTTCACCGCGACCGCATTATGTTTCACATCGTCATGGTTGGTGAAGACCACCTTGGAACCTACTTCGACGGTCAGCGGTTCCGTGCCGAATGAAAAATCTTTGATGTCAATACGATATGTTTTCGCTTGAGATGCCGACGTGCCATTAAATTTGGCCGGATCGATCACGAACCATACCTGATTGACGTTTTGACCTTTGATGTCGCCGTGTTCTTTGTCCTGAATGAAATAATACAGCGGATATCCTTTATAGGTCGCCTGTTTGCTGCCGTCCGGACGGGTAATCGTCCCGAATTCGGTTCCGGTTACGGCAGACGGAACGCTGTTTCCAGACCCTGTGTAGGCCGGCCAATTGGTCAAACAATTGCCTTCGCAAACACTCCTCTGCGGAGTATCCTTGTCAAAATAATACAAGGTGCGGCCGTAATCGTCGGTCAAATAATTTCCGAGTGCCGAGGATGTGCCGATCATCACCTTATAGTCGTGCTTGGCGACAAACCACACCCCTCCGACCGCTTCTCCTTTCACATCGCCGGCAGCCGTATCTTTCGCGAAGTAATAAAGCGGCCAACCTTTATACGTGGTTTGTTTTGTGCCGTCGGAACGGGTTAACACCGAGAAATCGGCTTTATTCAAAAAGGCGGGGATTTGCAGCTGCTCCGCGTAAAAAATCGGCCAGTTGGTCAAGCAGCTTCCCTGGCAAGAATTCAGATTCTCCACATCTTTCGTAAAGAAATACAGCGAGCGTCCGTTCTTGTCCGTGAAGAACGTGCCCAGCTTGCCGTCGCTGCGCATTGCGATTCGTTGCCCTTGCGGGAGCGCCGCGGTAGCCGCGATGACGCTGTCCGATTGCAGCTCGGCAAGAAGCGTGCGTCCTGCCGCCGTATTCACGCTTAACGCTTCAACAAGCGCGGTTGCGATATGGGCGTTCGTCAGGGAAGACGTGCCTGCAATCTGCCCCAAGCCTTTCTTGGCGGCGAACGATTCCGTCTCCGCATAAGCGAAGTCTTTTCCCGTCCGATAGCCCATAATCTCCAGAAGCACTTTGTAGAACTGTTGAGAACTGATTTCCGCAAGCGGGTTAAAGCTGCCGTTTCCCGTACCCGACCAGCCGTATTCCGGATGGTCTTTCAAATACGCCAAAACAGCCTGGTTGGTTTTGTTCACTTTGTTCGCATCGGAAAAGTTGGCGGTACCGGCATAAGCCATGGCGTCCTGCAAATGTCCTTGAAGGCGCAGTGAAATGATCGCGGCTTGCAGTCGCGTCGATTTCTTGCCCAAATACGAAGCGTCGACTCCGTCACCGTCACCGAGCAGCAGGCCAAGCTCTGCGGCCGTTTCCGCATCCGTCTTGATTGCTGTCCCCTGTTCTTGCGCCGATACCCCGAAGGCCGGCAGCATCAGTGCTGCACATAAAGCGAATACTAAGAAATACAATCCCGATTTTTTTGCGGCCATATAACAACCTCCCTAGAAAATGGTTTCCATAAAGAGGTAACGAACGATTGGCCCGATCGGTTTGACGGCAGGAACATTTTTTTAACGATAAAAAATATTTCAGTTCGATGAAGCGTAAATGCCATGGGGGTGCGAAGGAGTAGATCGATTCGAATCGGAGGCCATCGCCTCCCCTGGCGCGCGTTGTGGCGCTGCACTATGGGTGTTTAAGGCAGCCAACTTGTCGATCAAAAAACTCGGGGTCCGAACCCCGAGTAAAGTGCCTAACTATTCCGCGTCATCATACCACAAGTGTCCCGACAGCCGCTTTTTGCCGCTGCCGCCGCTCCTGGTTGTCAAGTCTTTCCCCTTGCCGTCAGTGCGCCACTTGGTTGTAGGTCATAATCCAAATCGAACCGGCGACTATCGTTACCAGGATGACCAGCCCCAAGATAAGAGTCATGAAGTTATAACGCGGTTTCTCTTCTTCCTTCAAATGCATGAAATAAACTAGCTGCACCGCAAACTGCAGCACGGCCGTACCGAGCAGTACGACAACCGCAGCGGTTCCTGCAAGCAGTCCGTTCAGGACAACGACCAGCGGAATGATGGTGAGCACAATCGACAGCACGAAACCGGTAACGTATGATTTCAAGGAACCGTGCGAGCCGTGAGCACCGTTCGATTCGACGGGGCTCCGCTCCGTTCCGTTGGAATGGCCGGAATGCTGCATCATGGTTGCATCACCCCCATTAAATAGACAATCGTGAAGACGAAAATCCAGACGACATCGAGAAAGTGCCAGTACAAGCCGATGACATTGACTTTACGCTTCGTTACCGGCGTGATGCCGTAACGCGCCAGTTGAATGATGAGCGCCGTCATCCACACGAGTCCGAGCGACACGTGGAGGCCGTGCGTACCGACCAGCGTATAGAAAGCCGACAAAAATGCGCTTGTGCCGATGGTCGCCCCGTCCTGCACCATATGCGCAAACTCCGTTACTTCCAGCGCAATGAAGGAAGCGCCGAGCAGCGCCGTCACGGCGAGCCAGCCGATGAGCCCTTTGCGGTTCCCCCGGTTCATCGCCAGCACCGCCAAACCGCTGGTGAAGCTGCTCGTCAATAGGATGAACGTTTCGGCGATGACCCCGGGCATTTCGAACAGCTCTTCCGGCGTCGGGCCTCCGTTCGTGTTGCCATGCAGCACCATATACGTGGCGAACAGCGTGCCGAACAGAATACAGTCCGTTATCAGAAAGATCCAGAAACCGAATGTTCGCAGTGACTCCAGGTCGTGATGGCCGTTATGGCCGTATTCGTGATGAGGAGAGAACGAATGTGCGCGATCGACCGAGTGTGCCATCAGACCGCCCCCCTTGCCGCAGTTTCGATGCGTTTAATTTCGTCCACCGGTATATAATAATCATTGTCGTAATGAAACGAATGCGCGAGCATGCATGCCGCAACGCCGATGAGTCCCGGAACGGCCATCCACATCCAGTCGAAAACAAAGCCGAATCCGGCGATAAACCAGAAGAAAGATTTGATGAACGGAATGCCCGAATTTTTAGGCATATGAATCGGTTCGATCGGCGGCGCCGGCTTCGGTTCCAGCCCTTGCGCCCTCCGCTGCTTCTCTTCCCACCAGTGATCCTGGCTGTCCACCTGCGGAAGCACCGCAAAGTTATAAAGCGGCGCCGGAGAAGGAAGCGACCATTCAAGCGTGCGTCCGTTCCACGGATCCCCCGTCGTGTCTCGCTCCATGAATTTGATGCTGTGGGCGATTTGCCACACCTGGAATATAAATCCGATCCCCATCAGGAAGCCGCCGATAGTGGAAACCAGATTCAGCTCCCACCATCCGGTATCCCATCCGTACGTGTTGACGCGGCGCGTCATCCCCATAAGGCCAAGCGCATATTGCGGCATAAAGCACACATAGAAGCCGATATTCCAGAGCCAGAATGCCCATTTGCCGAGCTTTTCATTCAGCTTGAAACCGAACACCTTCGGCCACCAATAGTAAAGGCCGGCAAAGTAACCGAAGGCAACTCCGCCGATCAGCACCTGATGGAAGTGCGCGATCAAGAAATAGCTGTTGTGGAATTGGAAATCGGCAGGCGCAACCGATAGGAGCACCCCCGTCATGCCGCCGATCACAAAACAGGGAATGAAACCGATGGTCCACAGCATCGGCGTAAAGAACGATATGCGCCCACGAAACATGGTAAACAGCCAATTGAACACTTTGACTCCGGTCGGAATCGCAATCAGCATAGTCGTAATCGCGAAAAACGAATTGACGCTCGCGCCCGAACCCATCGTAAAGAAGTGGTGGGCCCACGTGAAGAAGGACAGGATGCTGATGCTCATCAAAGCAAATACCATCGATTTGTAACCAAACAATTTTTTCTTCGCGAAAGTGGCCACAACTTCGGAAAATATTCCGAAAGCAGGCAATACTACAATATAGACCTCGGGGTGGCCCCACATCCAAATCAGGTTGATGTACATCATCGGGTTGCCGCCGCCGTCAAGCGTGAAGAAATGCGCCCCGAGAAACCGATCGAGAAAGAGCAGCGCCAAAGTGACGGTCAATATCGGAAACGCGAAAATGATCGTGACGCAGCTCGCAAGCACGGACCATGAAAACATGGGCATATGCATCAGTTTCATGCCGGGCGCGCGCATTTTCAGAATCGTGACGATAAAGTTGATGCCGGTCATCAGGCTGCCGATACCGGAAATCTGGATACCCCAGATGTAGAAGTCCTGGCCGACACCGGGGCTGTGAGACATTTCCGAAAGCGGAGGATAAGCCAGCCACCCCGCATCGGGCGAACCGCCGATAACAAACGACAGGTTGAACAGCATCGCCCCCCAGAAGAACAGCCAGAAGCTGAGCGCGTTCAGAAACGGAAAGGCGACGTCGCGAGCGCCGATTTGGAGCGGCACTACAATGTTAAAAAGACCGAACATGAGCGGCATCGCCATAAACAGAATCATAATGACACCGTGTGTCGTAAAGATTTGGTTATAGTGTTCCGGAGTCAGAAACTCCATATTCGGCATTGCGAGCTGAGTCCGCATCAGAAGCGCGTCAATGCCGCCGCGGAACAACATGAGAATGGATGCGATGATATACATGATGCCGATCCGTTTGTGATCGACGGTCGTCAGCCATTCCCGCCAAAGCCACCCCCATTTTTTAAAGTAAGTCAATACAAACACGATGGCGAATAGGGTCAGCGCGATGGCGACGTCCGCGCCGTAAATGAGCGGATCGCCCGTAACGAAAAACTCCGACGCAAATTCCTTGATGCTTGCCCACATCTTGATCTCCTCCTTCCTTTTAATGCCCGTGACCGGAATGATGCCCGTCATATTCCGCCTGCTCATCGTTCGTTCTGCCGCCGTTTTCGGCATTCGGGCTGTGCTCCGCTTCCTGGTGAGAAAGCCCGTGGCGGTGAGAAGCGGAATATTTGGTCACAATTTGCTCGAACAACCCTTGCGGGAATGACGAAAAGGATTTAACCCCGGAAACTCCCGGTTTGGCGAGTTCCTTATAGCCCTCCATCGTCAGAACAGGCGCGGAAGCTTTAATATCTTTTACCCAACGGTCGAATTCCTCCTGCGACGTCACTTTCGCCACAAATCTCATTTTCGCGAAATCGCGTCCGCTGAAGTTGGCTCCCGAACCCATATACTCCCCGGGCTCGTCCGCCTTCAGATGCAGCTTCATGGCCATGCCGGACATCGTGTAGATTTGGCCGCCCAACTGCGGAATCCAGAAAGAGTTCATCGGAGCGTCCGACGTAAGCTCAAATCGGATAGGCACATCCTCCGGAAACTGTACATAGTTGACCGTTGCAATCCCCTGTTCCGGATATTTGAAAAGCCATTTCCAATCCAGAGAAGTGACCTGAATCGTCAGCGGTTTTTCTTGTGAATCGAGCGGTTTGGATGGCTCCAGCGCATAGGTATAGCGGGTCGTTATAATGGCAAGCGCAGTTATGATAATGATCGGGATCCCCCACCAGATCGTTTCGAGCTTGGCATTGTGTTCCCATTCGGGTTTGTATTTCGCCTTGCTGCCCGGCTTGTCGCGGTACCGCCATACGATAAAAACCGTCAGAAGCAAAACGGGGATAACGACGACCGAACACAGTACCGTCGATAGGATGATCAAATCCTTCTGCTGCTCGCCGATGGGTCCTTTCGGATCCAGGACGACAAATTTATCGCTGCAGCCCGCCGACAGCGCGGCAGTCAAGAATAGCATCAACATAGCGGCAAAACGCCGGGGTAAACTGGCCTTCTTCATCTCTTTCATCTCCTTGTTAACGACGGCTTTTTTATAGGACAAAACCATATCTATTTCCATTATGGGATAAGGCGCACCGAAAAGAAATCGGCTTTCGAAATGTTAACAAAGGCGTCAACAAAACGTTGCATTTCCGTAAAAGAAAGTTCATCGTTTTGACGTTATTTTGGAATGGGCCGTCTATAAAACCGCGTCCAGGCAAAC
>JAWLCZ010000104.1:0-15060 GCA_041686835.1 Paenibacillaceae bacterium | reverse complement strand
ATGCCTCCATATATGGAAGTGGATCCATGCTTTTTTCATATGCAAAAAATGTAAGGTTATTTTCAAAAGAAAGTACGATTAGGTCAAGTTCACGTACCGAGTCGTTTAGTTCATCAATCATAGCATGTGTAATATACGCACACGTTCTACTCCAGTACACTTCAAATTCCTCGAGAAAATCGAACTTGTTATTTCCTGTTTCACCTTTTTCTAAAACATCTATTACTTTTCTTAAACAGTCAAGGATAATTGCTCCCGGATAACGTTCATCAATAACAAGATTTTCATCACGGGTATAGCAAATAAAACCATCTTCCTCAACATGAGGTATAAAACCAAACTGCCTTTGCGAATCAAAGAAATACGGTAATGAAGAGGGAAAATCTGGTGGAAGACCGACTACTAATGTAGCCGGTCCTCCCGTGACTTCTATTTGAATGCGAAAAGCACGAGACACACTCCGGTAGTCACTTAAGTGACTGTCTGGTATGAGAGTGATCTGCTCAACTAAATGTTGACCATAAGCCAAGATGTAGTCTATCGTTTCATCAATAACATCCAATTTTCATGTTCTCCCCTATGCCGATTCTGAACTTGGGATTACAGCAGGAGCCGATGCCTTTTTCCCAGGATCTTTTGGCGGCACTGGAAAGTCATCACCAAATTGTTTTTTTAGAATTTTAGCAGCATCAGATCGGTCCGCCTCATCCTTTGCTTCATTTAGGCAATCTAATAGTTCCTCAAGTTTTTCCTTAAATACTTTCAACTGCTTTAATGTCATTTTTTCCAGCAAATTTGGATAAGGGGGAACAGGTAACTCTACCGTAACGTATGGATATTCTACATATTTGTCTCCTTCTAATTCATAACAAGTGGTAAACTTAGAAAGGAAAGTTGATATGAGATGAATAAGTGCATCAAGGTCCCGATATTCTTTTTTACCGGAAAAAATATCTACCGTTTCCTTTTTTATTTGCATATAATGATACGCTATCGCAGTCAACGCAATACCCGTAGGCTTCCCATTAACTGTACCGTTAAATTGTACATCCTTCCACCTTTTCAAGTAGCGGATGATACGTCGAAACTGTTTCCGATCATCTGCATCGGTGAAATGCTCTCTGATAGTTTTTATCAAGTCTTTAGGGTTAGATTCATCCCAGCTTTGATTTTCTGCCGAACTTTTTAACTTGCCTTTTGCAAGATAAACTTTTCCATCGGGGTTTTCAGCTGCGTAGATTGTCACATCAACATGGTAACCGGCTGCATACGTTACAGTAACGCAAGGCCTTTTCATCTTTACGTCATTGGTATGACACAATAAAGCATCATACACCCATTCTTTAGCTTCAACCGGAGTCTGTACATCATCCTTGGACATTTCGAAGAAAAGACCCAAGTCAATATCGTACTGATCATCAAGTGGCTTAATACCTGTGTTCATTGCATAGCTACCTTGATTAAAGGTCGTATAAGGCTTGGCTGACTCAGGCATATTTTCCTTTAAGCGTTTTAAGATAATGTCCCTTTTTTCTTGCAACGTAGCATTTTCATCACTTAACTTAATTGCATCATGGAACTCTTCGAATTGCTTCTGACAATGTGGCATCTTATTACCTTCCCTCTTTTTGTGATAATTTTGTGAACAAGCAGGATTTCGCAAAAATTGAGAGAAAGTAATAGTGTCAAAGTATTGCTTCTCTGTATTTTTGCTTTATAGATTTCCTGCCAGAATTGATTCTCCTTTCTAAAACAGACCTATCTCGAAAATCCATCGATATTAGGTCTATTTCTATTTAATTATATCTGGAATATTTAGGTGGGTCAACAAAAATGGGAACGTACGTTTCCTGAAGATGTGACATCACCATTCTCATTGATATTTCTATATGTTGTTTAATCCATAGTGTCAAAATCCCAAATTCTCAAGAATAAGTCCCGAAGCGCCGATTTGAGCATATCTGCGATGCCGATGTAGTCGAGATCAAGCCGCCTTGCTTGTCGCGGAACACCCGATTCACTTGGGCAATTGCTTGCATCAGATTGTATCATTTCATCGGCTTGTTAATATACATCGTGTTCATGCTCGGCACGTCAAATCCGGTCAGCCACATGTCGCGGACGATGACGATTTGAAGAGGATCATTTACGTCCTTCATTCGCTTCGCCAAGTGCTCCCGACGACGCTTATTCCCAATATACTGCTGCCACTCCGCAGGATCACTGGAGCTTCCGGTCATGACAATTTTGATTTTCCCTTCGTTATCGTCATCGCTATGCCAGTCCGGACGAAGCGCCAAAATTGCCTTATACATATTAATGGCAATTCGCCGTAACATGACGACAATCATCGCTTTGCCAAAACCAGCCTTCTGCCGCTGTTCAAAATGTTGAACGATGTCTTGGGCCACCTTCTTGACCCGTTTCTTCGCACGACTTTCTCATCCCCAACTTCGAGAACAGATCGATCACTTCGCCAAGGCGGGTCTCATCGAGCACCGGTCGGACATATTCCTTTGACAACACGCCTTTAAGCGACGGGTTTTCCTTCTCAATGGAGATCATGGCATTATCGATTAAATCTTGGACAAGGTGTGGTGAATCCTTTTCGTTTTCCACCCTTTATGTCGTGTTAGCCATCCCTCGGAAGCAATTATTGTCGTGTGCCTGAATAAACGGCTGATAATTCTCTCCAACTCCTTGCCCTCTGCCTTTTTTAATGTAGTTGGTTTGCAGCTTTTCTTTTTTACACCTCGTTTAGACAAGATAACACCTCCATTTTGGTTTCCATAAAACGGACTATAGCGAGCTGTCCGTTATAATCCCTATAAACGACTAATGGCTTCGTCCCCTGATAAAAAAGGATGAAGCCATTAGATTTAAATTGTTTTGCTGTAATACTAGATGCTATTAATTCCATTTTAACCAAAAACGGCTGTTAAATAAACATTCAGGTACCAACTCTATTGTAAGGGCACTAACTTTGTTGTAAAGGAACCAACTATAATGTCTAGGCACAAACTTTAATGTCACCAGACAATCACCGGGACTGACTGAGCGGTATACTACTCCACCGTCACGCTTTTCGCCAAGTTTCGCGGCTTGTCGACGTCGTTGCCGCGGGCCAGCGCCGCGTAGTAGGCGAGCAGCTGCAGCGGAACGACGGACAGGGCCGGCGACAGCAGCGCGGCCGTGTCCGGAATCGTGAACAAGTGATCGACCGTCTGGCTCAACAGCTTCGCGCTGCTTTCCGTCGCAATGCCGAGCACACGGGCGCCGCGCGCTTTCACTTCCTTAATGTTGCTTATCGTTTTTTCCAGCAGCTCCTCCTGGGTCGCCACGGCGATAACCGGAACGCCTTCTTCAACCAGCGCCAGCGTACCGTGTTTCAATTCGCCCGCAGCGTAAGCTTCCGAGTGGATGTAGGAAATCTCCTTCAATTTGAGCGAGCCTTCCAAAGCGACCGCGTAATCCAAGCCCCGGCCGATGAAGAACAGATCGTCGTGCTCGGCCATCTGTTCCGCGTAAGCCTTGATTTGTTCGGACTGCTGCAAAATGTGTTCCACCTTTTCCGGCAGTACTCCCAGTTCGCCGATCAGCTGTCGGATCGTCTCTTGATCCTGCGTTCCGAGCGTCTGCGCCAAATGCAGTCCAAGCAGATAAAAAGCGATGAGCTGGGACGTGTACGCTTTGGTCGAAGCAACGGCAATTTCCGGTCCGGCCCACGTGATGATGACGTCATCCGCTTCGCGGGCTACGGAGCTGCCGACGACATTGGTAATCGCCAGAACGCGGGCGCCGCAGCGTTTGGCCTCCCGCAGAGCGGCAAGCGTATCCGCGGTCTCTCCCGACTGGCTGACGACAATCACGAGCGTATGCTCGGTAATGATCGGCGCGCGGTAACGGTATTCGGAAGCGACGTCCGTTTCGACAGGAATGCGCGCCAGCTTTTCGATGACATGTTTCCCCACAAGCCCGGCATGATAGGCCGTTCCGCACGCTACGACATGAATTTGCCGGATGCCGCGAATTTGCTCCGCCGTCAAATTCACTTCGTTCAGAGTTACGCTGCCGCCGATTGCGTCGACTCGGCTGAGCATCGTATCCCGGTAAGCTTTCGGCTGCTCGTGGATTTCCTTCAGCATAAAATGATCGAATCCGCCTTTTTCCGCGGCGACAATGTCCCAATCGACATGAAACTTTTCCCGGGAAATAATATTCCCCTCGATCGTCATTAATTCGACACCGTCTCTCGTCAGCGCCGCCATTTCGCCATCGTTCAAAATATACACGTCGCGCGTATACTCCAATATCGCCGGAATGTCGGAGCCGACAAAATTCTCGCCTTCTCCTATGCCGATGATGAGTGGGCTGGCCAGACGGACTACGACCAATTTGTCCGGCTCGTATTCCGTCAGCACGGCCAATGCGTAGGCGCCGGTCATTTTTTTGACCGCCTTCTGCACCGCTCTGACGATGTCGCCGTCATATAGATCGGCAATGAGATGGGAGATGACTTCCGTGTCCGTCTCGGAAACAAAATGATGCCCTTTGGCCATCAATTCTTCTTTGAGCGACATATAATTCTCAATAATGCCGTTGTGCACGACGGAAAATTTCATCGAATTGTCCGTATGCGGATGCGAATTTTCATCCGAAGGTTTGCCGTGCGTCGCCCAACGCGTATGTCCAATCCCGATCGTCCCCCGCAGAGGCGACTGGCTCAGCTTCGATTCAAGCACGGTCAGTCTTCCTTTCGCTTTGACGACCTCCAATCCGCTATCCGTAAACACGGCGACTCCTGCGGAATCATATCCGCGGTACTCCAACTTCTTCAAACCATCTATTAAAATGTTTTGGGAATCTTTATTTCCAATGTAGCCTACAATACCGCACATCGAACTAACCTCCGTATGTCATAACCCTTAATCGACCATCCATTGGAATCTTGTCCGAACAGTCGCCTGTTCGTTTTGCCTTCCAATTCACGGCACGGATGACTGCCGGGAGGTCCCCGCCGAACATTTCGAACACCTCCGCCTCGTCAACTTGGCAGACCGCTGCGTTCCTTCATTGCACGTTTCCTGCTTCAAGCGGGAACGGCAAATCGGGAAAACAGCGCGCCTGCCAAGTTCTGGCGCTTGTTTGCAGCAACCTCTGCCCTCCTTTCCTTCTTGAGTAGAACATATTCTCATCTTATTCATTTTCGGCCTACGATGCAACTCCGTCTCCATCAAGCCTTGAAAGCCAAAAAATCCCTCGATCCGAAGGATCAAAGGATTTTACCGCCTTAACTATGAATGACGTTAAATCGTTACACAAGCTCGCGTTCAATCACCCTCGCAATTTCAGACACGAACGCTTCGATCTGATTCTTGTCCGGCCCTTCCGCCATCACCCGGATGAGCGATTCGGTTCCGGATGGACGGACCAGCACCCGGCCGTTATTCCCGAGCTGCCGCTCCACATTGCGAATCGTTTCGGCGATCGCAGCATTGTCGTTCAGCTTGCTCTTGTCCGCCACGCGAACGTTCACGAGAACTTGCGGATACTTGGTCATGATCGTTTTCAATTCGCTCAGCGATTTCCCGGACGACACCATCGTATGGACGAGCTGCAGCGCGGTAAGAATGCCGTCTCCCGTCGTGTTGTAGTCGAGAAAAATGACGTGGCCGGACTGTTCTCCTCCCAGGTTATACCCGCCTTTGCGCATTTCTTCCATGACGTAGCGATCGCCTACCGCCGTCTGCACCGTAGTGATGCCGTGATTCTCGGCGCCTTTGATAAACCCGAGGTTGCTCATCACCGTCGTGACGATCGTATCCTGCTTCAGCTTCCCGCTCCGGCGCATCGCATCGCCGCAAATGCACAAGATGTAATCGCCGTCGATTTCCGCACCGGTTTCGTCAACGGCGATTAACCGGTCCGCGTCGCCGTCGAAGGAAAGGCCGACATGCGCTTTATGGCGAACCACTTCCTCCCGCAGCGTTTCCGGATGCGTCGAACCGCACCGGTCGTTGATGTTCAGTCCGTTCGGATCGGCGCCAATCGTAATCACTTCCGCCCCCAAATCGCGGAATACGCGCGGCGCAATTTCATAGGCCGCTCCGTGCGCACAATCCATCACGATTTTCAGTCCGGCGAACGAAGAAGTTACGGTCGTTTTCAAGTAGTCCGCATAGCGGAATTTCGCCTGGTCGTCGTCGACCACCGTACCGAGCATGCCGCCTGTGGGCCGCGGCAGTTCGTCGATTTCCGCATCCATCAAACGTTCAATCTCCAGCTCCGTCTCGTCAAACAGCTTGAATCCGTCTTTTCCAAAAAACTTGATCCCGTTATCTTCAACCGGATTGTGGGAGGCGGAAATCATGACCCCCGCATCCGCATTCAAGAGACGTGTGAGATAGGCGACGCCCGGTGTGGATATGACGCCGAGCCGGATGACGTTCGCTCCGATGGAGAGAAGCCCTGCCACCATCGCCGCTTCGAGCATCGGGCCGGAGATGCGCGTATCCCTCCCGATGACGACCTTCGGTCTGTCTACTTGTCCTGCCAATACGTACCCGCCGCATCGGCCGATGCTGTATGCCAACTCCGGAGTCAATTCCTTGTTGGCGACCCCGCGAACTCCGTCTGTACCAAAATATTTCCCCATCTGACCTCTCTCCTTCAGTAAGTATCGTTTATCGAAAGTGCCCTATCCGGGCGTCGTGCTATTCCGTGATGTCCACCTTCACTTTCACCGGCTGCCCGCTCGCATTCTTCACATACGGCGGCAAAATGAAATTGACCGGCAGTTCGTATGTTCCGGGAGACAAATTGCTTACGTCGACAATCGCCTGTACATCCTGGACTTTCAGTTTATCCAGCAGGCTCGGCGCGCCCTCAATCGTCAGATCGATTCGCCCCGAAGCCGGATCGGCGAACGCCGCTTTGTATTTGCCGTTTTGTCCGTTGATGGTAACCGGGACTTGTTCCAGCGTTTTGGTTTCCGACGGGACGATGTCGATGTCCACCTCCACTTTTCCGGGATCGACGTGCGTAATTTTCGGCTTCAGCGGGATGTCCATGGAGAAGCTCTTATCTTCCTTCAAGCCGGATAAATCGATGTTCAGCCCGTCATAAAATTCCAGCTGATCCAGCACGTTTTGCGGACCGTAAACAATCACCTGATCGGCGCTTTGCTTTACCGACGCGATGCTGTATCCCGGCGGAGTTTGTCCGGTCAGTTGGATTTGCAGCGGCATCGTTTTGAACGGACTCGTCACAGGCACTTCGACATCAACGACCGACGGGCTGATCACGCCGTCGATTTCTTTTCCATTTTTATCGTACGCCGTCAGCTTCACCTGATGTTTTACCGCGGAGTCCGCACCCTCGATATTCACTTCCGCTTTGGCGGAATCGACTTGATCGATTTTGCTGCTCGGTACGGTTACATGCACGCGGTTCGGGTTGACGACAGGCTGTCCCGCTTTATATCCTTTGGCCGGCTCACCGAGCAGTTCCACCACAACCGGCACTTCTTTTTTCCGTTTTTCCTCAATTTTGACCGTGACCCGGGAAGGAATAATCTCCACATCGACATCGGACGGAAAATTAAAAGGTTTCAGCGGCACCGTATGTTCCCCTTCGCCGTAACCGCTCAAATCGAGCACGATCTGGTAATCCCGCAAACTGACTCTCTTGAGCGCCGATTCTTTTCCCCTGAGAATGATCGAGACTTTGGAAGGGTGAACCGACTCCAGAAAATAACGGTTCCGATCGAATCCCGTCTCGGTGATGCTCACGTTGGAGATTGGATCTTCTTTAATCGCGGGTTGAGCGGAGCCCGGTGAAATCCCCTTCTGATCCTCCATGTTGACGACAACCCACAACAATATGCCGAGAACCAAAGCGACGACTTTGACCACGTTCGCGTTGCGCAGCCACTTATCCATTCTGTTCACCCTTTCTTTTCCAGAAAGAGACTCTTTCTTTGGTCTTCGTCTTTGGTTTCAGTTCGTCATGCAGTTTGGATATGAGCGATTCTTCCTTGATGTCCCGGACGATTTGCCCGTTAAGGGCGAGCGAAATTTGTCCCGTTTCTTCGGAGACGACGACGCAAATGGCGTCCGACAATTCGCTCATCCCGATGGCGGCCCGGTGCCGGGTGCCCAATTCCTTGCTGATAAACGGATTTTCGGATAAAGGCAAATAGCAACCCGCAGCCATAATCTGCGATTTCCTTACGATCACGGCCCCGTCATGAAGCGGGGTATACGGCGTGAAAATATTGATGAGCAGTTCGGAACTGATTTGGGATGACAGCTCGATTCCCGATTCGATATAATCGGTCAGCCCGGTTTCCCGCTCGAATACGATAAGCGCCCCGATTTTTTTCCGGGATAAATAATTCAGCGCCTTCATCACTTCTCCGATTCGCATATGGACATCCCGATCTTCCTCGGCGGAGGGGCGGCTGAACAGCCTCCCCCTTCCGAGCTGTTCGAGCGCGCGGCGCAGCTCGGGCTGGAAAATGATGATTAAAGCCAACACCCCGAACGTAAACATCTGGCTCATCATCCACTGTAACGTCCGCAAATTGAACCAGATGCTGATGACCCACGTAACGACGACAACGGCAATGCCTTTCAGCAGCTGCACCGCCCTCGTACCGCGCAGCAGGAGAATGAGCTTATATATAACATAACTGACGATTAAGATATCGACAATATCGTTTATGGTAATATTGGACAAATATTCCACGGTAATTTCCCCCAACTGCAGCCATTTCTCTTAAAATATGGTGATTTTTTGTATCATTCTTTAATCATACCATAAACAGCCTATCGGTTCACAGCAAAAAACCCCCCTGCACGAACGGGGGGCTGCATTTATCTGGAAACAACCGCGAACCATTGCCCTATTTTGTACCACAACCAATCCAGCGCTTGGTTAATGGCCGTTATTTTTCCGGAAATGCGGGCTGTGGAGGCCAGGTTGTAGCTGCCGTCGATAACGACGAGGTCGCCTTTGACATCGCCGAATACTTGCGCCTCTCCATTCTCCACCAATAAATCGCCTTCGACCGTATGTCCGGCGGGAACGATCACTTTATTTCCATGAATGACCACTTTCTCCAAATCGGTGCCCTTGACAACAAGCTCGGTCTCTTCATTCCACAAAGAGAGAAAACTGCCCATCATGATGAAAAAGAACACCGCGGCTACCGATGCGGCCGGATGGCGCCGAACCCACTGCATCCACGACTTCCGTTTCGGCCGTTTGGGGAGCGACTGCATAATCCGCGCGGTTAATCCTTCGGGTGCGGCCACTTTGGAAACGGATTGCAGGAAAGCATCCGTGTTCTCCAATTGCCGGAAATGGTTTCTGCAGCCGGGACACTTTTGTAGATGTTCATTGAGTTGAACTAGCGCGAACCCCCGCAAATCGCCGTCGAGGTATTCGTGCATGAAAAGGATGGCTTCCTTGCAATTCATCGAAGAGCCACTCCTTTCGTTACCGGTAGATGTGTTTGCGTGATATTCCATACGTTTCACCCGTCATCATGTTTCAAAAAAATTGTGGAATGGCATTTCCGTCTGCAATTTTTTTCTGAGATATTCACGCCCCCGGTGAACGCGGGTTTTTATCGTCGTTACCGGCATCCGCAAGATGTCGCTGATTTCCTGCAAAGACAAATCGTGCAAATACCGCAGAATGACGATCGATTTGTACTTTTCCGGCAGCGTGTCGATTGCCCGGCGCACGCGTTCTTGCGTTTCCGACAGGATCAGATGAGCCTCCGGAGTCTGTTCCTTGCTGGGAAGCAGATCGTAGCCGTCCAGCCCGTCTCCGTCCGTGATTTCCGCATCCAGCGAATAGCTGGCCCTTCGTCTGCGCAGCCGATCGATGCACAAATTGGTGCCGATGCGATAAATCCAGGTAGAGAACTTCTGCGTCTCGTCATACCTCTCCAAATGGGTGTACACGCGCAGAAACGTCTCCTGAACGACATCCTCCGCTTCGTGCGGGTTTCCGAGCATCCGGTAAGCGAGTTGATATATTTTATCTTTGTACAAATCGACGAGCTCCGCGAAGGCTCTCAGATCGCCGTTACGCGCCAATTTCGCCAATCGCGTGTCAAAAAAATCCAAGAAAATTCCCCCAACACCGCTATTTTTCAGGCAGGGCCGCCATTTTTCTTATCCGCGATGAAATCATGCCGGCAAGCCGAATCGCCCGCCGCTACTTTCAAAGATTATCACACTCCTCAAAGTAAAGCAAAGGCCGGGCAGCCTTTCGTCGCAAGGCCCCCGACCCTTTATAAAATCCCGCCCAATCTTGATTATCCCGTGTTACGAAGCCCTGCGGCAATCCCGTTAATCGTCAGCAGCACTTCCCGCAACAGCAAAGGATCGTCTTCTCCTTTTTCCCTTAACGCCCTCAGCTCGCTTAATAAGCGAACCTGCATATAGCTTAACGGATCGACGTAAGGGTTGCGCAACCGAATCGATTCCTGTATGACGGGCACATTGTCGAGAATTTCGTTCTGCCCGGTTATTTCCAGAATTAAATCGGACGTTAATTTGTATTCCTGTTCAATTTGTTCAAAAATGCGTTTCTCGATGGTCTCATCTTTAATCAAACGGGCATATTCCTTGGCGATGAGCAGATCGGCTTTCGCAAGCGCCATTTGCAGGTTATCGATCGTCGAGCGGAAAAAGGACCATTTTTGGTACATTTGCTGAAGCAGCCGCAAATTTTCTTCTTTGCCCTTGTAAAAAGACTGCAGCGCCGTACCGGCGGCATACCACGCGGGCAGCAAATACCTGCTCTGCGTCCAGGCGAATACCCACGGAATCGCCCGCAAATCTTCAAAGCGGTCGCTGTTTTTCCGTTTCGCCGGGCGGGAACCGATGTTCAATTCGCCGATTTCCGGGAGCGGTGTCGATTGTTTAAAGAACGTCAGAAAATCCGGATCGCGGAAAATGAGGTCCTGATATTTTCGCTGCGCCTGCGCGGATATTTCCTTCATCGCCTGCTCCCATTTGTTCTCGGAAATATCGCTCTGCGGATTTTTTGCCAGCAGCGCAGCCGTAATCAGCGCCGATGTCGCCTGCTCCAGGCTGCGGTAGGCGATTCCTTTCAACGAATAGCGGGAAGACAGGACTTCTCCCTGTTCGGTGATTTTAATGCCTCCGCCGAGCGTTTCCGGCGGCTGTGCCAAAATGCTGAAGTTCAGCGGCATACCGCCCCGTCCAAGCGCGCCTCCGCGCCCGTGGAAAAACTTCAGTTTCACATTGAATTTTTTGGCGACGGCCGTGATTTGTTTCAAAGCGACGCGAAGTTCCCAGTTCGCCGTCAGAACGCCCCCGTCCTTGTTGCTGTCGGAATAGCCCAGCATAATCTCCTGCAAGTGATTCGTGTCTTTCAAGCTTTCCCGGTATGCGGGCAGCTCGAAAACAGTTTGCATAATTTGCGGAGCGGCATGAAGGTCGTCGATCGTCTCAAACAGCGGAACCGGCTGCAGCGTGCAGCTTACCGTTCCGTCCGCGTGTTTGCGGTAAAGTCCGGCTTCTTTGCCGAGCACAAGCACCTCCAGAAGATCGCTCGCTCCTTGCGTCATGCTGATGAGATAGCTCGTAATGCAGTTTCTCCCGAACTCTTTTTGCGCCGCCTGAACGGTTCGAAACACCTCCAGGCATTCTTTCGTCCCTTCCGAATATTCGATATACGGCGACGTGAGCGGTCTCGGATCGTTAAGCAGCGAATGCAGCAGATCGATTTTTTGCTCTTCCGTAAGCTTCGAATAGTCTTCCGTAATGCCCATATTCGCCAAAATTTCCGTCATCGCCGACTCATGTTCTTTACTGTGCTGGCGTATATCGAGCGTGGCCGTATGAAATCCGAACAGTTCGACCTGCCGAATCATTTTTTTAATGTGGGTGTCCGCCACAAAATCGGCAAAATGATGCCTCAAGCTGCGGTCAATCAATTGGAGTTCGGCTATAAACTCATCCGGAGAATTGTATTTAAGCTGCGGATCGGCTACGCCGTTCCGCGTATTTTTTATTTTCTCCATCATATAGAACAGCTTGATACGATACGGTTCCTTTTCGTTCCGCCATTGATCCTTCAACTCGATGCTTCTCCGGTCGGCTTCTATCGATTCAAGCAGCTCCGGCGCCACATTCGCGATGTTGGTGCTGAAACTGAGCAGCTTCGTCCATTTTTTCAAGGTTTCCTCGTATTTTTGCAAAGCCAAATGGCGATGCATGACGAGTGTTTTCCATGTAATGTCCGCCGTTACCGAAGGATTTCCGTCCCGATCTCCGCCGATCCACGACCCGAAACGCAAAAAGGTCGGCACATGCCAGTGGCGTTCCGGATAATATTTGGCCAGGCAGCGTTCCAGCTCCTGATATACGTCCGGAAGCACGTCGAATAACGTTTCGTAAAAATAATAAAGCCCGTTGCGAACTTCATCCAGTACGGTAGGCTTGCGATCGCGGAGCCCGTCCGTCTGCCACAGCGTAATCACTTCGCTGAGCAGTTTTTCCCGCAAGGACTCCCTTTCCCGGTGGGTGAGCGTCGGATTGTCCAGTTCCATCATATCTTCGGCGATTCGATGATGGATATCCAAAACCGCTCTACGCATCGCTTCCGTCGGGTGGGCGGTTATGACCAGCTCCAGCGAAATCCGATCCAATATGTCCTGCACTTCTTCAAGCGGAACGTTCCGATCCTTTAAATCGACAATAACGCTCTCTATCGAGCCGGGTTGAAATTTCTCGCCGGCTGAACGTTCGTAATCCCTTTTTCGGCGAATACGGTGGTTTTGTTCCGCAATATTGACCAATTGAAAGTAAATGGCAAACGCACGAATGACTTGAAGCCGCAGATCCGGTTCAAGTTGATGAATCGTTTGTTTGAATTCGGCAAACAACTGCGGATCAAATTGGGCCCGCAGCGATTTGCTCATTTCCCGGATTTTCTCCACGATTCCAAGCAGCTTGTTCCCGCCCTGATGAACAAGAACTTCACCCAGAATATTCCCTAGAAATCGCACGTCTCGCCGCAATCGCACGTCACGGCGCACCAGATTGTCAGTGTCCGTTCGATTGAGTTCGCTTATTTCTGAATTCGCGACATCCGACATACTTCTCACCCCATCCATGATGATTTCGCCGTCATAAGTTACTTTTCCTGCTATCATATTGAAAAAATCAAAAAAGTTTACGCCTTTGGGTGCCAGTAAATATTGGATTGAGAACCAACGTATTTTGTTTCGTAAATCAATGTATACTTACAAAAAAAAGACCTGGCTGGTCTTCTCGTTTCATTATGGAGCGGGTGATGGGAATCGAACCCACGCTACCAGCTTGGAAGGCTGGAGTTCTACCATTGAACTACACCCGCATGTTTAACCCACAAAAGTGACTTGAACCTTCGACAACAATCGGATTACTTTTGCGGGGCTCAATACAGGATGATGGTCGGGACGACACGATTTGAACATGCGACCCCCTGGTCCCAAACCAGGTGCTCTACCAAGCTGAGCTACGTCCCGTCTATTGTGGTGACATGACAATTTGCTTCTCGAGAATGTAACAATGGCGTGCCCTGAGAGATTCGAACTCCCGACCTTTTGATTCGTAGTCAAACGCTCTATCCGGCTGAGCTAAGGGCACGCAGCGTTTATGGCTGCATATTAAGAAAATATGGAGCGGACGACGGGATTTGAACCCGCGACCCTCGCCTTGGCAAGGCGATGCTCTACCACTGAGCCACGTCCGCTTATTTTATGGTGCGCGTGGAGGGACTTGAACCCCCACGGTTGCCCGCTAGATCCTAAGTCTAGTGCGTCTGCCAATTCCGCCACACGCGCTGAACATGGTGAGCCATGAAGGACTCGAACCTTCGACACCCTGATTAAAAGTCAGGTGCTCTACCTGCTGAGCTAATGGCTCAAGTTCTGGCTGGGGATCTAGGATTCGAACCTAGGCATGACGGAGTCAAAGTCCGTTGCCTTACCGCTTGGCTAATCCCCAATCATTGGAGTTGGTATCTTCACTGGTGCCGCCGAGAGGACTTGAACCCCCAACCCACTGATTACAAGTCAGTTGCTCTACCAATTGAGCTACAGCGGCGGGGCGATGAGCTTATTGGTGGACGCTGACGGGATCGAACCGCCGACCCTCTGCTTGTAAGGCAGATGCTCTCCCAGCTGAGCTAAGCGTCCGAATCGCTTTATCCGTTAAGCGTCCTTATGTCACGCTCATCAAATAAGCGTCCTTATGTCACGCTCATCAAGCCGGCTGCAATTTTTTTCTCATTGGAGACACCCTTCACTGCGGATGAGCAGCAAACCGGGTTCTCATCCCCAACTCGAAGTTAATGCTCTGGAAAATGACCCGTAGGGGATTCGAACCCCTGTTACCTCCGTGAAAGGGAGGTGTCTTAACCCCTTGACCAACGGGCCATGTGCTGAATGGAGCTCCCAACCGGGCTTGAACCGGTGACCTCATCCTTACCATGGATGCACTCTACCAACTGAGCTATGGGAGCTGGCTCCTCGAACAGGACTCGAACCTGTGACAACTCGGTTAACAGCCGAGTGCTCTACCAACTGAGCTATCGAGGAATAATCGCCCGCATCCGGGCAAGCTTGTCTTGGCAAACATTCGACTCTCGCGTGAACTCGGCACGTTCGCTCGCTTGGCAAACGTTCGACTCTCACGTGGACTCGACATTCGCTCGCTTGGCAACGTCCTACTCTCCCGGGACCCTTCGGTCCAAGTACCATCGGCGCTGGAGGGCTTAACGGTCGTGTTCGGGATGGGTACGCGTGGTTCCCCTCCGCTATGGTCACCAAACGAACATCTTTGCTCAGGTCTCCCCATATTGGGGTTGTTCCCTGAAAACTAGCAGCGAAACAAAGCGCTACATCCTTATGCTTTCATCATTGTTATGGGGCCCCGAAAAGTAATCGGTATACGCTTCAAAGCTTCACGTCACTTTTTGGGGTACTTAGCTTATGCTTTCGAAGCAGCTTTACTTCGTAAAGCTTTAGCT
>JAWLCZ010000103.1:0-15108 GCA_041686835.1 Paenibacillaceae bacterium | reverse complement strand
CGACCGACGTCACTTCATCGTCGTCGTCGATGGACAGTATCGGTTTGATTTGGAGCAGCGAGCCGAGCAGCGCCGCTGCCTTGCCGATTCGCCCGCCTGTCTGCAAATACTCCAGTGTATCCACCAAAAAGTAAACTTTCGTTTCGTTCCGCAAACGGTGAATGATATCGAGGCACTCGTCCACGCTCTTTCCTTCGTTGGCCGCTTCCGCCGCGGCGATGCAAAGCGCACCTATCCCGTACGATGCCGACCGGGAATCGACGATCGTAATGTTCGGCGTATTGTCCAGCAGCGATTTGGCCAAAACGGCCGACTGGTACGTCCCGCTTAACGCCGCCGAAAGATGAATGGAAATGATATGCACGTCCGGATCCTCAAGCAGCGGTTTATACACGTTCAAAAAATCGACGGGAGACGGCTGGGAGGTCGTCGGAAGCGTCGACGCTCCGGCCAACTTGTCGTAAAATTGCTCCGATTGAATCGTTACCGCATCCAGAAACGATTCATTGCCCAGATGCACTTTCAGCGGAACCATCTCAATGCCGAGCGACTGCCTGACCGAAGCGGGAATGTCAGCCGTACTGTCCGTAACAATCCGGATCTTGGTCATAAACTCACCTCTTCCCTATGAATCGTTTTCTTTATTCAACGGAAATAATGTAATAATAAAGCGGCTGACCTCCGGAAACGATTTCCAGATCGGCGTCCGGATACGTTTGTTCGACGAAAGAAACAAGCTCGCTGACGTGCTCTTCCGCCACGTCCTGTCCGGTGTACACGGTGATGATTTCGCCGCCGCCGTCCATCATCCGTTCGAGCAACAGCCTGCACGTTTCCTGAAGCTGCGGGGTCGCCGTCACGATTTTATTGTCCAGAATGCCGATGTAGTCGCCCTTGGCAATGTTTATGCCGTCGATAGCCGAATCGCGGACGGCATATGTAATCTGCCCGGAACGGACCCCCTTGATTGCCTCGGTCATCGCCGCCGTATTCTCCTCCGTCGTCGCCGATTCGCGAAATGCGATTGCGGCGGCGATGCCTTGCGGAATCGTTTTCGACGGGATGACGGCCACCGGTTTGTCGGTCAGCTGCTTCGCCTGCTCGGCGGCCAGAATAATGTTCGAATTGTTGGGAAGGATGAAAATGTGCTGCGCGTCCACGTCCTCAATCGCTTTGACGATATGTTCCGTGCTCGGATTCATCGTCTGGCCGCCCTGCAGCACGTAGTCGACGCCCAGGCTCTTCAGGATTTCGGCTATGCCTTCGCCCGCCGCCACCGCAATGATGCCGTACCGCTTCGACGCCGGCCGCGCGGTTGCCGATTGAACCGCCCCGAGGCGCTCCTCCGCTGCATGCGTCGTTTCCCCCTCCACAATATGGGCATGCTGCTCACGCATGTTTTCAATTTTAATCCGGCTCAAATCCCCGAATTTCATCGCATAGTTCAGCACGCTGCCGGGGTATTCGGCATGGATGTGCACTTTCACCAATTCGTCGTCGGCAACGACAAGCAGCGAATCCCCGAACCGCTCCAGCTCCAGCCGGAATTCGGCTTCGTTAAACGTCTGTCTTTCGTTTTTGCCGGGAGCGAGCTTGACTAAAAATTCGGTGCAGTATCCGTATTCGATGTCCTCGGCCGACAATTTCGCCTGGGCGCTCTTCGGCTGAAACATCCGGTGAGCCTCCTCCGCCAAATTGGAAACCGGGACGAGCGACGGAACGTACTCCACGTCCGTACTGCTGTCCGCGGCTTGCGCCGCCCGCGAAACAGAGGAAGCATCAACCGCCTTTTCGCCGCTTAAAGCGGCGACAAATCCTTCATATATGTAAACAAGTCCCTGTCCTCCCGAATCAACGACGCCGACCTGTTTTAATACGGGCAGCATGTCTGGCGTCTTCGCCACTGTTTCCTGCGCTTTCCGCCATACTTCGCGCATCAGTTCGACCATGTCCGCGACGCGGCGACTATAAGTTACCGCATGTCTCGCCGCTTCTCTGGAAACGGTCAGAATCGTTCCTTCCACCGGTTTGGCCACAGCCTTGTAAGCCGTATCCACGCCTTCTTGAAGAGCGGCGGCAAACTGAATCGTATCGATTTCGGCTTGGCCGGCGACCGCTTTGGCGAAACCGCGAAACAACTGGGATAAAATGACCCCGGAGTTGCCGCGCGCCCCCATCAGCAGCCCTCTGGAAAGAATTTCCGCCGCTTTTCCGATATCGGGCGACGGTTTTTTCTTCAACTCTTCGACTCCGGACGTTAACGTCAGATTCATGTTGGTGCCCGTGTCACCGTCGGGGACGGGGAACACGTTCAAAGCGTTCACGTCATTCACGCGCGCATGCAAGTGCCCCGCAGCTGTTAGAATCATATGCATAAAGTCTGTACCGTTAATTAAGCGCTTACTCAAAGAAATTCCCCTTCCTAGCGTGTTACGCGAACCCCTTGAACGATGATGTTGACATCGTCGACTTGAAGTCCCACGACTTGATTCAGCACGTACTTGACTTTCGTCTGAATATTATGGGCCACTTCCGATATTTTCGTACCGTAGCTGACGATAACGTACAAATCGATGTGCAGTCTGTCGTTTTCGCGGCGGACTTCTACTCCCCGACTCAAATTATCGCGGCCGAGCAGTTCCGCAATGCCATCCTTCAACTGCTTGCGGGACGACATGCCTACCAGTCCGTAACAATCCAATGCAGCATACCCGGCCAAGCCGGCAATCACCTCGTCGGATACCGTCACTTTGCCGAGCTCGGTCGCAAGTTGAATAGGCATAAGCACCATCCCCCTTTTAGAGATATTATAGGTCATTCTTCTTGATTTTACTATACCGGAAACGAACTACCAACCCGCTGAACTCGATTTTCGGGATTGCGCAATGATATATCGTCTGTTGACGACAGTTTCGGCGGTATGCTATTATTATTGAAGTGTCTAAGGGGAGGTGTATTTATGTCTCGCAAATGCTTTATTACGGGGAAAGCTCCCGGCAAAGGAAATCACGTTTCGCACGCGAATAATAAAAGCAAACGCACTTGGGGAGTTAACGTGCAGAAAGTGCGCATTCTGGTCGACGGGAAACCGAAGCGCGTATACGTCAGCACCCGGGCATTAAAGTCGGGAAAAGTAACCCGCGTCTAATGCGACTGGCTTGACCGGGAACCTATGCAAAGACAAAAAGCACCCGCCATAACCGGTGCTTTTTTTATTAGTTCGACAGAAAGCCGTTTAGAGCCAAAGCGCTCCATCGATAGACATGAAACACTTTCCGAGCCCATAGAAGCTTCCGCGGCAAACAAGAACGCTTATGCGGAAGCTTATCCTGAAAGGACGTTTCCTATTTCAGTAAGTATCAACCCGGCACTTCGATGAAGTTGGTGTTAATTTTTGCTGAACGTATTGAGGATGGCTTTCACAAATCCGCCTAAAAATCTCGGTAGTTTGATCGTATAAAATTTCACCTCTACCCCTCCTTACAAGTTGGCGCAGCAAACTCACTTCACCGTGTAACCAACGCACTTCCCAAGTGAACTCGCTTGTGACATTATCATATTCACGATATCCGGCAATCGTGCCTGGATACTTTCCGAATCTATCCGGTCTGCAAACAAAAAAATTGCAAGAGCAGCCATCTCTTGCAATCATGTATATGCCCGGTAAGCGGGCCGTATGCCTACATATGAATTATCCGCGAATCTTAGCGATGGCAGCGGCGCGATCCGCTTCGCCGAAAACGGCGTTCCCGGCAACGAGCACGTTCGCCCCCGCCTCAATGACGTGAGGAGCGGTATCCGCATTAATTCCTCCATCCACTTCAATATCGATACGGTCAAGCCCCCGCTCCTGAAGCATGGTGCGCAGCGTCCTGATTTTCGGCAATGTCGAGCGGATAAACTGCTGGCCGCCGAATCCCGGGTTAACGGTCATGATGAGAACGAGATCGACGTCCTCCAATACGTGTTCGATGGCCGTGAGCGGTGTCGCCGGATTAAGGACTACCCCCGCTTTCACTCCCTGTTCCTTAATGAGATGGATCGTCCGGTGAAGGTGTACGCACCCTTCCGCATGAACGGAAATGCAGTCGGCGCCGGCTTGGGCGAAATCGCGAACGTACCGTTCCGGCCGTTCAATCATGAGATGGACATCCAAAGGCAGCGACGTATGCGGCCGAATCGACTTGACTACAGGCGGCCCGAGCGTAATGTTCGGAACGAAATGTCCGTCCATCACATCGACGTGAATCCAATCCGCTCCCGCGCGTTCCGCGTCCTTAATTTCTTCGGCCAATCTGGAAAAATCCGCAGACAGTATCGAGGGCGCAATGATGAGCATGACTTAATACCTCCGCTTCCTCTCTTTTATATCGTTCAAGAACAACACATAATGTTCATAGCGGCTTGCGGCAATTTCCCCTTGTTCTTTCGCCAGGATGACCCGGCATCCCGGTTCTTTCAGATGCAGGCATCCCCGGAATTTGCACTCGGGCGAATAAATGCGGAATTCCCTGAAACATTGTCCGAGCTCGTTCGCTTCAATATGCAAAAAGTCAAGCTGACTGAAGCCGGGGGTGTCCGCCACCCATCCGCCGTTGTCGAGCGAAATCAATTCCACATGTCTGGTCGTATGTTTCCCCCGGCCGAGCTTTGCGCTGATCGGATTCGTTTCCAGCTGGATTCCCGGCACGATCGCGTTTAGCAGCGAAGATTTTCCGACCCCGGATTGCCCGGCAAATACGCTGATGTTCCCTTTGAGCCGATCCGTTATCTTCTGTATCCCTTCTCCGGTTTTCGCGCTGGTGGCGACGATCGGATAGCCGATCCGTTCGTACAGCCGGATTACGCCGCTCATTTCCGATGCCGCAGGATGGCCTCCGCCGGGTTGGGCATGCAGCAGATCGGTTTTCGTCAAACATATTAACGTTTCAAGACCGGCCTTCTCCGTATGAACCAGAAATTTATCGAGCAGCTGCAAGTTCAGTGCCGGTTCGGCGACTGCAAAGACGAGCACCGCCAAATTCACGTTGGCGATCGGCGGGCGAATCAGTTCCGAGGAACGGGGCGCGATTTCGTGTATGGTCCCTTCCCCGTTCTCGGACAATTCATAAACGACGCGATCCCCGACGAGCGGACTAATTCCTTTTTTCTTGAAAATTCCCCTCGCTCTGCACTGTACAAGCTCCCCGCCTGCACCGTCGGGCAGTACATAATAATAACCGCTTAAGGCTTTGACGATGAAACCGTTCGGCATCAATCCCTGCCTCCCGCATTTGAATCCTCCGTCCTCTCGCCGTTCCGTTCATCTCCTGCGCTTTCCCGCTCAGATTGCGAGGATGCCGGATTCGCTCCGCTCTGAAGCATCTGCGCTTCCTCATACGTAATTGTCTTATCGACAATTTTCACATCGTCCCGAATGACCTGAATCTTCCCGTCTTTTTCCGGAGACAGCACGAGCGTCACGGAGAAAGTTTTGATTTCGCTTATCTTTCTCTTGTCCCATTCCCGATCGTTGCCGCGGGCGTCGCTGTAGAGAATACGGACCATGCTTTCCTTCCCTTCCTCGGCCGGAGGTACGGAAATGTTGTAAGTGAGCGTGATCGCTTCGTCCGGATATCCGGAGCTTACCGTAATATAAACGGTATCCCCGGGCGAAACCGGATCGTCCGGTTCGAACGGCCACTGCTTGGTGACCGTTCCTTTCGGGGAATAACTTTTTTCATACTTGATGTCGTCCGACAGCTTCAATTGATTTTGCAGTATAATCGCTTTCGCCTGGTCCTCGCTAAGCCCGAGCAGACTCGGCATCGGCCTGGTTTGCCGGCCTTTGCTGACGATCAGCTTGATTTGCGCTTCCTTCAGGGCGAATTCCTCGCTCGGCTGCGGAGTCTGCTCCAATATGGTGCCTGCGGGCGCGTCGTTGAACACTTCTTCTTTCGCAATCTGTTTGCCCATATCCGGCAGTTCCAGCGCCTGCAGCTCGGACTGCACCTCATCCCATTTTTTACCGATGAGATTCGGCATTTTGGCCGTTTTCGGGCCTTCGCTGACATACAGCTTGATAATCGAATTCACTTTCACTTTCATCCCGAATTTGTCCTGGCGAATGACGATGTCTTTTTCCACGTCTTCACTCGGCACCGGAATTTTTTCGGCGGCGAGCCCGACTGCCTTCAATTTCGCTTCGGCGTCCGGATAAGGCAGATTCACGACCGACGGCACATCCACTTCCGGGACGACAAACAAGTTTTTGACGTAGGCTATGCCAAACCACATTCCGGTAAGCAAGGCGACGGTCACCAATGTCCAAACGAGCGGTTTTACCCATGGTTTTCCTTTGCGAATCGGCTCGTCCCGCTCTTCCTCTTCATCCTCCGTTCCCCGGCCTTCATCTGCCGCGTAACGCCCCGGGCGAATAGCCGGCATGACCCGCGTCTGCTCGCCGTCCTCATCATCTGTCTCCGGAAACACGATTTTCGGCTCGTTGCGCCGTTCCGGCGACAGACACGTGTCCAGATCGCGAAGCATTTGCTGAGCCGACTGATACCGTTCTTCCGGATTTTTGCGCAATGCTTTCAGAATGATATTTTCGACGCTTTGCGGAATGAGCGGATTGATTTTGCGGGGCTCCTCGACGTTTTCCTGCAGATGCTTCAAGGCGACGCTGATCGGGCTTTCGCCGAGGAACGGCAGTTTCCCCGTCAGCATTTGGTAGAGTACGATGCCTAAAGAATATAAATCCGATTTTTCCCCGGTCATAATCCCTTTCGCATGCTCAGGGGAAAAGTAGTGGACGGAGCCGACAACGGAACCGGTCTGCGTGATCGTGGACGATGTGGCTGCGCGGGCAATGCCGAAATCGGTCACTTTCACCCGGCCGTTTTTGCCGATTAAAATGTTGTGCGGTTTAATGTCTCGGTGGATAATTCCGTTATGGTGGGCGTGATCCAGGGCATCGCAAATCTGGCTGGCGATATGTACCGCTTCATCCGGCTGCAGCGGCCCTTTTTCCTTGATCAGTTCGTTCAGGTTGACCCCTTCGACGTACTCCATGACGATGTAGTGAATATCGTCTTCCTGCCCGACATCGTATATACTGACTACGTTCGGATGAGACAACGACGCTGCGGATTGGGCTTCTCGGCGGAACCTGCGTATGAATTCTTCGTCGTACACGTACTGCTGGCGCAGCACTTTCACCGCGACTTTCCGGTGCAGCAATATGTCGCGGCCTTTGTAAACGAGCGCCATGCCTCCACCGCCGATGCGGTCGAGAATTTCATACCGTCCACCCAACAATTGACCGATCATCATCTCACCCCTCTTCCCCGTTGTCTTCTCTTTCGTTGATGATAAGCACCGCAGTAATGTTGTCGTCCCCGCCCGCTTCCAGAGCGCAATTGACCAGCTGGTCCACCTTCCATTCCGGTTCGCGCCCGGTATTGAGAATTTCCACCATCTTATGCTGGTCGACCAACCCGCTCAGTCCGTCGCTGCAAATCAGCAGTTGCTCGTTGAACGTCCAGTCGAAATGGCGGAGATCGACCTCCACCTGCTGATCCGTTCCGAGAGCCCTCGTCATCACGTTGCGGAGGGGATGGTGGTTCGCTTCTTCGGGGGTAATTTGACCTGTTTTCAGCAACTCATTGACGAGCGAATGATCCTCCGTCAGTTGCACGATCGTCCGTCCGTTGATTTTATAAGCGCGGCTGTCGCCGATATGACCGATCATAATCATTGTTTCCGAGACGACGGCGACGACGACCGTCGTTCCCATCCCGCGGTACTTTTCCTGCTTGGAAGCCAGTTCAAACACTTGCGCGTTCGCTTTCACAATAGCTTGCCTGATCACTTCTTCACATTCCGCAACCGTCATGTCGGCATGTATCGATTGCAGCTCTTCCTGAATTTTTTGCGCCGCCAGCTGGCTCGCAACGTCACCCGCTTTATGGCCGCCCATTCCGTCGGCTACAATCGCCAAAGTGAAACCGTTCAGGCCGGTTTGTACTACGGCTCTGTCCTCATTGACCATCCGGACGCGGCCGATGTCCGATCGATTGGCCGTTTTCATCGACTTATCACCTCACCGCCCGACTCCATATGCTTCGCGCGCAATTGGCCGCACGCCGCCGCGATGTCGCTGCCGTGTTCCCTGCGAATCGTCACATTGACGCCTTTGCGCTGCAAAATCCGCTGAAACGCGAAGATTTCGTCCCGCCCGGTTCGGACGTACTTTCGTTCCGGAACATAGTTTACCGGAATCAAATTGACATGGCACAGCATGTCCTTCAGCACGTCCGCCAGTTGTTCCGCGTGCTCCGGCTGATCGTTCACCCCACCGATAAGCGCGTATTCGAACGTAATCCGGCGCCCGGTTTTCGCGATATAGTATTTGCAAGCATCCATCACGTCGGCGAACGGAAAGCGCCGGTTGACCGGCATCAGCTTCGAGCGCAGTTCGTCGTTTGGAGCGTGAATCGAAATCGCCAGGTTGATCTGTGTATTCTCGTCCGCAAACTTGTAGATGTTGGGCACAATGCCGCTTGTGGACACGGTAATGTGGCGCTGACCGATGTTCAGCCCTTTTTCGTGAATCATGATGCGCAAAAAGTCCATCGTCGCCTCATAGTTTTCAAACGGCTCACCCGATCCCATGATGACGATGCTGCTTACTCTCTCGCCGGAATCGTCAAGCAGTTTTTGCGCCTGAATCACCTGGGCGACAATTTCCCCCGCCGACAAGTTGCGCTTCAACCCGCCGAGCGTCGATGCGCAAAACGTGCAGCCGATGCGGCAGCCGACCTGTGTTGTGACGCAAACGCTGTTGCCGTAATTGTGCCGCATAATGACGGTTTCGATCGCGTTGTTGTCATGCAGGCCGAACAAAAATTTGACCGTTCCGTCTTTCGACACCTGTTTGGCCAGTTCGTTCAACGCGACGAATCGGAAATGTTCGTCCAGCTTTTCGCGCAGGCTTTTGGACAAATTCGTCATACCGGCAAAATTATCCACCCGTTTCACATACAGCCAATCGAAGATTTGGCCGGCCCGGAATGCCGGTTCGCCGTTCTGTTTCAGCCAGTCCTGCAGCCGTTCGAACGTAAGATCGTATATAAACGGTTTCATTCTCGGATCACAACCTGTAGTTTTTCTAGTATTGTTACTCATCCGTTCTATTTTATCATAATTCGCGTTGAATGTAAGAGTCTTTTGGACGGCTCCCCCGCAGTGCGGAAGGCGCGTCCACGTTCGGCCGGACGGGTTCACTCCGTCTCCGTCGTCCGTTTCAGCCTCGCGATAAAAAATCCGTCCGATTGGAACTGGTGGGGCAAAATTTGCAGCATTCCCGGAGCAATCAAGCACTGTTTTGTTACATGCGCGGGAATAAGTCTCTCGATCGAGGCATCCGGCTCGAACGAATCGAATTGGCGAAGAAACCGCTCGATCAGACCGCGGTTTTCTTCATGCTCGATCGTGCACGTGCTGTAAACGAGCACGCCCCCCGGACGAAGCAGGCGCTGGACCTCGCTCAAGATGCCGTACTGCAGAGCGGAAATGTCCACGATATCGGGCTCCTGTTTCGTCCACTTCACGTCCGGTTTGCGGCGAATAACCCCCAAACCGGAGCAAGGCGCATCCAACAAGATGTAATCGAACGAATGGTCGGGAAAATGCCGCGGCAAGTCCATCGCATCGCTTACCAGCGTTTTGACGCAGCGCAGGCCGAGGCGCTTGGCCTGATCGCGGATAAGCTTCTCCTTGTGCGCATGAATGTCGCACGCCCATATTTCTCCGTCGTCGTTCATCAGTTCCGCCATATGCGCCGTTTTTCCGCCGGGCGCGGCGCAGCAGTCGAGCACGCGCGAGCCCGGTTCGGGGCGGACGATTTCGGCGACGAGCATCGAGCTTTCGTCCTGGACGGAGACATCGCCGTTGGCGTACCACGGAGTAAGCGCCATATTGCCTCCGCTCTCCACGACGATGCCGGATTCCGCCAACCGGGACGGGACAACCGTCAAGCCGGCGCGGCGCATCGTTTCCATCATCTTGTCCCTTTTCTGCTTCAGCGTGTTGACACGAACCGCGACTTTCGGCGCCGCGTTGTTCGACGCGCATATTTGTTCGGCGCCATGCTCGCCGTACTGTTCCATCCAGCGGGACACCATCCATTCCGGATGCGAATGGGCAAGCGATATGCGCTGCACGGCGTTCAAACCGGCGGGAATGACAAGCCGTTCCTTTTGCCGGACGACATTGCGCAGCACCGCGTTGACCATGCCGGATATGCCCTGATGTCCTTTCCGCTTGGCGATGTTAACCGCTTCGCTTACCGCGGCGTGAGCGGGAATGCGCTCCAGATAATACAGCTGGTAGAAGCTCAGGCGAAGCAAATTGCGCACCCACGGATCCAGCTTGGCCATTCCATTCTTGACGAAGCGGTCCAAAAAATAATCGATCGTATTGAGCCGCTGGATCGTGCCGTACACGATCTCTGTCGCCAAGGCGGCATCCAACCGGTCCAGCCTGTACTTTTGCAGCGTTTGGTTCAACAGCAGGTTGCTGTATGCATGTTCCTGTTCGACGCGGGTCAATATGTCCAACGCAGCCTCACGGGCCGTCGGTTTGCGCGCCGGCTTTTCCCGGCCGGATTTCAAAATCCATCCTCCTCCGTTATCGCTTAATTGGCCTGTATTTCCCCTAATACTGTTCCTATAGGAATGCGGCTGCCCCTGACGAATTGCCCGGCATCCATCGCCTTTTTGCCCGCGGGCTGGATTTCTTTCAGCCAAATCGTTCCTTCTCCCGTCATCACTTCAATCCCTTCATCCGTCGCCTGCAGCACGGTTCCCGGGGCCGTCCCATCCGCTTGGGCCGGACGTTCGGCGGAAACGGGCTCCGGTTTGCGGCACGACCATACTTTTAACACTTCGCCGTCGTACAACGTAAACGCGCCCGGCCACGGGTTCAAGCCGCGAACCTGGTTGTAGATTTCCATAGCGGGACGCTCCCAGCGAATTTTTTCGTCCTCCCTAGATAAGTTCGGGGCGTAAGTGGCGTATGCGTCGTTCTGCGGCACGGCGCGGATGTTGCCCGCAAGCAGTTCGGGAAGCGTCTTCCTCAGAAGGTTGGCCCCCGCCTCGCTTAATTTCGCAAACATCGTGCCCGCATTATCGTCGTCTTCAATCGGCACCTCCACCCGGCTTATCATGTCGCCGGTATCGAGCCCCTCGGCCATGTACATAATCGTGACTCCGGTCACTTTCTCGCCGTTCATAATCGCCCGTTGGATCGGCGCCCCTCCCCTGTATTTCGGCAGCAGGGAAGCGTGCACGTTGATGCAGCCGTGCGGAGGAAGCTCAAGAATCGCTTTGGGCAAAATTTGCCCGTACGCGGCGGTGACGATCAGATCGGGAGAAAGCCGCCTGATTTCCTCGACGGATTCCGGACTGCGCAGCTTCTCCGGCTGCAGCACCGGAATGCCGTGTTTGAGCGCAATTTCTTTCACCGGTGGAGGAGTCAATATCCGCTTCCTCCCTTTGGGGCGATCCGGCTGCGTAACGACGGCGGTGACGTCATAACCGTCTTCCAGCAGCGCCAGCAAAGAAGGAACGGCAAAATCGGGCGTTCCCATAAACAGTATCTTCATCGGATCACTCCCCGTCGTTTTCCGTCGGTTCCCACTTGTAAACCGTTTCCGCCAAATCGGTAAACAAAATGCCGTTCAAATGGTCGATTTCGTGTTGAAACGCCCTGGCCAAAAGCTCGCTGCCTTCGATCGTGATCTCGTTGCCGTCGCGATCCAGGCCTTTGACCGTCACTTTTTCGGCGCGGCGGACATCGCCCCTGATTCCCGGGATGCTCAGGCATCCTTCAGGCCCGAACTGCTCCCCGGAGCTTGCAATGATTTCCGGATTAATCATTTCAATGAGCCCGTGCTCGTCGCCGACGTCGATGACGATGACGCGCTTCAAAATGCCGATTTGCGGGGCGGCCAGCCCGACCCCTTCGGCGTCATACATCGTCTCTGCCATGTCGTCCAGCAATTTGTGAATATTTTTGTTAATCTTCGTTACCGGCTTCGACACTTCGCGCAAAACCGGATCCGGCGCTTTTACAATGATGCGGATCGCCATACCGTACATCCTTCCTTTACCTAATGTGGATTGTTCTTTCCTTTTGGGGCGACGTTCCCCCTTGCGGCGACGCCCGGGTCACATCAGAACCTGCGGGTCAATGTCGACGCTGATTTGCAGCTTTTCCTGTTTGACGACGTCGTCAAACGCCGAGATCGTTCTCCTGACCAACTCGATGACGCTGTCATTCCCCCGGTATTTTACCATGCACTGGAACCGGTATCTATCCTTCATGCGCGGAATCGGCGAGGCGACCGGCCCGTAAACCTCCATATAGGCGGATTGGCGCTGTGGAGCGTACAGTGCGGAGGCGCTCAACGTTTTCCACTGCTCTTTCAGCCGTTTGACGAGCGATTCGCCGACGCGAACGATCAGCTGCGCCTGTTCATGGGACAGCGTAATCAGAATCAAGTCGCAGTAAGGCGGATACTCTCTTTGCCTGCGCAGCTCCAGTTCCGTACGGACGAACGCGCTGTAGTCGTGCCGTCCGGCGCTGACGATGCTGTAATGATCCGGCGTATACGTTTGAATGAACACTTCTCCCGGCAGCTCGTGCCGTCCCGCCCGGCCGGCGACCTGCGTCAGCAGTTGAAACGTTTTTTCCGCCGAACGAAAATCCGGCAAATGCAGCACGGTATCGGCGGCAATGACGCCGACCAGCGTAACGTGGGGAAAATCGAGCCCTTTGGCCACCATCTGCGTGCCGAGCAACACATCCGCCTGGCGGTTGCGGAACATCGTCAGCCATTTTTCGTGCGAGCCCTTCTCCGACGTTGTGTCCACATCCATCCGGATGACGCGGATGCCCGGAAACAACTTGGCCAGCTCCTCCTCCACCCGCTGCGTTCCCGTGCCGAAATAGCGGATATGTTCGCTGCCGCAACCCGGACAGACGGCCGCTTCCCGTTTCGCATAACCGCAATAATGGCAGCGGAGCGTGCGCGAATGCAGATGGTACGTCAGCGAAATGTCGCAGTGCGGGCAGCGGACGACGTATCCGCACGTACGGCACATGACGAAGGTGGAATGGCCTCTGCGGTTCAGCAGCAGAACCATCTGTTCCTGCTTCCGCAATCGGTCCTCAATCGCTGAAAATAACGGCCGGCTGAACATGGAGCGGTTGCCGTCCTTCAGCTCTTGCCGCATATCGACGATATGGACGGCCGGCAGCGGCCTGCCCTGCACGCGCGAGCGCATCGTCAGCAGGCGAAAGGGCGGCGTTTCGGAGGGTGCAGCGTTGTCGGGCGCCGCTTTGCGGTACGTCTCCAGCGACGGGGTTGCCGAGCCGAGCACGACGGCCGCCCGATGCTGCAGCGCTCTCCGGATCGCGACTTCCCTGGCGTGGTATTTCGGACTGTCTTCCTGTTTGTACGACGTCTCGTGTTCTTCATCGATAATGATTAGGCCCAAATTGGTAAACGGGGCGAATACGGCGGAACGCGCTCCGATGACGACGCTCACTTTGCGCATTTGAATTTTGCGCCATTCGTCGTATCGTTCCCCGTGGGAAAGCCGGCTGTGCAAAACAGCCACCCGATCGCCGAAACGGCTTTTGAATCGTTCGACCATTTGCGGGGTCAGGGAGATTTCCGGCACCAGCACAATCGCTTCGCGTCCCTGCGTGAGACAGTGCTGTATCGCCTGCAGGTAAACTTCGGTTTTCCCGCTTCCCGTCACGCCGTGAAGCAGGAACACCTGGTGGGAGCGCGCTTCGACGGCGGATAAAATTTGCTGAAGCACAGCTTGCTGCTCCCCCGTCAGATCGAGAGGCGGCGAAGGCTGGAACGAACGCCCTTCATACGGGTCGCGAAACACTTCCACTTCCTTGATCGCAATCCATCCTTTTTCCGCCAAACTTTTCACCGTTCTCGCGTTGACCTCCATTTCCACCATCAGCTCCGTCAACTTAACCGGGCGGGGATGGGCGGCCAAATATTGCAGCACTTCTTTCTGCTTGCGGGCTTGAGGCGGCAATTCCCCGATGCGTTCGAGCAGCGCATCGGCGTTTTCCGGCGGAAACACCGTCAACACTTTCTTCTTGGCCAGACGATCTTTTATCGTCTGGCCTTCCGTCAATATCCCGTCGTCAATCAGTTTGCGAATGAGCCGCCCTTCGCCGGGAAAACGGGACAAGAGCGTTTCGATCGGCACCGATTGTTTCTCCCGGACATAGGCGATGATTTCCCGTTCCTGCGGAAGTTCGATAAAGCCGGAAGCCGGTTTCGCTTCGGCGGGATCGGACAGCGAAACGACGCGCTCGTATTTGGCTTTGAGCGCACCTGGAATCATCGCTTGCAGCGCCGTAATTTCCGGACACAAATATTTGCGGCTCATCCAGGCCGACAGTTCGATCAGTTCTTTGTTCAGCGGCGGATACAAGTCGAGCACCCGCTCGATCGGCTTTAGTTTTACCGATTCGACATCGGAATCGGCCACCAGATCGACGACGAATCCTTGAATCATCCGCGAGCCGAACGGTACGCCGACCCGGCTGCCGATTTCCACCCACTGCATAAGCGAAGGCGGCACTTTGTAATCGAACGGACGGTTCGTCTGTTTCGCCGGAACGTCGACGATCACTTTAGCGTACATCCGCATCTCCCCCGCCGGTTTGCAGCCGTTCGGCGACAAGGTGCAGGAGCCGTCTTGCCACTTCGTGCTTCGGCAATTGTTCCAGCGACAGCAGCAGTCCGTTTTGGTCGAATATTTTGACGATGTTCGTATCTTGGCCGAATCCCGCTCCCGGCAACGTGACGTCGTTGGCCACGACCAGGTCGCAGTTTTTCTTGCGCAGCTTCTCCATCGCATACCGATCGAGATCGTCCGTTTCCGCTGCGAATCCGACGATGAATTGCGTCGTCTTCTTTTTACCTATCGTTTCCAGAATATCCGGATTTTTTTCAAGCACAAGCGTCAGCGTATCCGCGGTTTTCTTCATTTTCCGCACGGAAGGCGCGGCGGGCCGGTAATCGGC
>JAWLCZ010000102.1:0-15334 GCA_041686835.1 Paenibacillaceae bacterium | reverse complement strand
AAAAAAACGGCATCTCTGCCGTTTTGCGTTTTATGTATGGTGGACCTTAGCGGGCTCGAACCGCTGACCTCTACACTGCCAGTGTAGCGCTCTCCCAGCTGAGCTAAAGGCCCACGAAATTTTACTGTTGGATTAGCTAATGCCCCTTCCGAACCGTCGTCCGCACTAATGCAGCGAACAAAAATGATAATACCACAGCTTCAATTCAACTGTCAACTGGTAACACCCAAAGATCAGAGTCAAGCGAACGCGGGCAGTGATTATAGGGTTCTGAAAAATGGACTCGAAAGAACCTCTCGCCTTATAAGCGCCTTGTCTTTTTCCCACGCTCGACTTGAGCGCGTCAACGGCTGCCAGAAATTTTCGGATTATCCACTGCCCGATCTCTTTAATATTGTAGGAAACCCATTAGAACTTCTTCCAAACCGACATTTTGAGCGTCGGGAGGGACGGGTATGGGGCTCAGTCCTTGCCAGTTCGTCCGTTTAGGCTGCACTAAATACAACGAATTGGGGTCAAAACGAGCGAAGATGACGATTTTTTCCGGTTCATGTTGCCACACTACAACTTAATTGCGCTACGTGCCTTTTTCCCCGGATATGTTGCATTTTGTGCAACCTATCCTGGCGGTTGCCTCCTTCGCTTCCCCACAGCGTTAACGCTTCGTTTTACCGGACTTCAATTCAATTCTTTATCGTTAAGAAGAGCTTCTGTCGAAGTCTTTCGAAGATGCGGCTTCGTCTTTGTTTTCTTCGAGCTGGTGCCTGCTCAGCAATTGGGTCAGTTCTTTCATGAACATATTGATGTCCTTAAATTGCCGGTATACCGAAGCAAAGCGAACGTATGCGACTTCGTCGACCGGGTACAGCTGTTCCATGACCAGCTCGCCGATTTCCCGGCTGTCGATTTCGGTATGCGCTTTATCGCGCAATTGTTTTTCCACTTCCGATACGATTTTTTCCAGCTGGTCCACGGAAACCGGCCTTTTTTCGCAAGCGCGGATAATTCCCCTTAACACTTTGTCGCGGCTGAATTCCTCTCGGCTTCCGTTCTTTTTAATGACCATTAATGGGGTTTCTTCCACCATTTCAAATGTAGTGAAGCGGCGTAAACATTGATCGCACTCCCTGCGGCGGCGAATCGATTTGTTTTCGTTGGCGGGTCTGGAATCAAGCACTTTCGTGCCGGAAAACCCGCAAAACGGACATTTCACCGATATCCCTCCCTCTGGTTCGCCTTCATCCATTTTAAGCTTTACGCCCGAGTTGGTTCCCATACGTTACCTGTTATGAACTTTTCTTATCCGCGCATAATAGAACTACCAACGGCAAGGAGGTGAAAAAACATGGCTCAAGGACAATCTCGTTCAAGCAACGTATTAGTTGTTCCTCAAGCTGATGCCGCTTTGGACCAGTTGAAATACGAAGTGGCGCAAGAACTGGGCATCCAAATTCCTCAGGATGGCTACATGGGTTATATGGCTACTCGTGATACCGGTGCCATCGGGGGTAACATCACCCGTCGTCTGGTCCAAATCGCAGAACAACAGCTTGCCGGTCAAAGCAGAAATGCTTAATCATCCTTAATTGTAACAAGAAGTGTTGGACCAAGACCGCTTTCGGGCGGTCTGTCCAATGCTTCTTCGCATTGTCCGGCGTTTAATGTTCGTCGCCGTATATTTTCTGATACTTATTATAATAATAAACGACACGCCGGACATAATGTCTCGTTTCGCCGAAAGGAATGCCGTCGATACGTTCCAGGCTGCCGTCCCACGTTTGCTGCTCGAGCCATTTCTTTACTTTGCCGGGACCGGCGTTGTATGCGGCGATTACCGCTATTTCGTTGCCGGAAAATTGATTGAACAAAGAGCGCAAATACCAGGAACCGATTTCAATATTGACATCGGCGCGTTCGAGCGCCCGCATCGTTTCCTTGGAGTATCCGGCCTTTTCAATAATCCATCCGGCGGTGTCCGGCATAAGTTGCATGAGTCCGATGGCGCCTTTTTTGGAACGGAGATCCGTTTTGTAATTGCTTTCCACCCTTATGATCGCGGCTACGAGGAGCGGATCGATCCGGTGGTTTTTCGCGCTGATTTGAATGTCCTGGCTGTATTTGATCGGATAGATCATCTTTCCCAGCCAATCGCTGTTGTAAAACAATACGGCCAGCAGGATAAACAAGAGAAGCAAGTACAACCGCTTTTTGCGCAACAAATTCATCGGAGTCCCTTTCTGCGCCAAAATTCCTCGATTTGCCGCTCCGTATGCTCCAATGTGCCGCTGTTATCGATGACGACATCGGCGAGTTTCTTTTTTTCTTCAATCGGCATTTGCGCGTTCAGACGCTCGGCGGCTTGCTCCGGCGATAGGCCGTCCCGCTTCATCAGCCGTTCCACCTGGATTTCCTTCGGCACATAAACGACCATCACTTCCGAAAACATATGCTGCAGGCCGGATTCGTACAGCAGCGGGACATCCACGACAACGAGACGGTCGGGATGCTCCCGTTCGTAACGGGACATCCGTTCCTTCATGATGGCCCGAATCGGCGGATGAAGAATCGCTTCCAAATCTTTTCTGGCAGCGGCATTGCCGAATACGAATTCGCCGAGCTTTTTGCGGTTCAGAGAGCCGTCCGCGAGCAATACGGCTTGTCCGAAGCGTTCGGCGACCTGCGCAAGTACCGGACTGCCGGGAAGCACGACCTCTCTGGCGATCTGATCGGCATCGACCAGCAGGGCTCCCCGGCGAACGAGCATTGCCGCAACCGTGCTTTTTCCGCAGGCAATCCCGCCCGTTAAGCCTATGTTCATGATTACCCTCCTCCGAAATTTCCGTAAAAGAAACCTACAGCATCTTGTACAGCCCGATCAGGATTAGAATGCAGGCCGGCAGGAAAGCGACCCGGCGCATCCATTTCGCTCCGGAAAAAACAAAGCCGACGCGAAGGCCCGCTGCGATAAACGAACCGCTGGCCAGCATGATCATCGGTGCGGCAATCCAAGGCGAATAACCGATGAGCGCCGCGCCGAATCCCGCGCCAAACGCGTCCAGCGACAAGGCGATTCCGAGCAGGGCGGCCTCGGATGCGGAAATGACGCCCGATCGGTCTACGTCCGCGGCGGCAGGCGTTTTTAAGATTTGAATCACGAGCCCGAGACGTTTCAGTTCAATTTGCAGTACCGTTTTTTTCAATTCTTCCGCATCGGTTTCGCATAATTCCAGGACGTTCAGCGGCGGATGGCCATCGTCCTCCTGCTTTTGCAAGGCAAATTGAACGATCGCCCAAACTCCGATGGCGATTAAAATGAACGAACCGGCCATTTTGGCGGCCGGCGGCGGCAAAAACGCGGTCAGCCACACGCCGAACTGCATCGACAAAAAGACGATTGCACCCGAACAGCAGGAAATGATGATGACGGACGACAGCGGGATTGCGATTTTTCGCAATCCGTACATCACCCCGACGCCGAATCCGTCCAAGCTGACAGCGAGTGCGAGGACGAGTAACGAAATGAAAGACAGCATCCTTTTCCCTCCCGGAACGATAATTGTTGCCTATCATCATCATATGGGCGGAAAAAGGAAGAAGTGCACGACTTCCCATATCTCAGAATCGGGGCTTACGTTCTCCGCTCTCCTGCTGTCATTGCGCCGATGAACGCAATTTGCCCGTAGGCTGGCAGCGAGGGCAGTAGTGGGTTCCGCGGCCGCCGACTACCGACTTCTGCACCTCTTGCCCGCAGCGATAGCAAGGCTGGGATTTGCGGCCGTACACCTGAAGCCGCTGCTGGAACATCCCCATCTCTCCTTGTCCGTTCACATAAGATTTGATGGAAGATCCTCCCGCATCAACCGCCTCACGCAGTGTCGTTACGATCGCTTCATGCAGACGTTTCCATTCGCGGGACGTTAACGAATCGGCGGTTCGCTCCGGGTGAATGCCGGCGGAAAACAGCGCCTCATCCACATAAATATTGCCGAGCCCCGCTATATATTCCTGATTTAACAGAAGCGGCTTGATTCTTGTCGTCCGGCTGCCGATTCGCTTGCGCAAAGCTTGCGGCGTAAACGATTCGTCAAGCGGTTCAAGCCCCAGTTTATTTAAAGGCGGCTGCGCGAGATCCTGACCCGGCGCGAACAGATGCATCGTCCCGAACTGGCGAACATCCTTGTACCGCAGCTCGGTTCCGTCCGTAAAATGAAACACGACGTGCGTATGCTTCTCGAGCGGATCTCCGGCGGCATACAAACCGTAGCGCCCTTCCATTCGGAGATGGGAAACAAGGACGATTTCATCCATCATAAACCTTAAAAATTTTCCTCTTCTCTCCAAGCGGCGAATCGTCTGGTCTTTCAGCAGCGCTGCGAACTGTTCCGCGTCGTCCGGCCGCTGCACGATACGCGGCAAATAAACGGTGACCCTTTCTATCGTTTTTCCCGCTACAAGCCGGTTCAACGTTCTTTTTACGGTTTCGACTTCCGGCAATTCCGGCATCATTCTCACCCCATCCACCATTATACCGTTTTTGACGCCGGTTTTCATTGGCGGGCCGGAACGGCGACGCGTTCTTTATTTCGCCTCATACCAATTGAGGCCGTAATCGACGTCGACTTTGAGCGGAACGTCGAGTTTCAGCGCATTTTCCATCACTTCCGGCACAAGCTTCTTCATCGTTTCAAGCTCTTCTTCGGGAACTTCGAACACGAGTTCGTCGTGCACCTGAAGCAGCATCCGGCTTTTTACGTTTTCCCGCTTCAGCCGATCGGCGATCTGCACCATCGCCAGTTTGATAATATCCGCCGCCGTTCCTTGAATCGGCGTGTTCATCGCGGTCCGTTCGGCGAATGAGCGCAAATTGAAGTTCGAGGAGGAGATTTCGGGCAAATATCTGCGGCGCTGCAGCAGCGTCGTCACGTAGCCGTTTTTTCTCGCCTGCTGGACAATGTCGTCCATATATTTGCGCACGCCTTGAAATACGGAAAAATATTGCTCGATAAACTCCGCCGCTTCCTTGCGGGTAATGTTCAGGTTTTGCGAAAGCCCGTAATCGCTAATACCGTACACGATGCCGAAATTGACCGCTTTCGCCTGCCTGCGCATGTTGGCGTCCACTTGCGATTCGGAAACCCCGAATACGTCCATCGCCGTTTTCGTATGAATGTCCATATTGTTCAAGAACGCTTCTTTCAGCCGTTCATCGCCAGAAATATGCGCAAGCACGCGCAGTTCGATTTGCGAGTAGTCGGCCGCCAATATATACCATCCCGGTTCGGAAGGAACGAACACTTTGCGGATTTTCCGCCCTTCCTCAAGCCGGATCGGAATGTTCTGCAAGTTCGGGAACTGGCTGCTCAGCCGGCCGGTCGCCGCGATCGTCTGCTGGTAATACGTATGCACCTTCTCCGTCTCGCCGCGCACCTCTTTCAGGAGGCCTTCCACATAAGTCGACTGCAGCTTGGCAAGCTGGCGGTAATGCAATATTTTGGCGATGATTTCATGGTACGGCTCGAGCTTCTCCAGCACTTCCGCATCGGTGGAATAGCCGGTTTTCGTCTTCTTGATGACCGGGAGTCCGAGCTTATCGAATAAAATTTCCCCAAGCTGTTTCGGCGAGTTGATGTTGAACTCGACACCGGCCAAATCGTAAATTTGCCGCATCAACGTTTCCAGCTGCGCGCCCAATTCTTCCCCGTACTGCCTTAGTCCCTGCGCATCGACGCGAATCCCCTGCTTCTCCATTCCGGCAAGCACGCCGGCGAGCGGAAGCTCCAATTCGTAATAGAGCCGCTGCATTTCATTATTCTCCAGTTCCCGTTTCAAAATCGGAACGAGACGATGGATGGCGGCCGCCTTGCGGCATAGATGCTCGCTTAAAACGGGCAGCTCCGGAATGGCAAACTTCGCGCCTTTGCCGAAAATGTCCTCATCCCCCGGAATGACCGGAAGCGAATATTTGCGCGTCAAGCCGTTCAACGCATGGTCCGCTTCCGTCGGATCGAGCAAATAAGCGGCCAGAAGCACATCGAAAGCAACGCCTTTCAGCGAAATGCCTTTCCAGGACAGAGCCACTTCCGCCTTGTGGACATCATACAGCGCTTTCCATGCGGACCCGTCGGCCAGCCAATTCCTTACCGGCCCGGCAAGCTCGTCCTGCAGCACCTCAAGCGGCATATAGTAGCTTTTGTCCGCAGTATAAAACGATAATCCGACAATGTCGGCCTGATGGGGATTGGCGCCCGTCACTTCGACATGCATCGCTTCCACCGCATCAAGCCGCTCGATAAAGGAAGGCAGCCCTTCCCGGTCGACGACGACGACCTCGAGCCGCTCCTCGGATTCCCCTGCCGGCGCGGCGCCGCTGAAATCCATTTTCTCCAGCAGCGACTTGAACTCCAGCTTGCGGAACAGCTGCGACAACGCTTCTTTGTCATATTCGGTGAAGCGAAGATCGTCCCATCCGGTTTCCATCGGCACTTCGCGGAAAATGGTGGCCAGCTGCTTGCTCATGCGCGCGTCATCGGCATACTGCTCAAGCTTCTCCTTCATCTTGCCGCCGATTTGCTCCGCGTGGGCCAGCACTTCTTCCACCGTCCCGTACTGATGCAGCAGCTTCAGCGCCGTTTTCTCGCCGACTCCGGGGATGCCCGGAATATTGTCGGAAGCGTCTCCCATCAACCCTTTCAAATCGATGATTTGCTGCGGCGTTAAACCGTAAGTTTCGCGGATATGCTCCGGATCGAAACGCTCGACTTCGCTGATCCCTTTGCGCGTCAGCGCGACGGTGACGCGATCGGAGGCAAGCTGCAGCATATCTTTGTCCCCCGAAACGACGATGACGTCCATCCCCTGTTCATCCGCGAGCCGGGATAACGTCCCGATAATGTCGTCCGCCTCATAGCCCGGCAGTTCGAATTGCGGAATGCGAAACGCCTTCAGCAGCTCTTTGATGAGCGGAAACTGTTCCGATAATTCCGGGGGCGTTTTCGCTCTTCCGCCCTTATAATCTTTGTAGCCTTCGTGACGAAACGTCACTTTTCCCGCGTCAAAAGCGACGAGAAAATGGGTCGGTTTTTCTTCTTCAATCAGTCGCAGCAGCATCGTTGTAAAGCCGTAAACCGCATTCGTATGCAGGCCGCTCGAATTGCTCAGCAAGGGCAGCGCATAAAACGCCCGGTTCGCGATGCTGTTGCCGTCGACCAGGATGAATTTCGCCATGCTTACACCTCAATTTGTCCATTCTTGTCTATTTTATTACATCATAGCATGGTGCGGAGCGGGAAAGAAAAGCAATTTTCAAGCAAAGTTCCATAATTTTCTCCTTCATCATAGCATATTGTAAACCATACTCGCGAAACGAGGTGAACCGGCAGTTGAACCGCTATTTTTCACCCGACAAAAAGAAAGTCATCTTCTTCGATATGAACAATACCTTGATGGGACGGAAACAGCCATTTGCCTCCCTGTTTGTGGAGGTGCTCGACGAATTTACGGCGCGTTGGAACATGGACAAGACAAACTGGGATCCCCGGACGGTATTGTATGATTACCAAAAAGAGTGGAAAACGAGGAAGCACAGCCGTGCCAAAGAGCGGCTGTCGCCGGAGCGGCAGCAGTTTGCCTGTTTGCGCAACGCGCTAAGGAGACATTCCTTTCCGGTTACCAATGAATTTCTGGAAACGTTCTTCCGCCGGTTGAAGAGCCGTCAGGCCGATGAAGTGCAACTTTATCCGGACGTGCCGGAAACGTTGACGGCTTTGTCGAAACAGTACAGACTCGCGATCATCAGCAACGGCGTCAGGGACGATCTGTTGAACCAAATGCGGAAATCGGGTCTGTCCGCGATAATCCCTACAGACCTGCTTTTCTCTTCAAGCAAAGACATCCCGAAAAAACCGCATCCGGCCATTTTCCGGCATGCGTTGAAAACGATGGACATTGACGCGGGAATGGCGGTGATGGTGGGGAATTCCTGGAGACACGATGTGATGGGCGCAACACAGCTTGGAATGGACGCCGTATGGATTCAACGCGCGCATAAAAAAAACGGGGCCCGCAAAAAAATCGGAAAAGCGGCGGTCGTCACGATCCGCAAGTTCGCCATGCTCCGGGATCTATTTTAACACGATGTTACGCGCCGCTTCTTTCGTTCCCCTTTCCGGGAAACGGCGTTCGAGCCGAACAGCATCCACGACCATTTCAGCCTGTCCGACGCCCAACTTGTAAAAAGCCACGGAATGAACAAAGCGCATGCCAATTTCGCCGCGTTCAGAAGATGAAACACGACTGGAGCGCCGGAATGGAAATATTTTTCGAAATAAATGAGGACAAGCGGGTGCATCAAATACACTCCGAACGAACAACGTCCGAGGCTGTTCAAGGCGCCGGCCGCTCTGCCCGGGAGACGTTCCGCAAACCATACTGCCGCTTGGAACAGCACAAGAACCGACGCGGACGTATGCACATTCCACAACCATTCGTACAGAAGCGCGTCGTAATGCACCGCATACACGCGGGCCAAATACCATACATAGGCATGGGCGCACGCGCCCGACAGCCATACCGCCCACAGCGCGCACCAGAACAGCGCGTATTTCGATTTCAGCTTGTCCCGCGTTACGGCCAGCAAAGTCCGAAACCTTTCGTAATGCAGGCCCGCATACGTGCCGAGAAAATAACAGGAGGCGTACGACAAGGCAATCGAGCCTTTATCCTGGTAACGGAAAAGGTACGCGTTGGCCAGCACGAACCCCCACTGTACGGCAAATCCGACCCAAATCGAACCGTTTGCCAGACGGGCGTTCTTTTGCAGCGCCCGCAGCAAGAATGGGAACGCCAAATAAAACTGCATATTGACGAAAACAAAATACAGGTGCGCGTGAGCCGTGCCGGTCAAAAGCTGACTGGCAAACGAGCGGAACAGAGAAACCCAGCCGGAAAAACCGCCGAAATCGAACGCTTTTACCGAACAATACAGAGCGGAGAACACGACATAAGGGATGACGATATAAAACAGGCGCCGCTTGTAAAAAACGCCGATCCGCTCCCGGCCGAAAGGGCGGTCGCCATAATTGTAGAACAGTACGAAGCTGCTTATAAAAATAAAGGCGGGTGTCCCGTATTTGCATGCAATGTTTAAAAAGTTATAGATCGGGTAAATCTGCGAGCCGGGAGTCAGCGTCGCGACGGCTGACGCGGTGGTATGAACGATAACGACGCCTAAAATCGCAAGCGCACGGATCAAATCGATTTCCGCAATCCGTTCTTTTCTGCCCAACATCAGTCCTCCATGGCGAATTTCGCTTCAAACGTCCCGGATTCGTTCTGCAACCGCCCGATCTCGATATTCAAATACTCGAAAGACATCAGGCAATCGATGGCTGCCGCTTCGTCGCCTCTTTTCTCCGCCGCCCAATAAGCGTCGTAAACCGACGCCATCTTGCCCACGTAATCGGCCCACTGTTCTTCCTGCGGCGTAACGGCATGGTCTGCGTAACGCACAAGTACCTGTTTCACATCGGCGGCAGATGAAGGTTCCGTATGTGTCTCCATACTTTTTCTCATCCATTCGTAAGCCGCCGCCGCATCGTTCTCAAGCTTCCCCCCCGCGTCCTCCGACATCATGCCGGTGCAGCCGACACAGGTCAGAACAGTACAGAAGAACAATATAGCAGCGGCCGTTTTCAGTCCGTACATCACGAATTCCCCCTTCAGCATCACTTTCAAACATGAAAATGGGCAATCAAAGAAAAAGTTGCGCCGATCGCCGCCCCGATCATGACATCCGTCGGATAATGCAGCCCGAGATAGACGCGCGACACGGCAACGGCGCAAGCGACGGGAAACATAAGGGGCCCAAGCCACGGAACCGTTAACGTTACAGTGGTCGCCAGGGCGAAAATGGCCGTGCTGTGACCGGATGGAAACGAATAATCTTTCAACGGGTTTGACGTCGTTTTCACGTTGTCGTAAACCATGTACGGCCTTGGCCGGCTGCAGCTTTTTTTCAGCACCTGGACGAGCAAGTGGCTGGACGCCAGGGCGATCAGTCCTTCAAAGCCGAACTTGGCGGAAAACAACAGCGACACGGCAAACCAACTTATGGTAAAAGCGGCTCCGCCCAAATGGGTGATGATGGACATCCACCTGTTAAGAAACGGGCACCGCAAACTATGGTTTATAAAATATAGCATTCTGCTGTCACCGTTTCTCAGCCAGACGGCGAGCTTGGTCATCGTTTATCGCACCTCCGCTTCATATCTCCATCATAAAGCCGCCGTGTTAAATCCGTATCAAACCGGTGTAAATTCATCTTCAAATTGCGCTCAAATTGCGCGGCTGAAAAAGATGCTGCCGTTTTGCGCTTTCGCCTGTTTTTTGAGCGCGGCCGCCGTATAGGAAATCTGTTCCGTCGTGATCTTATGCTCATAATTTTACAAACCAAAAAGCCGCAGCACCATCCTGAAGACGGCTGCGGCAACGATGCCCGGCCTTAAATCGGCGGGATGTAGTTCATGGGAAGCGGGGATAGTTTTGCGCGTTCTAAGGTGTTTTTTACGCGTTTAAATCGGGACGCTTTCCTTTAACGAGGTAGACGACGCTTTCTCCGATATTGGTGGCGTGATCGGCCATCCGTTCCAAATATCGGCTGACGAAACAAAGTAACAGCGCCTGGTTGACGGTCTGCGGATTTTCCACCATGTACCCGAACAATTCCCGCATAATTTGTCCGTGCAGCTGATCGACGTCATCGTCCATCTTCGCCATTTTGTAGGCGAGATCGACGTTCTCGTCTATATAGGCGGAAATGCTGTCGGCAGTCATCGCCTGCACGATTTCCGCCATTCTCGGAATATCGACGAGCGGTTTGATGAGCGGCTCCTGCCCGATGCGCTGCGTCACTTTCGCAATGTCGACGGCCAAGTCTCCCATGCGCTCCAAATCGCTCGCCATTTTGAAGGCGATCAGGATGCGCCTAAGGTCTTTGGCGACGGGCTGCTGGGTGGCGATTAATCTCGTGCCGATTTCATCGATTTTCTCTTCCATTGCGTTAATATTGGAATCGGCCTCAATCACTTTCCGCGCCAGATCGAGATCGGACTGTTTCAGCGATTGCACCGATTCCAGTATTGCTTTTTCCACCATGCTGCTCATCCGGATGAGTTCCGTGCGCAGTTCGCTAAGATGCGAGTCGAATTGCTGGCGGTTTGTCGGCATTTGTATTCCTCCTATCCGAAGCGTCCTGTAATATAATCTTCCGTGCGCTGATCCTGCGGGTTGGAAAACAGTTTGACCGTATCCGAAAATTCGACGACTTCGCCGTTCAGGAAAAACGCGGTTTGGTTGGATACGCGAGCCGCCTGCTGCATGTTATGGGTCACGATGACAATCGTGTAGTCGTTCTTCGATTGTTGGATCAGTTCCTCGATTTTTAGCGTCGAAATCGGGTCGAGCGCCGATGTCGGTTCGTCCATAAGCAAAATTTGCGGATTGACGGCAAGCGCACGCGCTATGCACAGCCGCTGCTGCTGCCCTCCGGACAAACCGTACGCCGATTTTTTCAAATAATCTTTCACTTCGTCCCAAAGAGCGGCGCTTCGCAAGCTCTTTTCCACAATCTCATCCAGTTCGGCTTTGCGGGTGATCCCGTGAATCCTCGGACCGTAAGCGACATTGTCATAGATTGATTTGGGAAAAGGATTCGGCTGCTGGAACACCATGCCGACATTTTTGCGCAGCAATTCGACGTTGATATTCGGATCGTAAATGTTCGACCCCCCGATCACGACTTTGCCGCTGATGCGGACTCCCCTGATCATGTCGTTCATCCGGTTCAGCGTGCGGAGCAGCGTGGATTTACCGCATCCGGACGGCCCGATGAATGCGGTGATCGATTTGTCTTCGATCGACATATGGATATCTTTTAACGCATGAAATTCGCCGTAGTACAAATTCAAGTTTTCGATTTTTACCGCGGGCATTTCTTCGTTCCCCCTATCCTGTACACGATTGGAATTGTTCGTTCGCCGCGATGCCGGACGCTCATTTTTTGCCGCTCAGCTTTTTCTCCAGCAGACGGCTCGGAATGGCGATCAACAAGTTGAATATGAGCACGACGATCACCAGCAGCGCCGCACTGCCCTGGGCGATTTGCTTCGCATCGGGAACGACCGACGTCGCCTGCACATACCACAAATGCACCGCGAGCGTCTCACCCATCACCATCGGATTGAAATCGGGGAAGTACCGCGAAACCGACAATCCCGAAGTAAATATGAGAATCGCCGATTCTCCGAGCGCCCGTCCCGCCACAAGCGTCACCCCGGTAATCAGACTCGGCAGAGCGGCGGGAAGCAGCACTTTGCGTATAGCCTGCCATCTGCTTGAGCCGAGCGCGAGCGATGCTTGAAAGTACGAGGAAGGCACGGCGCGGAGCGCTTCTTCGGTCACGCGGACCAGCACCGGCAAATTTAGCAGCGACAACGTCAAAGCGCCGGATAATATCGATATTTTCAAATCAAACCATTTCACAAACAGCAAGGCGCCAAAAAGGGCGAAGACAATGGAAGGCACGGAAGACAAAGCTTCCACCGATACGCGAATCCAGTCGGTGAACCGGTTCTTTTGCGCGTATACCGCCAAATAAATGCCCGCACCGAAACCGACAGGCAAAGAAAACAGCAAGGAAAGAAAAAGAATGTAGAATGAATTGAACAACTGCGGCCCTACGCCGCCGCCGGCCACGATTTCCTCCGGCTTGCCCGTAATGAAATCCCAGGTCAGGTGGGGAATGCCGTCCCCTAAGATGCGGTATAAAAACCATACAAGAATAAAAACGATCAGGATGCCGGAACTCCAAAACAGCACGGTTGCGATGCGATCGGTCAGTTTACTGTTCATCTCTGTTCACTCTTTCTTGCAACGATGCGGATGATCAGGATAAGCAGCAAAGATACGAGCAATAGAACAAACGCCATCAAGTATAACGAATTGTTCCAAGCGGTACCGTAAAACGTGTGCGGCATATCCTTCGCAATCGCCGTCGTCAGCACAGTAGTCGAATCAAGAAGCGAGCGGGGCATTTGCGGCGAATTTCCGATAACCATAAATACCGCCATCGTTTCCCCGATAGCTCTTCCGATGCCGAGGATGACGCCCGTAACGATGCCCGGCCCCGCCGCCGGAAGCAGCACCCGCCATATCGTTTGCCACCGCGTTGCCCCCAAGGCGAGCGACGCCGCTTCCAGACTGACGGGAAGAGTGCGGATCGCATCTTCGGAAATGGACAGAATCGTCGGCAAAATCATAATCGCCAGAATGATGCCTGCGGGCAGCAGTCCGTATCCGGTTCCGCCGAACGTTTTGCCGAGAAAAGGCACGATCGTCGTCAGGCCGATTAACCCGTATACGACGGAAGGGATGCCGACGAACAGATCGGTGGCCGGACGCAGGATGTCCCTCATCCAGTTCGGCGCCATTTTCGCCATAAACACCGCGCCGGACAGCGCCAGAGGAACGGCGAACACGACGGCAAGCAATGTAAGCGCCAATGTGCTGAACAGGAACGAAAACGCGCCGAATTTATCCGAAGACGGCGTCCATTCCGTAGAGAAGAAAAAAGTGATCGGCGATACGTCTTTGAACGTTTGCAGCCCCTGCGAGCCGACAAAGATGACGATGGAAAAAATAATCGCGGAAACGAAAACCGCGCTGCAGATAAAGACCCACTTCATGATTTTATCGTTCCGGGTTTGCCTTTTCTTCCACCGGGCAAAAGAATCGCCCTGCGGTTCGGACGGCGGAGAATGTAACGTGTGCGCCAAACATAGCCCTCCTTGCGAATGAAATATTAGCCCGTCTACAGACGCCGAATCCGGAACAGGCGGACGGCGGACGGCAGCCTTCGTCCGCCTGGAAACCGTTCTCTTATTGCTGGATGGAATTTGCCGGCAGGAATTTCAGCTCCGGCACGCGATTGTTTTGGAAATCGTCGCTCAGAATATAATCGAGGAACGCTTTGACCGCTCCGGTCGGTTCGCCTTTCGTGTACATGTGCTCGATGCCGTACAGCTTGTAGCTGCCGTTCTTGATCGCGTCGGGAGAATATTCCACTCCGTCAAACTTGAGCGCCTTCAACGTGTCGTCCACATAAGCTACGTCGATGTATCCGATCGAGCCGGACGTCTCGGCCACCGCTCTTTTCATCGCGCCGCTTTCTTCCTGCACCACGCCTTCTTTGGTGAACTCCTGCCCGTCCAGCACGAGTTGTTTGACCAGCTTGCGGGAGCCCGAGCTTTCCGGACGGTGAATGATCGTGATGTTCTGGTCTTTGCCGCCGACTTCTTTCCAGTTCTTAATTTTGCCCGTGAAAATATCGGCAGCCTGCTGCTTCGTCAAGTTGTCCACTTCCACATCTTTGTTGACGATAATCGCGAACGGCGCTATCGCCACGACATGGTCCACCAGATTTTTGTCCTTGAACTCATCTCCTGCGGCCACGTCCGAGTTGCCGATGTCCGACGTTCCGTCCGCCACGTTTTTCAGCCCCGTTCCCGACCCGCCGCCGGTTACGTTGACCGTCACTTTCGGATGTTTTTCCATAAATTCCGTCGCCGCCTGCTTGACCAACGGCAGAAGCGCGCTCGAACCGGAAGCCGTCACCGTTCCGCTGATTTCTCCGCCACCCTGGCCATCATTGCCGGCATTCTGATCCTGCTGATTGCCGCAGCCCGCCGTCAGACCGGCAAGCAGAACGGCCGCAAGCGCTAAACCGATTGTCTTGTTCTTCATCGTTTTGAACATCGTGGTAAACGCCCCCCATATTTTTCTTTATATTCTCTTTACATGCCTTCATCATAGGACATGAATGTAAATTAAATGTCAAACGATTGTTAAGAGAATGTAAAATCAGCGGCTTGGCACAAGGTTGTCGTTATTATGTCACAGGTGAAATTTACTATTCGTTTAATCTCTCTATATACAAAAAAGAGCGGATGCACCGCTCTTCTCTTCATTAAAAAGCGCTTGTCACTTTCCAAGGAAAGCAGCCGGCAGGAATTTCAGCTCCGGCACGCGATTGTTTTGGAAATCGTCGCTCAGAATATAATCGAGGAACGCTTTGACCGCTCCGGTCGGTTCGCCTTTCGTATACATGTGCTCGATGCCGTACAGCTTGTAGCTGCCGTTCTTGATCGCGTCGGGAGAATATTCCACTCCGTCAAACTTGAGCGCCTTCAGCGTGTCGTCCACATAAGCTACGTCGATGTATCCGATCGAGCCGGACGTTTCGGCCACCGCTCTTTTCATCGCGCCGCTTTCTTCCTGCACT
>JAWLCZ010000101.1:0-15341 GCA_041686835.1 Paenibacillaceae bacterium | reverse complement strand
AAAGTCCATTTCTTAGCCCTAACAGGAATGTTTAGAAGGCTGAGGCGGCCCAAAGAAGAAAACTTTGCATTAGAAGTATTGTCTAACAATCCCACCACTCTTATGAGTCGGTGGGATTGTGTTTGCAATCTAACCGCAGCTGCATTCGCCCCGATCATATTCGCTTGAAATTATGCCGCTTGCCTCAATACATGCGCGGCAAACGCAAAATTTTGCGGGAGTACCTGCGAAATATGCGCAATGTGGTTTCCGTTTCTCCTTTACAATGAGTCCATACCATAGTACTGACACATTGAAGGGGAGATGATAATGAGAACGATTCGAAAAGCAGTGACAGTGTTGGCCGTGTTGGCGGGTGCGGCATTTTTGGCAAGCTGCACTAGCGAAACCGCGCTGGTGGCGGAGAAGGTTATACCTGTCACGATTGGTGATGAATCCGGAACGGGTGAACCAGTTAAGGAGAAGAAATCATTCGCATCTGCAGAGTTCGACAGTATTCAAGTGATCTCGATGGCCATGGAGGTCTATGTGACGAAGACGAACAGCGACCGTGCGGTGGTGGAATTGGACACGGATCAGGCGATCCGGAATCCAATTGTTTTGGAAGCTTCCATTCAAAACAGGGAATTGGATATTCGCGTGAAGGAAAAAGCAAAATATCGTCTCTGGGACAACAATCAGTCAGGAACGCGCAAACTGACGATTTCACTCCCGGCGAAAGTCTATAATCATATTCGCTTGAAGAATGATTTTGGACTTGTCAATGCTTCCGATATTCAGGCTCGCAACGTGAGCATTTTGCAAAATTCCGGTACGATCCGGATCGCGAGAGTACATGGCGACATGGTGCTAGAGACGGCCAACGGGGATATTATTGTGGACGATATACGACTCGATAGCGACCTGTCCGCACGGACGGATGTTGGCGACATCCGTATTCAATTGAACGATGCGCCCCAAGCGGCCAAGCTAAATCTGAGCAGCACATTCGGCATCGTCACCTCGAAATTGCAGGACGTGCGATACAGCGAAAATGACCGCAGTCAAAAAGTCGGCACGATCGGCAGCGAAGGCTTTCGCATCGAAGCCCATGCGGAAATAGGAGACATTCTGGTCAGTACGAAAGGGAAAAACGATACTAATACGGCAGGAGAAAGAAGATGAATATTCAACTTTTGCAATGGGGATTGCTTACCTTAATGTTTGGTTTGATTTTGTCGCTTCCGCTGGAAGCGGCTAGCTTGCGGTGTCTACTCGCTTGATGCTGCGAAAATGGCTGCATAAAATTACGATGTGCGCTGTTCAATAATACAGAAAGGAAGGGATCAGGTTGAAATTCTACGTTCGAACGGCGGTTGCCGGTATTCTTCTTGCCATACTGACGATCCGGGGGTTTGTATTATTTGCCTCTCCTATCCCGGTTCAACTGTTTACACTGTTTCTGGCTTACACGGCCTGCGTATATTTGGGGGCGGCCCTGTCGGATTCGCGCGTGCGCTGGATTTCAATTGAATTTTTGTTGTCAACGGTATTTTACGTGTTTGCTGTATTGGGACTGATCTATTCGCCGGTTTGGGTGGCAATCGGATTTATCCTCCATGGGGTCTGGGATATGTTGCATCATCCCCGACTGATCAAAACCAAAGTCGTCAGATGGTTTCCACCATTATGCGCAGTATTCGATTGGATTGTGGGTATTTATATCCTGGTGTTCTATTGATACTGCAGGCGCGGGGCCAGGATATCACGGCAGATATATAGGTTAAGTCACATTATCGGATAACGGCCCGTGCAAAAGATAAACCGGGTCCCCCAAAAGGAGACCCGGTGCAAACTCAAGCTCAGTATTGCAAAATTCCGGATTCATGTATTTCCGTCGATCCCATATGTTGAAAAAGCGCTGCGCCATCAGGAATTGAACCGGTGTTAACTTAATCGTTCGCGCAAAAAAGCCAGCGTTCGCTCCCATGCTTCGTGAGCGGCTTCCTTCCGGTACGAGGCGCGCGTATCGTTAAAAAAGGCATGCGGCGCATTCTCGTATATACGGTAATCGAAACGTTTGCCGTATCGCTCCATTGCGGCGGCGAAAGCGGGCACCTGTCCGGTGATTCTCTCGTCGAGCTCACCGAAATGACCGAGCACAGGGCAACTGATTCGCGCAGCCTGATCTTCCGCCGGCAAGCTGCCGTAAAAGACGACCGCAGCGTCCAACTCGCTGTCGTGAACCGCGAGTTGGGCGGCCAACGCTCCGCCCAGGCAAAAACCGACCGCGGCCACTTTCCCGGACCGCGCTGCGGAACCGCCCCGACTGCGCAGGTAGCGCGCACCTTCCATGACCGTTTCCACATAATCCGTCATTTTGCCGGGGGCGCTGAATACGCTGCGCAACGTCTCGGTTATCTCTAAGCGCTGCCGCTCAGGCAGCTCGACCAGCTTCGCTTCGCGGACCGCGCTATCGTGCCACGCTCCCGGCGGCAGCGTATCGAGAAACCGTTTGGCGTCTTCGATGCGTTCCTCTTGAAGCTCGGGCGGCTTTCCGCCCTCCTTGAAGTACAAATCCGGCGCCAGCACCGCAAAGCCGGATGCCGCCAGCCTGCCGGCCACATCCCGAATATGGGCCTCGACTCCCCAAATTTCTTGAATGAGCAGCACCGCCGGACCGGTTGTGACGGCTTCATCCGTTCTTTGCGGCTCGATCCAGTACCCCGCATATTGCTCCCGTTCGCCGAAGCGAATCCATGAACCTTTTTCCGACATCGGTTATCCTCCTCTCTTGTATGCTTTGAAATGCCGCCGCTCTCAACAGGCTATTGCGTAAAAAACGCCCTCAGTTCAGGCGGAACTTCCCGTGCTTTTCGGGTCGCCATGTCCATCGTCACGCTGGTGACCCAAGCGTCCGCGCACAGTTCATGTTTGTCGTTGAAAATTTCCTGCTTAAACACATAGCTGGTATTGCCGATTTTCTCGGGACGCGTGAGGATGGCGAGTTTATCCCCTTGCCTGCACTCTCTGCGGTAATTGATATTGATGTTCACCGTCACCGTCTGGATCCCCATCCGTTTGAAAGTGTCGTAAGACAAGCCTGCATTGTCGTACCATTCCTCGCGGCCCCATTCCAGGTATTCCAAATATTTGGCATTGTTCACATGACCGTTAACGTCGATTTCGGTCGAACGCACGACGATGTGAAGCACGGCTTCCATTCTCTGCAACGTCCTTTCTTTCGTCCATAGTCCGCGTATGGCCACAACCTAATCGTACCACAATATGGAAGGATGGCATACTGTTTTCATGCGATACCCACAGTTGCCTGTGCGATTGTCCTATGATTTTCCTGCAACGGTTATTGCATCGTCTCTGGTTTCGCCATTTCAGGCTTATACCGCCCCAAGCGTCGCTTTCCCTTGCGAATGCCGGTACAACTGCTCGTAATATCCCCGCTTCTCCAGCAGCTGCCGATGTGTCCCCGATTCCACAATCTGGCCCTGCCGCATGACGATAATGCGATCCGCCTGCATGATGGTCGACAGCCGATGGGCGATGACGAGCGTCGTCCTTCCTTGGGATACGACCTGAAGCGCTTGCTGAATAAGCTGCTCCGTATGGGAATCCAGATTGGCCGTCGCTTCATCCAGAATCAAAATTTTCGGCTGAAAAACGACGATTCTCGCAAACGAAATCAGCTGCCGCTCACCGGCGGACAAACCGCTGCCCCGTTCCGACAAACGGGTGTCGTACCCGTCTTTCATCCGGGCAATAAGCGCATCCGCTCCGACAAATTGGCAGGCCCGAATCACCTCTTCGCGCGATATGGTCTCGTCGAACAAACGGACATTGTCGATGATGCTGCCCGAATACAGATAAGGTTCCTGCTGGACGAGCCCGATCATGCGGTGCAGCGTAGACTGCGGGATATCGCGGATGTCCGTCCCGTCGATTTGGACGCTTCCTTTTTGAACGTCGTAAAACCGGCACAGCAAACTCATGAGCGAACTTTTTCCGGCTCCCGTCGCGCCTACGATGCCGATCATTTCCCCAGGGCGAATATGCAGGTCAAGGTCGGGAATAACCGGAACGCCTTCCTGATAGCCGAACTGGACATGATTGTAGTCGATGCGCCCTTGAACTGCGGACAAATCGATTTGTTTAGGATGCTCGGGGTCTTTGATTTCAGGCTCGATGGAGAATAGGCGCCACAGCCGATCCATGGCGACGGTGGACGATTGCAGCGTGTTCCACTGCTGTGTAATGGAGTTGATCGGCTGGAAAAACTGGCGGATATACGTAATAAACGCATACAATACCCCGAATTCAATGTTGCGATCCAGTACGGCTATCCCGCCCAGCCAAGTGATGAAAGCAACGGACAAGTTGCCGAGAATATCGAACGATCGGTTGAACAAAACGTTCGTCCGGATTTCCCGCAGGTTGGCGCTTAAATATTTTTGATTCCGTTCGGTGAATTGATTTTGCTGTTCCTGTTCCTGATGAAAGGCCTGAATCAGATTCATGCCGGCCAAGTTTTCCGCTACAAAAGCGACAAGCCGGGACAGCCGGGTTCTTGTCAATTGATACGTTTTGCGCATGTAGGAACGAAAGCCGATGGCGATGCCTGCGATAATCGGCAGCAGGATCATGCTGTAGCCGGCCAGTACCGGGTCCAATTGAAACATTAAGATGATGATGAATATAAGCGTCATGCCGTCGCGCACGAGGCTGAGGAACACCTGGGTGAAAAACTGGTTGAGCGTTTCCGTGTCGCTGGACACGTGGGTCACGAGGCTGCCGCTCGGAAACCGGTCGAAAAAAGACATCGACAGCCTGGAAATGTGCGCGAACAAATCTTTCCGGATGCGGGCGACGATGCTTTGTCCCGCATACTGCAGCAGTATGTTCTGCAAATAGGTGAACAGGAAGCCGATGACGGAAAGTCCCAAATAAACGGCCCCTATGATTAGAAGCATGTTGAAATCGTTCTTGCCGATCAGCAAATTGTCGTCTATCGCAATCTTCACCAGATACGGCTGCAGCAAATCGGCCGAAATGGCGAGCAAAGTGCAGAAAAAAATCGTAAGAAACGTCAGGCGGTGAGGCTTCGCATAACTTATGATTGCGCGAAAGGCGGCGCGTCTCTGCTCGGGAGTGACATTATAGGAACTGCTGATCTCCTCCTCTTGCTTAAGCTTATCGGTTCCCTTCGGCATAGCGCGTTCCCTCCTCTTGAATGGCGTAAAGGGCGGAGTAAATTCCGTCGACCGCCAGCAGTTGATGGTGCGTCCCCCGCTGGACGATTCTTCCTTTATCCAAAACGATAATTTCGTCCGCATGCTTCAACGCGCTGATTCGATGCGCAATAATAATCGTCGTTTTGCCTTTCCGTGCGAGCCGCAGATTTTCGATAATATTCGTTTCCGTTACCGCATCGACAGCGCTGACGCTGTCGTCCAGGATGAGGATGGGCGCGTTTTTGATAAATCCGCGGGCCAGACTCGTCCGCTGCCTTTGTCCGCCGGACAGCGTAATCCCTCTTTCCCCGAGCCTCGTCTCGAACCGATCGGGAAATTCCATCACATTATCGTAAATCTGCGCTTGCTTGGCGGCCGTTTCCACCGCTTCAAACGGCGCATTCCGATTGTAAAAGGCAATATTGTCGCGCAGGGTCGTGCTGAACAAGAAGCCGTCCTGCGGCACATAAGCGATATGGTTGCGCAAGCTTTCCAGCGTAATGTTGCGAATGTCTTCATCTCCGATCCGGATCGTCCCTTCCGGAGGATCGTAAACGCGCAGCAGCAGTTTGACGAGCGTCGTTTTACCGCTTCCGGTTTTCCCGATAATGCCCAATGTTTTACCAGGCGGTACGGTGAAATGAATGTCGTGCAGCGCTTCCTTGTCCGAATCCGGATACGAGAACGTCAAGTTTTGCACGTGAATGCCGACGGAATTTCCGCTGAGCGGCTTGGCCTGTTCCGCTTCCTGAATGTCCGGCTTCTCCGCCAGAAGCTGGTTGATGCGTTCGAGGGAAGCGCGCGAACGCTGCATCGTGTTGATCACGTTGCCGATTTGCTGCAGCGGGTTGACGATCATGCGAAGATACAAGGTGAGCGAAACGAAATTGCCGAGCGTAATATGCTGATGTATGGTCAAATATCCCCCGAATACAATCGTAATGATAAGTGAAAGCGCGCCCAAAAATGGCAGCAAGGCTTGGAACTGGGACGACATTTTGACCAGCTGCAGCTGATTGTCGCGAATCCGATCGACGGTTTGCCCGAACCGGTTTGCCATAATGTGTTCCACGGCGAAAGTTTTGGTGACGCGGATACCGCCGAACTGCTCCTCCGCTGACTCCGTCATTTTGGCCAGCGATTCCTGTACTTTTCTGGAACGGCTCCGAATCTTCGGCCCGAAATAGACGACGATCCACGGGATAACCAGGAGAGGAAGCACGCAGATCAGGATTAAATAATAAGGGATGGAGCTTAGAGCCATCATCACCATAGTGGAAATAAGCAGGATGACGGCGTTCGTCGTCTGGTTAATTCCTTGCGAAATGGACTCCCGCACGGAGGTTACATCGTTCATGACGTAGCTCAACAGTTCGCCTACGCCGTGTTTGGAATAGTAATGTTCGCTCAGTGTCGTAAAATGCGCGAACAGTTTTTTGCGCGTGTGAAATTCGAAAAGGCGGCCCAATCTCATCACAATATACTGCCCGCCCCCGAACAATACGCCGTACGACACGCCAATCGCCAACAGGAGCAAACTGTATTCCGCAACGGCCGATTTCGTGATTCCGCCCTGCTGCAAATTATCGGTAAAATCGCCGAGCACTTTCGGATAATAAGCCTGGGTAATGTTGGCGATGCTCATACAGAGTATGGCCAGAACATAAAAAAACCAATGAGCTTTGAGATATTCCAAGAGCAGACGCTGGTTTTTCAATCCAATCCACATCCCGTATTTTAGTCGTCTTAATATTATACTTCGCTAAACTAATTATTTCATCAGCGTTTATGAATCCGAATATGTTAATTTCTCCCGAAATCCCCTGTTTTTTGTTCTGACCCGCCGTTATCTCCGATTCCCTCGACTTTTCGCCAGAAGAAAAGCCGGTTCCTTCGCTGGGAAGTACCGGCTTCGTTTATGCGCTTATAAATTCTACCCCTTGATTCCTGTCGTCGCAATTCCCTCGACCAAATATTTTTGAAAAAACAGGAATACGATAAACTGCGGCAAGAGCGACAGCACGGACATCGCAAACATCGGGCCCCAAGCCGTCACAGAAGACGGATCCGCGAACATCCTGAGTCCGAGCGAAACCGTCTGCAGCTTCACGTTGTTCAAATAGATGAGCGGTCCCATGAAATCATCCCACGTCCAATAAAAGGAAAAGATGGCCACGGTGATTAAAGCGGGCGTACACAAAGGAAGCACGACACGCCAGAATATGCCGAAAGTGCTGCATCCGTCAATGACGGCGGCTTCATCGAGTTCCCGCGGAATTCCCCGTATGAATTGGATCATCAGAAAAATGAAAAACGGCGAGCCTCCGATAAAAGCCGGAATCGTAAGCGGATTCCACGTATTCACCCAACCGATTTTCTGGAACAAAATGTACTGCGGAATGAGCGTTACCTGAGCCGGCAGCATGATGGTCACCAACAGGCAGGCAAACAAAGCGGAGCGGAAACGGAATGTAAGGCGCGCAAAACCGAATGCGACCAGGGAGGTGGAAAACAATGTGCCGACAACCACCGTCGTTGTTATAATCGCAGAATTGCGGAAAAATACGTTAAAACCGATGGTTCCGAATCCTTGCCAGCCTTTGGCGTAGTTGTTCCATTCCAGCGAGGACGGAATGAGGGAAGCGGCGTTCAGGAATATTTCCGATTCAGGTTTGAGCGAACTGGCTATCGTCCACAAGATGGGGTAGAGCATAAACAGACCGAATACGGCGACAAAAAAATGAAACGAAATGCTTCGCGCGGCGCTGTTCAACTTATTTGCCCCCTTCCGATTCGTAATACACCCAGGCGGAAGAAGATTTAAAGATCAATGCGGTAAAAAAGGAGACGATGACGAGCAATATCCATGCCATGGCTGAAGCATATCCCATCTGGAAATTCGCAAACGCTTTCTCATAAAGGTAGACGGCATAAAACAGGGTGCGATCCAGCGGACCTCCCGCCGTAATCAGAAAGCTTTGCGTAAAGGTCATAAACCCGCCAATCATCTGCATCACCAAATTAAAAAAGATGACCGGCGTCAGCATCGGCAGCGTAATCTTCACAAATCGCGAAAACCGGTTCGCGCCGTCAACCGCCGCCGCTTCATACAGTTCGCCGGGAATTTGCTTCAAACCGGCGAGAAAAATCAGCATCGGCGATCCGAACTGCCAAACGACAAGAAGAATTAACGAGGGAAGCGCCGTATCCGGATGGGCGATCCAGTTCGTCCCCTGAATGCCGAAATACGCCAGAATGCCGTTGACCGCGCCCTTCAGCCCGAACAATTGCTTCCACATTACGGCTACCGCAACGCTTCCGCCGATAATCGAAGGAATGTAATACACCGTGCGGTAAAATCCGACCCCCCGGTGTCTGCTGTTAAAAAGGACGGCAATAAACAACGCAAAAGCGAGTTTCAGCGGTACGGACACGAAAACGAAAATGAAGGTGACCTTCAACGCCGTCCAAAACCGCGGATCATCGGAGAACATCCGGATATAGTTTTCGAGTCCGACCCATTGGGCGGGAGACAGCAAATCATAGTTGGTAAACGACAAGTACAACGACGCAATCATCGGACCGATCGTAAAGGCGAGAAATCCTATCAGCCAAGGCGAAATGAACGAATAACCGATTAAATTTTTCTTTGCCTCGCTCTGCCAGCCCCGTTTAGGCCTTCGGTTCACGTCTGCTTCTTTCGCGATAACGGATGCTTCACCGTTCATCCTCTGCACCTCCCGAGCACAGCAAACCGTCCCGTCCTCAAGACGGTTTGCTGCAGTCTGCTTATGAATTATTTCTTGTTTTTCCGCAATATTTTCTCAGCTTCTTCGCGGAACTGCTTCGCCGCTTTTTCCGGCGTAATTTGGCCGAAACTAAGCTGCTCCTGGAGCCTTGTCATCAGGGCGCCGACTTCGGTCGACCCCGGAGGTGCGGGGGGATCGATCGGTTTGGAGTAATTCTGGACCAGCTCGATATACTTGAACATCTCTTTGCCGCCTTCGTCCAGAGTGGGAAGCAACGCTTCGCGGATTTTGGACGAGATCGGCACGCCGCGCTCTCCCGCCAGAATCATGTTGGCTTCCGTATCGTTCGTGAAGAAATCAATGAATTTCGCCGCCGCGTCGGGATGCTTGGAGTGCGTCGTTACAGAGAAGAACTGGGACGGTTTCAGGAACAGGCCTTTGTCTCCTCCGTCATGGCTCGGGAAAATCGTCAGTTTTAACGGACGATTGGCCGCTTTCGTCAAAGCGACGATCTGGTTGCTGTGGAAAAACAGAAACGGCGATTTCCCGTGGACGATCAGCTCATCCTCCAGGCCCTTAATGCTCTGCACCACTTCAAAAGGAGCGGACACCCCTTCTTTCTCCAGCTTGTTCCAATAGGTCCAGTAATCGATCAAATACCGGTCATCATCGTATCCGAGACCTGTCCCGTCGCTGTTATAGAAAGTGGCCCCCTTCTCTCTTAAATAAATGCCGAAATCGTTATACGTCCTGCCCACCCCGTAAAAATCTTTGCCGAATTTTTCTTTAAACTTCCGGGCCGTATCCGCGAAATCTTCCCATGTGTAACCGGGCTGCAGTTCCGGTATACCGGCTTTTTCGAACATGGCCGGATCGTAGGCGAGAGCCGGGGAGTTCGCTCCAAGATTTACCGCATACAGTTTTCCGTCCACTCTGCCGCCGGCCAGATACATTTCGTCAACGTCGTTGAAATTCAATACACCCGACTTGATATAAGGCTCGAGATCGGCGAGCAGTCCGCGGGAGACGTATTCGTTCAGGTAGGCGTAGTCCATTTGGATAATATCGGGCAAATTTTTGCCGGCCGCCTGGGTGGACAATTTCTGCCAGTATCCGTCCCATCCTAAAAACTCCGCTGATATTTTAATGTTTGGATTGTTCTTCTCGAACAATTCAATCGCTTTTAACGTGCGGTCATGCCTGTCCTGCGAGCCCCACCACGCTATGCGCAGTTCAATGTTTTCGCCGCTGCTTCGGCTCTCGTTATTTGCCGCCGATTCCCCTTTATTTTCCGAGTTTTGCTCTGCCGCTTGACTGTCGGTTGACCCTTCCATTTTCGGAGCGATGGCGCATCCCACTGAAAGCGTTACCAAAAACAAGATGGTTAAAAATACGGAAACCGCCTTGCCTACCCGCATTGCCATGAAACGAAACCTCCCGGAATGATATTTTTCCACCCATGCCCTTTTCAGACAAATAACAACGTTGTTAATAACGATTATAGATTTTGTCGGTAATGTTTTCAATATTTTATTTTTTTAAAATTTTTAGACAATATTAGAGCAATTGTTACAAAAATCGCGTTGTGGGCCCTATTTTTCTGTTATACAATGTTTCTATCAATGTGTACAAGGAGAAAGAGATATGGGGGTAACGATTAAAGATATTGCGCGCGTCGCGGGAGTGAGCTATTCCACGGTTTCGAAAGCATTGAACAACAGCTCTTTGGTCAAGGAAGAAACCAAGACGAAGATTTTGACGGTTGCGCGGGAGATGCAGTATCAACCGAATCTCGCGGCCAAGAAACTGGTCTCCAAAAGAAACCGGACCATAGGCATCGCATGGCCTACGCTGGAGAGGCTCGCTCTATCGACCCTCATTACGAGAATTACGGCGGAACTTGAAAGGAAAAACTATTACACCGTACTGTCCATCAATCCTGCGCAATCTGCTGTAGCGCTGTTTAACCGTCTGCAGGTCGACGCGATTCTGGTCTTTGAAGAAAGCCGGCTTTCCCAAGATACAACGACGATCTCTTCGGAAATACCGGTGCTGTATTTCGCTGATTGGCAAACGTCCCGCCCCCATCTTTGCGTCAGCCGGAAACAAGCCATTCGCAAAGCCGTCCATTATCTTCACGGAATGGGACACCGTAAAATCGGATATGTAGGCGAAATCGGCACGTCTTCCGGCACCCAATTCGAAAAGTTAAAAGGATACGAGGAAGCGATGAAGGAGCTCGCGTTGCCTATAAAACCCGAATATCGGTGTCACATTGACGAGCCTGTATGGCAGGAGGGCTACAAGGCTGCCGGGCTTCTTCTGCAGTGTGTGGACAGACCTACGGCCATTATCAGTTCCAGCTACGAAACGTCACTCGGTATATTCATGGCTCTCAAAGAACGCCGGATTCACATTCCGGAAGACGTATCGCTAATCAGCTATGACCATATTCCGCAGCTGGCCGATCTCGACATCCCGATTACCGCGGTGGGCGTTCCGGTTGACCGAATGGCGAGCCATATCGCGCATTCGGTCATCCAACTGATTGAATCTCCGGAAAACAGCCCGGTGTGTGACGTTCTGGAAGCCGAGCTCATCGAACGGGAGTCATGCGCCCCGCCGAAATCGATTGGCGGTATCGGTTCGGCGACATGTTGAGTTTATCGGGTTAAACATGCTGCAGATATCGTTCTTTCATAAGGGCAAGCACTTCGTCGCCGGGTTGGTCCCAGACGGATTGATTAAAGATCTCCACCTCAATGGGGCCCGCATAGCCCGCGGCCTCCACCGCCTTCCGGATGCGGCGGATTTCAATCACCCCGTCCCCCATCATTCCCCGTCCCATCAGCAGGTCCGGCGTAGGGACAATCCAGTCGGAAACGTGAAAGCCGAGTATACGTCCGGCCGCGCGGGATATTTGACCGTACAGGTCAGGGTCCCACCACACGTGGAAAACATCGACGACCACGCCCACTTGATCCGGTTTGTACGGTTCAGCCATGTCGTTCGCCTGGGCGAGCGTCACGATGACGGAACGTTCCGCCGCATACATCGGATGGAGCGGTTCGATCCCGAGCTTGACGCCGCAAGACTGCGCATAGGGAACCAGCTGCTCGATGGCTTCCGCCACCATCTTACGGGCGCTGTCGATATCGCGGTCGGGTGCGGGTCCGCAAACCAGCACCAGAACATCCGCGCCGAGCTCGGCCGCTTCCTCCACCGCGCGGCGGTTATCGTCCAGCCGAACCTGGCGCTCCGCCGCCGTTGCGGCCGGAAACATGCCTCCGCGGCATACGCTGGATACGCGCAAACCGGCGTCGCGCAAAAGCCGCCTGCTCTCCGCGAGGCCTGCTTCCGCTATTTTATGGCGCCAAAGGCCGATCCAAGGTATCCCCGCCCGGGCGCACCCTTCCACGGCCTCGCGCATGCTTAAGCGGTCCGCCGTAATTTGATTGAAACTTAAACGATCCAACGTATGAAACGGTTCCATGACGTTCCTCCTATCGGATTCCGGCCAGTGCCAGAACGAGGCGCATACGTGCGGCTGCGAGCTCCGGATCAACCAGCAGACCGGCTTTGTCGGCAAGCACGAACAATTCGGCAAGATGGATGATCGACCGGGCTCCTTCCGCTCCGCCGATCATGCGAAAATGGGATTGATGGCCGTTGAGATAAGCCATGAAGACAACGCCCGTCTTGTAGGCATAGGTCGGTTTTTGAAAAATGTGGCGGGACAAAGGAACGGTTTTCTCCAGCACGGAATCGTACGTCTCCCAATCCCCTTTGTCCAAAGCGTGGATTGCGGCCGCGGCGGCAGGCGCGATCGCATCGAAAATTCCGAGCAGAGCGTGGCTGTATCCGAGTTCATCCCCTCGGATTAATTCCGGGTAATGAAAGTCGTCACCCGTGTACATTTTTACGCCGGCCGGGAGGAGACGGCGCATTTTAATCTCCTTGTCCGCGTCAAGGAGGGAAATTTTGATGCCGTCCACCTTGTCCGCGTTATCGCGAATGATGCGCAGGCAGACCTCCATGGCGCCATCCAAATCGTCGTATCCCCAGTAGCCCGCAAGAGCCGGGTCGAACATGTCGCCAAGCCAGTGCAGAATGACCGGCCGGGATACCTGCCGCAGTATGCTGCCGTAAATCCGTTCGTAGTCTTCCGGTCCTTTCGCGCATGCGGCAAGCGCACGGCTTGCCATCAGAATAATCTGTCCGCCCCGGCTTTCCACAAATTCGCACTGTTCTTCATAGGCGGCTTCGACATCCGCGAGCGTTACGGCGGGCCCCGGAATCAAATGATCCGTGCCGGCGCCGCAAGCGATGCGGCCGCCGACAGACCGGGCTTCGGCAATCGAACGGCCGATCAGTTCTTTGGCCCGGTCCCAGTTCAGCCCCATGCCGCGCTGCGCCGTGTCCATCGCTTCCGCTACCGAGAGGCCGAGCGACCACAGATAACGGCGATACGCCAAGGTGGAATCCCAGTCGATTTGCGCATGATGAAGCGGATCGGCATCCGCGAACGGATCGCATACGACATGCGCCGCCGAAAATGCGACGCGGCTTTTCAAAGGCCCCGCCGGCAATTCAAACCGCTTCGCTTTGCCGGGCGAATACGGGTAAAGGGCCCCGCCGGAACGCGGCAGTTGCAATTCAATCGCCACCTGCGATCCCTCCTCAAATCGTTAATTCCGGAACATCGATCCATCGGCGCTCCCGCCATGATTGCATTCCCAGTTCAGCCAGTTGGGTTCCCTTCGCGCCTTCCAGCAGATCCCACGGAAACGGGGTATCGCTGGCGACGTGTTTCAGGAAATGCTCCCACTGTATTTTGAAACCGTTTTCAAACAATTGATTGTCCGGCACGTCCTGCCACTGCTCGCGAAACTTGTGCGGATTCGGGATGTCGGGATTCCATACCGGTTTCGGAGTGTTGACGCGATGCTGGGTCTTGCATTCGCGCAGACCGGCCACAGCGCTTCCCTCCGTTCCGTCGACCTGAATGTTGAGCAGGTCGTCGCGATCGACCCTCACCGCCCAGGAAGAGTTGACCTGAGCGATAATTCCGCCCTCCAGCTCAAAGGTCGCATAGGCGGCATCTTCCGCCGTGCAGTCGTACGCTTCGCCGCGTTCGTCGACGCGCCGGGGGATATGCGTCGCGCCCAAGCAAGATACGGCGCGGACTTTCCCGAACAAATGATCCAGAACGTAACGCCAATGGGCAAACATGTCCACAATGATCCCGCCGCCTTCTTCCCTGCGGTAGTTCCAGGACGGGCGCTGCGCCGGCTGCCAGTCGCCTTCAAAGACCCAGTAGCCGAATTCCATCCGCACGGACAGAATGCGCCCGAAAAAACCGGAGTCCACAAGCCGTTTCAACTTGAGCAGTCCCGGGAGGAACAACTTGTCCTGAACGACGCCATTTTTCACTCCCGCTTCGCGGGCTAACCGGGCAAGTTCAAGCGATTCCTCCAGATTTGCGGAAGTAGGCTTCTCGCAGTACACATGTTTGCCGGCTTGAATCGCCTTGCGTACGCACTCCGCGCGAAGCGCCGTTGTTTGGGAATCAAAATAAACCGGATAATCCGGATCGCCCAAGCAGCGGTCGAGGTCCGTACTCCAACGCTCGATGCCGTGCGCTTCGGCCAAAGCCCTCAGCTTGTGTTCCTGCCGTCCGACCAATATCGGATCAGGCATAACCGTATCCCCGTCCGGGAGAGCGATGCCGCCCTGATGGCGGATGGCGAGAATCGAACGGATCAAATGCTGGTTTGTCCCCATGCGTCCCGTAACTCCGTTCATAATGATGCCCAGTCTTCGTATTGCCATGCTATAACCCCTTTCCTTCCGGAATATAATCCCATTCTAATCGCGGCATTCTTCTTAATAAATATGTGAAATTCATTCTTCATATCCGTTTTATTTTATGACGGACGGAACATCCGGAACCGTTTATATCCTTCCATGGCAAAAGGCTTTGTCTTCACGGCCCACGGCAAATTTAATTCCGAAAACAGCTTTCCGCTGTTGACCGCCTTCTCGAAGATCGCTTCCACATCCTTGATATAGGTGGCAGTCGTCTGATTCTCGGTCTGCCTGACGATGGCGCTGTCGGGAACCGGATGCGTGGCTCCCGAGGATTCGAAGGCTCCGTTGGCGGAGAGCACAAAACTCCGGCAGGCGTCAATCGGGCTGTACAAGGGGCTGCGGCCGTTTATGGCTTCGATCAGATTGATATACATGTTGCGGATCAAGTCTTCTTGGGAAAAAGCCAACGTCTCTTTGTTGCCTTCACGGTCCGTTATGATCAGCCTGTTCTGATAATCCCAATAAACGGTTCCCTTCGATCCTTTCACCAAAATAT
>JAWLCZ010000100.1:0-15391 GCA_041686835.1 Paenibacillaceae bacterium | reverse complement strand
GCAGACGGGAAAACAAGCTGAGTACGGAATCCATGTCAACCTCTTGCGGCAACGACTTTATTGTAATGCTCCAGATAAACGAGAAGGATGGAAATATCGGCAGGCGTCACACCGGAAATGCGCGAAGCTTGGCCGATAGATATCGGACGGATTTGCGAAAGTTTCTGTTTGGCTTCCGTTGCCAGACCGTGAATTTGCTGATAGTCGATGTCCGCCGGAATTTTTTTCTTTTCCATTTTGCGCAGCCGCTCCACCTGCTGCAGCTGCTTCTCGATATAACCGGAATACTTGATTTGAATTTCGACCTGCTCCTTCATTTCTTCCGTAAGCTCATACGGCGAAGGCGATATTTGCTCGATATGCGCGTAAGTGATTTCCGGCCTGCGCAGCAGGGAAAGCGCGTCTACGGTATTGTTCAACGTTACCGTCCCCGCCGAAGACAGGATGGCCTGAACATGTTCTTCCGGTTTCACTTTCGCGTTTTTAAGACGTTCGATTTCTTGTTCAACCATCGCTTTTTTATGCAGAAATTTCCGGTAACGTTCTTCGGATATAAGCCCGATTTCGTATCCGAGCGGCGTCAGCCGCAAATCGGCGTTGTCGTGCCTTAACAAGAGCCGATATTCCGCGCGCGACGTCAACAGCCGGTACGGCTCGTTCGTTCCTTTCGTCACCAGATCGTCGATCAGCACGCCGATGTATCCTTGCGAACGTTCAATGATGACGGGATCTTTACCCTGTACTTTGCGCGCTGCGTTAATACCGGCCATGATTCCCTGGCCTGCCGCTTCCTCATAGCCGGAAGTGCCGTTGATTTGGCCGGCGGTAAACAAATTCGGCAGCCGCTTTGTCTCCAGCGACGGCCACAGCTGCGTCGGAACAATCGCGTCGTATTCGATGGCATAACCGGTACGCATCATCTGCACGTTTTCCAGCCCGGGAATGGAACGGAGAATGCGCAGCTGAACGTCTTCAGGCATGCTCGTCGACAGCCCCTGCACATAATATTCCGAAGTGTGCCGTCCTTCCGGTTCGAGAAAAATCTGATGCTTCGGTTTGTCGGCAAAACGGACGATTTTGTCTTCGATAGAAGGACAATACCGCGGCCCCGTACCTTCGATCGCCCCTGAGAACATCGGAGCTCTGTGCAGGTTTTCATTGATGATGCGGTGCGTTTCTTCCGAAGTGTACGTCAACCAGCACGGCAGCTGGTCTTTTGTGCCGCTTGTCGTTTCGTAGGAAAAAAACTTCGGATTTTCGTCACCGGGCTGAATTTCCGTCTTGTCGAAATCGATCGATTCCTTGTGCACCCGCGGCGGCGTTCCCGTTTTGAAGCGGACAAGCTCGAACCCGAGCTGGCGCAGATTCTCCGACAGCTTCACCGAAGGCTGCTGGTTGTTCGGTCCGCTTTCGTACATCAATTCCCCGATGATCACTTTGCCGCGCAAATAGGTTCCGGTCGTCAGCACGACCGCTTTGGCCCGGTATTCCGCTCCGGTTTTTGTCACCACTCCGGCGCAAACGCCGTTCTCCACGATCAATTCTTCGACCATTCCCTGACGCAGCGTTAAGTTTTCCTGTTTTTCAATCGTTTCTTTCATCGTATGCTGGTACAAAAATTTATCGGCCTGCGCCCGCAGCGCGTGAACGGCCGGGCCTTTGCCCGTATTCAACATTCGCATTTGGATATACGTTTTATCGATGTTGCGTCCCATCTCGCCGCCAAGCGCATCGATTTCCCGCACGACATGCCCTTTGGCCGGACCGCCAATCGACGGGTTGCACGGCATAAAAGCGACCATATCCAAATTGATCGTCAATAGCAGCGTATTGCAGCCCATTCTCGCCGAAGCAAGCGCCGCCTCGCATCCGGCATGGCCCGCGCCAATGACGATCACATCGTATTCGCCAGCGAAGTAACCCATACGTCTTACCCTGCCTTTCTTTACAAAATGCTATTTCATGTAAAATTGCCGGAACGGTTTGCAGTGTATATATATTAAAATAACACAAATTCATCGCGATCGATAATATACGCGGATTTGCTTGGAATGTTCATGCGCGCCACGCACCGGAGCGGTTCCATGCGCCGCCTTATTTCCCCAGACAAAACTGCGAAAAAATTTGATCGATGAGCGATTCGCTGACCGCATCGCCGATAATTTCCCCGAGGTGTTCCCAGGCGCTGCGAATATCGATTTGAATCATATCGATGGGCACGAACTGTTCCGCCGCGTTCAGCGCATCTTCAAGCGACGCCCTCGCCTTTTTCAATAAATGAATGTGCCGCACGTTGCTTACGTAAGTCTCCTCGTTCGATTCCAATTGCCCGCTGAAAAACATCTCGGATATCGCTTTTTCCAGTTCATCCAACCCTCTGTTTTCGGCCACCGACATACAGACGACGCGCTCGGCCGGAAAATGGTCATAAAGGTATTCCATGTCAATGTTGCTCGGCAAATCGGTTTTATTGACGATAACAATCGTCTGTTTGGTTTTCAACTGTTCGATTAAAGCTTTCTCGTCCTCATGGAGAGGCTCGTTATGATTCACGACAAACAAGATGAGGTCGGCCTCTTGAAGCGCATGCCGCGATTTTTCCACGCCGATCTGCTCGACGATATCGGCCGTTTCGCGAATGCCGGCCGTATCGAGCAGTTTGAGCGGAATGCCGTTCACCGTCACATACTCTTCTATCACATCTCTTGTCGTGCCGGGAACATCGGTCACGATCGCTTTGTTTTCCTGCGCCAGCGCGTTAAGCAGCGAAGATTTTCCGACGTTCGGCCGGCCGACAATGGCGGTCACGATGCCTTCTCTCAATATTTTCCCTTCATTCGCCGTTTTCAGCAATTTATCGGTTTGCGCAATCGCCTCCAGACATTTTTCTTTGATGAAGGCGTTCGTCAATTCTTCAACGTCATGCTCGGGGTAATCGATGTTCACTTCGATATGCGCCATCAATTCAAGCAGCTGCCCGCGCAGCTGGCGCACTTGCCTGGACAACGAACCTTCCACCTGGCGCAAGGCGACTTTAAACGCGCGATCCGACTTGGAACGGATCAGATCGATGACCGCTTCAGCCTGCGACAAATCGATGCGCCCGTTCAAAAACGCGCGTTTCGTAAATTCGCCCGGTTCGGCGAGGCGCACGCCCTGCCGCAGAAGCAGATCGAGCACTTTTTTCACGGACATGACGCCGCCGTGACAGCTGATTTCGACGACATCTTCCTTTGTAAACGATCGCGGCGCCCTCATCACCGTCACCAAAACTTCGTCGATTCGCTCCCGCATTTCGGGATCCGTAATATGCCCGTAGTGAACCGTATGCGTCGGCACTTCCGAAAGTTTCGATTTGGAAGAAAAAATCGTTTCTGCCAGTTCAATCGATCGCGGGCCGCTTACGCGGATGACCGCGATTCCCCCTTCTCCGAGCGGGGTCGAAATCGCGCCAATCGTATCTTGATCCAAGCCCGTACACCTCCCGTCAACAAACAAGCCGATTCCTTACTATCGTTCCCATCTGCGCGATGAACATATGCTGCAATCGACGTTTTCGATTATGCGCCCTCATTCCCGATAAATAAGAAAAGCTTCTGTCGAAGCCTTTTCGAAGATACGGGTTCGTCTATATGCGGCATCTTTTCTTGTAAAAAATGTTTCTCTTCAGCTTTAACGCTTCATCGAACTTCAACATGCTTAACGTTAAAAACCCCCCCTTATTCGGTATGGGATACGGGTGAGTCTCCGACAGACCTTTCGGGGAGGGATAAAAAATTCGGGGTGCGTTGTTCGGGAAACCCATGCCTTCAAGACACGGGAGCAGTCATTTTAAGGCGATAACAACCCTTCGGTTCGGCTCTTCCCCTTTGCTGTAAGTTTTCACTTGCGGATGATTCTGAAGCGAGGAGTGAATAATCTTACGCTCTTGGGCCGACATCGGTTCGAGGATAACTTCCCTTTTCGTTTTTACGACGCGAGCGGCCAACCGCGCCGACAAATTCTCCAACGTTTTTTGCCGCCGTTCGCGGAAATTTTCCGCATCCAGAACGATGCGCACATGTTTGTCCGCAGCCCGATTGGCGACAATATTGGCCAAATATTGCAGCGAATCGAGCGTCTGCCCTCTTCTGCCGATCAATATGCCGAGATCCGATCCGTGCAGCTGCAATGTCGTTCCATCCTGACTTGCCTGCTGTTCGACGGAAACTTCCAGATTCATCGCGGCAAACACGTCCTGCAAAAATGCGATCGATTGTTCCACCGGATCCGGAATCCGTTCCAGCTCCACTTTGGCTTCTTTCGAACCGATGAGTCCGAACAGACCTTTTGAGGGCTGCTCAAGAACGCGCACGGTAACCCGATCTTCCGTCGCGTTTAACTGCGCCAATCCCAGCTTGACTGCCTCTTCGATTGTCTTTCCCGAAACAACAACCTTTTTCATTTGGAATGGCCACCCCTGTTTTGAAAAGATCGTCCGTATATAAAATAGGTCTGAACAATCGTGAAAATGTTGCTGTATATCCAGTAAAGCGGCAGTGCAGAGGCGAAATTCATCGCCATGACGAATATGAGAACCGGAAAAATGAACATGATGCTTTGCATCTGCGGGTTCATTTGCGGCGTCATCATCGACATCATCTTTTGCTGAATCCACGTGGTGAGCGCTGCGAGGAGCGGCAGCACATAGTAAGGATCCGCTTTTCCGAGCTCCATCCACAAGAACGAATGCGTGCTGATATGCTGATTCCGGATGATGGCGTTATACAACGCGATCAGTATCGGCATCTGGATCAACAGCGGAAAACAGCCCGCCAACGGGTTGACGCCGTGCTTCTGAAACAATTTCATCGTTTCTTCCTGCTGCTTTTGCGCATTGTCTTTATATTTTTCTCTTATTTTCTGAATCTCCGGCTGGATTTCCTGCATTTGTTTCGAGTTTCGGTACTGCTTCAGCGTCAGCGGCAAAATAATAAAACGGATAATAATCGTGACGACGAGAATGGAAAGTCCGTACTGGCCCCATAAATGGCTGGCAAACCAGTCTAATGAAAACGATAACGGATAAACGAAAAATTTATCCCAGATGCCGTTGTTCGGATCGATCGGAACGGCTGCCGGGTTCGTGCCGCAACCGGTCAGTACGATGAGGATAAGAACAAAAGGTAGCCACAGTGTGTATCGGCGCAACAAAATGAAATTCCTCCTAACATACGTTTCCAAAATAAACTATAACACAACTTGTCCGGCAAAGAAACTAAGAAGTTTTACGCGTTCAACAAAGAGGCTCTGCGCAAAACGTGCAAAACGCTCTTTTCCAGTTCCCCGTATTTCATATCGACAGCCGGCATCCTGACGATAAGGATCATATCGTATCCTTTTTCAATCTTCGGCGCGTGATGCCGGACGATTTCTTTCACCACTCTGCGCAAACGGTTGCGCGTCACCGCGTTGCCCAACTTTTTGCTGGCCGAGACGCCCAGTCTGAAATGGACGGTGGCCGGGCCGTTCATATAGTAAAGGACGAACTGGCGGTTCGCGACCGATTTGCCGTGACGATACACTCTATTGAAATCTTCTTTTTTTGTCAAACGGAATTGTTTTTGCACGAACAAGCTCTCCATCATTCCAAAATAACATCAATAGCGTTAACACAATTTATGGAAAATAAACGGTTTCATCCTATCATTAAAAAAGACCACTGGAAGTGGCCTTAAGCATTAAGCACTTAAAATTTTTCTGCCTTTTTGCCGGCGAGCTCTCAGAACTTTGCGGCCGTTCTTCGTGCTCATCCTCTTGCGGAAACCATGGACCTTCTTGCGTTTGCTCACATTCGGCCGAAATGTCGGTTTCATCTATCGCACCCCCTCAAGGAATTCCATTACCTTTAAAAATACCTTCATCAATTAAATCATTTTGCCCTGCAAAAGTCAACCGCATCATCGCCGTGAACGGAAGCTTAAAAAAATTCACATTGCGTTCGCCGAAAGCTGTGTATAAAAAAATAAAATTCCGGCGAATGCTGTCGAATTGTTAACAAATTATAAACAAAATGAACGGCTGTCGACAAAAAAATATAAACAGGCTATGCAATTGTGGATAAATTATTTAATTTCGTTGAAATGTAAAGCCCGATTTGATATGATATGTATTGCTTTCGGTGTGGATATTTTTCCTCTCTCTCATACTTATTAACAGTCTGTGGATAATTTTGTGAACAAATGTCCCCGATTGTTATTTCACTTCTATTATCATTTCGTTCAAATTGTGGATGAACTCGACAAATTTCATTGTAATTTTACACAATGACGGCGGCCACATCATCGACTTTCCAGATAAGCTTCCCCCTGAGGAAGTATTCGACGACCTCTTCTGAAAGGCTTCAATCGAAGCTTATCTTATTTTTTTAAGGAGTGAACCCGTTGTGGAGAGCCATGCTCAACATTTATGGCAGCAAGTTTTATCTTACATACAGACGAAATTAAGCAAACCGAGCTTCGATACTTGGCTGAAATCGACCAAAGCGACCGTATTCAGCGAATCGCTGCTCGTCATATGCGCTCCCAACAGCTTTGCCAAAGAGTGGCTGGAAAGCCGTTATACGAAACTGATTCGCAGCGCGGTTATGGAATGCCTGGGCAAACAAGTGGACGTGAAAATCATCGTGGAAGACGATGAGCCTGTCCAGGAAACCGCAGCCGCCTTCTCCCCTCCGAAAGTTTACCGGCAAACGTCCGTTCAGGATGAAGCGCTTTCAAACGTGCTGAATCCGAAATATACGTTCGATACGTTCGTCATCGGTGCGGGCAACCGTTTTGCGCACGCCGCGTCCCTTGCCGTTGCCGAGGCGCCGGCAAAGGCGTACAACCCGCTGTTCCTGTACGGCGGCGTAGGTTTGGGAAAAACACATCTCATGCATGCGATTGGACATTACATTCTGGAGCATAATCCGGAATCGCGGGTGCTGTACATTTCGTCGGAAAAGTTCACGAACGAATTCATCAACGCCATCCGCGACAACCGTGGGGAAAATTTTCGCAACAAATACCGCAACATCGACATTCTGCTCATCGACGACATTCAGTTTCTGGCCGGGAAAGAGCAGACGCAGGAAGAGTTTTTCCATACGTTTAATGCGCTGCATGAAGAGAGAAAACAGATCGTCATCTCGAGCGATCGGCCGCCGAAAGAAATTCCGACGCTGGAAGAACGGCTCCGCTCCAGATTCGAATGGGGGCTTATTACCGACATCCAGCCGCCCGATCTGGAAACGAGAATCGCGATATTGCGCAAAAAAGCGAAAGCGGAAAACCTGGACATTCCGAACGAAGCGATGATGTACATCGCCAGTCAAATCGATACGAACATCCGCGAGCTGGAAGGCGCCTTAATCCGCGTTGTCGCCTATTCTTCCTTAATCAACGAAGACATCACCGCGCATCTCGCAGCCGAGGCTCTGAAAGACATCATTCCGTCAAACCGGCCGAAAGTGATTACGATACAGGACATCCAGCAGAAGGTGGGCGAATTTTTCGGCGTCAAACTGGAAGATTTCAAAGCGCGGAAACGGACAAAAGCGGTCGCTTTTCCGAGACAGGTGGCGATGTATTTGTCCAGGGAGCTGACCGACTTCTCCCTCCCGAAAATAGGAGAAGCGTTCGGCGGACGCGATCATACGACCGTCATCCACGCCCACGAAAAAATATCGGCGTCCATCAAGCAGGATCAGGAATTGTATAAAATCATTCAAAACCTTACGGAAAAAATTAAAAACACGTCGTGAACCGTCCGCAAGCCTATGCACAACTTATTCACATGTGAATAGGCTTCGTCTTTTCTGTCCCGACGCGGTTATCCACATATTCCGGGCGCCTACTACTATCACTATCAATAAATAATGTATTATTAATAATATATTCGCGTTTAAAGCGAAATATGCCATGTACGGGAGTGAAAACATGAAATTAACCATAGCGAGGGAACATTTGAACGAAGCGGTGCAGCATGCCAATCGGGCCATTTCCGGCAGAACGACGATTCCGATTTTGACCGGCATCAAAATCGACGCCACGCAGAAAGGATTGACGCTGACGGGAAGCGATACCGACATCTCCATCCAGAGCTTTATTCCGCTGGAAAAAGACAATGAAACGATAATCGAGCTCGAACGGACGGGGAGCGTCGTGCTGTCGGCCAAATTTTTCGTGGAAATCGTTAAAAAACTGCCTTCCCGCGATGTGGAAATCGAAGTGAAAGAAAATTTCCAGACGATCATCCGTTCCGGGAGTTCGGAAATCCAGCTCGTCGGCATGGATCCGGAAGAATATCCGCTTCTGCCGGCCATAGAAGAAAACCAAGTGTTGACGATACCGAGCGATCTGCTGAAATCGATGATTCGACAAACGGTGTTTGCCGCATCCACCAACGAAAGCACGCCCGTGCTGACCGGAGTGCTGTGGAATTTGGAGCACGGAAAACTGAAATTCGTCGCGACGGACCGGCACCGGTTGGCCAGCAGCGAAGCGCAGATCGAAGCGGAAGAACGGCACGATTTTCACAATATTGTCATTTCAGGAAAAACTTTAAATGAGCTGAGCCGGATGCTGCCGGACCAAAAAATGATGCTCGATATCGTCATCGCCGATAACCAGGTGCTGTTCAAGATGGATTCGCTGCTTTTCTATTCGCGAATATTGGACGGCGTATACCCCGACACTTCTAAGATTATTCCGCAAACGTTCAAAACAGAACTGGTTTTGCATACGAAATCGTTGACGGACGCCATCGACCGGGCTTATTTGCTGTCACGGGAAGAAAAGACGAACATTGTCCGGCTGATGACGCAGGAAGACGGCTCGATAGAAGTATCTTCGAGTTCTTCGGAGCTCGGCAGAGTGACGGAGCAGCTGTCCGTTCACCGTTTCGACGGAGAGCCGCTGAAAATATCGTTCAATTCGAAATATATGCTGGACGCGTTGAAAGTGATCGACAGCGACTTCATCCATATCGGCTTTACCGGCGCCATGAGCCCGATCATTATTAGACCGAACGGTCAGACCAACGCTCTGCACCTTATTTTGCCTTACCGGACAACCCATTGAAAGGATGGCTGAACCGATGATCAAGGTGCCCATCCGGACGGAATATATTACACTCGGCCAATTTTTAAAGCTGGCGGACTGCATCGATACGGGCGGCCAGGCGAAAATATTTCTCGCGCAGCACGAAATCAAGGTCAACGGCGCGGCGGAAAACCGGCGGGGCAGAAAGCTTTATCCGAACGACACCGTCAGCGTAAAAGGGATAGGCGAATTTCAGGTGGTGCGGTCTTGAGCGGCGCCTATGCACGATTCGGGGGGAGACGAAGTTGTTTTTAACGAAATTGCGCCTGAACCGTTATCGGAACTATGCCGATTTCGAATTTGGCACGGAGCATCAAGTCAATATTTTTGTCGGCCCGAATGCGCAAGGAAAGACGAATTTGCTGGAAGCGATTTTCGTCATGGCGCTGACCAAATCGCACCGCACCCATAAAGACAGGCAATTGATTCAATGGAACGAACCGAGCGCGAATCTGTACTGTGAAATCGAGAAAAAATACGGTTCCTGCAAACTCGATTTGAACATTTCCCCGACCGGCAAAAAAGCGAAACTGAACGGACTGGAGCAAAAAAAGCTGAGCGATTTTATCGGCGCGCTCAACGTGGTCATGTTTGCTCCCGAAGATTTGGAAATCGTCAAAGGCGCTCCCGGCGTAAGACGCCGCTTTCTCGACATGGAAATCGCCCAGGTCAGTCCGGGGTATATGCACAACCTGCTTCAATACCAGAAAGTTTTGGCCCAGCGCAACCATTGTTTGCGGCAAATGCACGCGTCGCCGGGCCCGAACGGCGCGCTTCTCGATATCTGGAACGAGCAGCTGGCGCAGTACGGTATTAAAATCATGAAAAAACGTCAAAGCTTTATAAATAAGCTGCAAAATTGGGCTGAAAAAATCCATCTGGGCATTACGAGCGACAGCGAACAGCTGCGCATCGCCTACAATCCGTCTTTCGAAACCGATAATTTGGAAGACGAATCTGTTTTATTCAACCAATTTATGATAAAGTTATCACAGGTCAAAGATCAGGAAATGAAGCGGGGCATGACCTTGGTGGGACCGCATCGTGATGACTTGTCTTTTTTTATTAACGGGAAAGAAGCGCAAACGTTCGGTTCCCAGGGACAGCAGCGCACGGCCGCTTTATCGATTAAGCTTGCGGAAATCGAACTGATCCGGGAAGAGATCGGAGAGTATCCTCTGCTTCTGCTTGACGACGTATTGTCCGAATTGGACAAAAACCGTCAGACACAGCTCATTGAAACGTTTCAAAAAAAAGTGCAGACGTTTATTACGACGACGGGTATCGAAAGCATCGATACGGGCAGGCTGCACGATGCCGCGTTTTTTCATGTTCAGAGCGGAAAAGTGATCAGGAGTTGATGTGGAATGTTCATTCATCTGGGAGCGGAAAAAATCATCCGTGCGGCGGAACTGGTCGCCATATTTGATATATCGATTGAAAAATCGTCGAAAATATCAAAGCAATTCGTTACGAACGCCGTGAAGGAGAAGCATGTAGAAGTCATCGGAGAAGAAGAATCAAAATCGCTGGTCGTCACCGTGGACAAAGTGTATTACTCCCCCATCTCTTCTACAACGTTGAAGAAAAGGGCGCATCAATTGCTCATGAACTGACCGGGAGCTTTTTTCGAAAATATAGAAGTAGGTGAACGCCACATGTCATTGAATCAGCATACGTACGACGAAAGCCAGATACAGGTGCTGGAAGGCTTGGAAGCGGTTAGAAAAAGGCCCGGCATGTACATCGGATCGACCAGTGAAAGAGGTCTTCACCACCTGGTATGGGAAGTCGTCGACAACAGCATCGACGAGGCGCTGGCCGGCCGCTGCGATACGATTACGGTAACGGTCCATCCGGACAACAGCGTCAGCGTTGTCGACAACGGGGCCGGCATTCCTACGGGCATCCACCCGAAGACCGGCAAGTCGACCGTAGAAACGGTCATGACCGTTCTTCACGCGGGAGGAAAATTCGGCGGCGAAGGGTATAAAGTATCCGGCGGCCTGCACGGTGTCGGCGTATCGGTCGTCAACGCACTGTCCGAACTGGTTATCGTGCGAGTGAAAAGAGACGGAAAGATCTATCAGCAGGAATACCGGCGCGGCGTGCCCCAATACGACTTGAAAGTCGTCGGCGAAACGGACGAGACGGGCACTCAAACAATGTTTAAGCCGGATCCGGAAATTTTTACGGAAACGACAGAATTCAATTACGACACGCTGCAGTCGAGGCTGCGTGAGCTCGCCTTTTTAAACAAAGGCATTCAGATTAATTTGCTCGACGAGCGGACGAACGAATCGGATTCCTACCGTTACGAAGGCGGTATTGTCTCTTTTGTCGAATATTTGAACCGCAACCGCGAGCCGCTGCATCCGCAGCCGATTTACGTGGAAGGTGAAAAAGATCGAATTCATGTGGAAATCGCGCTGCAGTATAACGACAGTTACAGCGAGAACATATACTCCTACGCGAACAACATCCACACGCATGAAGGCGGAACGCACGAATCGGGGTTCAAAAGCGCATTGACGCGCATCATTAACGACTACGCACGAAAAACGAACGCGCTCAAAGACAACGATGCGAATTTGACCGGAGACGACGTGCGCGAAGGACTGACGGCGATTATTTCCGTAAAAATACCGGAGCCGCAGTTTGAGGGACAGACGAAGACGAAGCTCGGCAACAGCGAAGCGCGCAGCGTCGTCGAATCGCTGTTCTCTGAAAAATTCCAGGAATTTCTCGACGAAAATCCGTCCGTTTCCCGCAAAATCGTGGAAAAAGCGTTGCAGGCGGCAAGAGCGCGGGAAGCGGCGCGCAAAGCCCGTGAATTGACGCGGCGGAAAAACGCCCTCGAAGTCAGTTCGCTTCCCGGCAAGCTGGCGGACTGTTCCTCCCGTGACGCTTCCATCAGCGAATTGTATATTGTCGAAGGCGACTCGGCCGGCGGCTCGGCCAAACAGGGAAGGGATCGCCATTTTCAGGCGATACTGCCGCTCAGGGGAAAAATATTGAACGTAGAAAAAGCAAGGCTGGATAAAATCTTGTCCAACGCGGAGATCCGCGCGATCATTACCGCGCTCGGAACCGGAATCGGGGACGATTTCGACATTGAGAAGGCGCGTTACCACAAAGTCATTATCATGACCGACGCCGACGTTGACGGAGCGCATATCCGCACGCTGCTTCTGACGTTCTTTTACCGTTACATGCGGCAAATCATCGAAGCCGGCTATATTTATATTGCCCAGCCGCCGCTGTTTAAAATCGAGAAAAACAAAGTCGTGCGCTATGCGTACAACGAAAAGCAGCGGGACGCCATTTTGCAGGAAATGGGCGAAGGGGCGAAGCCGAATGTGCAGCGGTATAAAGGTCTCGGCGAAATGAATCCGGATCAGTTGTGGGAGACGACGATGGATCCGGAAAGCAGGACGCTTCTGCAGGTTACGATCCAGGACGCGATGGACGCGGATCAAATTTTCGATACGCTGATGGGCGACAATGTCGAGCCGAGAAGGGAGTTTATTCAAAGGCACGCCAAATTTGTGCGCAATCTAGATGTATAACGTCACGGGACAGGAGGTAAAGCATGGCTGAAGAAATACGGCCGCAGGTCAAAGACATCGATATCGGCGAAGAAATGCGCAGTTCCTTTATGGACTATGCGATGAGCATTATCGTAAGCCGCGCTTTGCCGGATGTGAGGGACGGGCTGAAGCCGGTGCACCGCAGAATACTGTACGCGATGTCCGAGCTCGGGATGTCTCCGGATAAGCCGTATAAAAAATCGGCGCGCATCGTCGGGGAAGTCATCGGCAAATACCATCCGCACGGCGATGCCGCCGTATATGAAACGATGGTCCGGATGGCGCAGGATTTTTCGCTGCGGTATATGCTGATCGACGGCCACGGCAACTTCGGATCGATTGACGGCGACGCGGCGGCGGCGATGCGGTATACGGAAGCGAGACTTTCCAAAATCGCCATGGAGCTTTTGCGCGATATTAACAAAGAGACGATTGATTTCATACCGAACTACGACGGGGAAGAACAGGAGCCGGCCGTACTTCCGGCCCGTTTTCCGAATTTGCTCGTCAACGGGCTTTCCGGAATCGCCGTCGGCATGGCGACCAACATTCCGCCGCACAATCTCGGGGAAGTCATTGACGGCGTCCTGCACTTAATCCGGAATCCGGAAGCGACGCCTTTGGAATTGATGCAGTTTATTAAAGGGCCCGATTTTCCGACGGGCGGTTTCATTCTCGGAAGGGAAGGCATCAAACAAGCCTATACGACAGGCCGCGGGTCGGTGACCATGCGGGCCAGAACGACGATCGAGGAGCAGAACAACAAAACGAGAATCATCGTTCACGAACTGCCGTACCAAGTCATTAAAGCCAGGCTGATTGAGAAGATCGCCGAACTGGTCAGAGATAAAAAAATTGACGGCATTACCGATTTGCGGGACGAATCGGACCGCAACGGGATGCGCATCGTGATCGAACTGCGGCGCGACGTCAATCCGAATGTCGTTTTGAACAATTTGTACAAACATACGTCGATGCAGTTCAACTTCGGAATCATTATGCTCGCGCTCGTCGGCGGCGAGCCGAAAGTGCTGAACCTCCGCGACATGCTGTACCACTATTTGCAGCACCAGATTGAAGTGATCCGCCGCCGCACCGAATACGATTTAAGGAAAGCGGAAGCGAGAGCGCACATTCTCGAAGGGCTGCGAATCGCGCTCGATCATCTGGACGAAGTGATCGCCCTTATCCGGTCTTCGCAAACGACCGAAGAGGCAAGGGAAGGGCTAATGTCCAGTTTCGCGTTAAGCTTCGATCAGGCGCAGGCGATATTGGACATGCGTTTGCAGCGCCTGACCGGGTTGGAGCGGGAAAAGATCGAGAACGAATACGCCGAGCTGCTCAAAAAGATCGCCGAATACAAAGCGATTTTGGCGGACGAGAAGCTGGTGCTGAACATCATCAGCGAAGAACTGACTGAAATTAAGGAAAAGTTTAACGATGAGCGCCGCACGGAAATTACGGCCGGCGACGAGGAATTGTTGGACGAAGATTTAATTCCGCAAGAGGAAGTAGCCATTACGATTACGCACAGAGGTTACATCAAGCGACTGCCCGTCTCCACTTACAAAAATCAAAGAAGAGGCGGCAAAGGCGTCATTGGCATGGAAACGAAAGAGGATGATTTCGTCGAACATTTGTTTGTCACGAATTCCCATCATTATCTTATGTTTTTTACGAACAAGGGAAAAGTGTACAGGCTGAAAGCTTATGAAGTGCCCGAGTTGAGCAGGACGGCAAGGGGGACGCCGATCATCAACCTGATTCATATCGAGCCAGGCGAAACCATCAATGCGGTCATTCCGATCGAGACGTTCGAATCCGATCATAATCTGTTCTTCGCCACTAAGACGGGCATCGTGAAAAAGACGCCGCTGTCGGATTACGCGAACATCCGCAAAGGCGGGCTTATCGCGATAACGATTCGTGAAGACGACGAGTTGGTCGGTGTAAAATTGACGGACGGACACCAGGAAATCATTATGGGGACGGCGCAAGGAATGTCCATTCGCTTCCCGGAACAGGAAGTTCGTCAAATGGGCCGATCGGCGACCGGAGTGAAAGGGATCAGCATATCCGACAACGACGCCGTCATCGATATGGATGTCGTGCAGAAGGATCATGACGTTCTGATCGTGACGTCCAAAGGTTACGGGAAACGGACCCCGATGACCGAATACCGCATTCAATCGCGCGGAGGAAAAGGAATCAAAACGCTCAACGTAACGGACAAAAACGGCCCCGTCGTCGGTTTGAAAGTCGTCAAGGAGGACGAAGATCTTATGATCATCACCGCCTCGGGGACGATCATCCGCATGAGCATCGCCGGCATTTCGACGATGGGAAGGTACACGCAGGGAGTCAAGCTTATCAACATCCGCGATGACGATGAGGTGGCGACCGTAGCCAAGGTGGAGAAGAACGAAGAGGCGGACAATGAAGCCGAATGACTTTTGAAGGATTGGAGACCGGTCTCCAATCCTTTTTTCAATGGCAGGAAATCTCGGTACGAATTACCGTCTTGACTTGCCGTGCCCGTTCGTGGTACATTATTTTTCGCCGCCGCTGAGCGGTGAAAGTTCCGGCGGTGCATTGAACAAAAAAGAGCCATTGCATTGCACAAAAAAATAGCCATTTGGAAAAAATAAGTGGTTGCAATGGACGAGCCGGATGTGGTAT
>JAWLCZ010000099.1:0-15473 GCA_041686835.1 Paenibacillaceae bacterium | reverse complement strand
CAACCGGAATGTCGGCCCGGTCAAGTTTACGGCGTACAGCAGCTTCTGGCCGGTTTCCCGTTCCGCCTCGCGCGCCGCTTCCATGCAGGCATCCACCCGTTTTTCAATCGGCGTGAGCGGATTTTCAAACAATATTTCGTCGTCTTTGATCAGATCGACGCCGCCGAGCGCCTGCAAATAAAACTGCTCCCGCAGCGCCGGCAGATCGTGCCCGATGACCGATTTGAAAATGCTCATAAGCAGGGGACGATCATGAACCCCGAGCAGATTGCGGACGCCTTGAACGCCGAATTTCGGGCCTTGAAATGCGCTCAGAAACGATTCGGAAAACGACAGATCCATCAGTTTGATTTTACCGTCCATCGACAGTTTGCCGAACACGGTGACGAGCAGGGCGGGGATGTCCCGGCTGAAGTTGATGTCCGGGTAAGCGATGCGGATATCGGCGTACCGTTCCCCGGCCACGCCTTCCTGCGTGCCGCGTTCCGGCTCGTGCACTTCGACGGAAACGACTTTGCCCAGATGTTTTTCCATGTCCGCTTTTTTCGCCTCGGGCAAATCGGTCCAGCTGCCTACCGTCAGGCCGACGGCGATCGACTGCGCTTTTTTGTCAAAATCCGCTTTCTCGTCGAAGCAGCGGTATGTGGCTAAGCAGTAAGATTGCTTCATACGAATTACCTCCCTATCATTGCGCCCAGTTCCGCCGCCCGTCCGGCAGCGCGGGCAATCGCCCGGACGATGCTCTCGGAAAAGCGGTACTCATCCAGCGTTTCCAGCGCCGCCTCCGTCGTCCCGCCGGGGGACGTCACCTTGCGGCGCAGCGCTGCAGGGTCTTCCTCGGTAGTCTTTACCATTTGCGCCGCTCCCAATACGGTTTGCACGGTCAAGCGGCGGGCGGTCTCCTCGGACAATCCGCCTTCGATTCCGGCTGCGATCATCGCTTCCATCATGTAATAAACATACGCGGGACCGCTTCCCGATACGCCTGTCACGATGTCAAGCTGTTGTTCCTCCACGACGCTTACAATGCCTATCGATTCGAACATTTCGAGCGCGAGCTGTTCATGCTTCGGCTCTACTTTGGCGGAAAAGCTGATGCCGGTGGCGCCGAGGCCGATCGTGCTGGAGGTGTTCGGCATCGTGCGCGCGATCGGGACGCTTCGCGCAAGCAAACGTTCCATTGTCCGGATCGAGAGGCCGGCAACGACGGACACCAGCAGTTGGCCGTCTCCGATCAGATGCCGGATTTCCGTCAGCGTTTGCCCGACATCTTTCGGTTTCACGGCCAGCACGACGATGTCCGCCCGGCGGATGAACTCTTCTTTCGCCGCCTGCTCGGCGGCAATTTGCACACGGTAACGCTCCTTGAGTTCAAACAGCCGTTCCCGGTTTTGACGGTTGACGACAAAAATGTTCTCCGGCCGGGCCTTCCGTTGATCGACAAGCCCGCGCATGACCGCTTCGGCCATCGAACCGGCGCCGATGAACGCTATGTTTTGCGATAACAATGGACTGCTCATCGTATTCACCCGCTTACTCTCTGATTTGGCCGCTGCCGTAAATGAGATATTTCGTCGAAGTGAGTTCGGCCAGGCCCATCGGCCCCCGGGCGTGCAGCTTCTGCGTGCTGATGCCGATCTCCGCTCCGAAGCCGAACTCAAAACCGTCCGTAAAGCGGGTGGACGCATTGTGGTAGACGGCGGCAGCATCGACTTCCTGCAGAAAACGCCGGGCGTTCGCTTCGTTTTCGGTTACGATGCACTCCGAGTGCATCGTGCCGTACCGGCGAATGTGCTCAAGCGCTTCATCGAGATCGTTCACCACTTTTACGGACAATATATAATCGTTGTACTCGGTCGCCCAATCTTCTTCGCTCGCCTCGTTCATCCACGGAATCAGCCGCCGCGCTTCCGGGCAGCCGCGCAGTTCCACGCCCGCGTCGCGCAAACGTACGGCCAGCCGTTCCAGATGCTCTCCGGCATATTCCCGGTGCACGAGCAACGTTTCCATCGCGTTGCAGACCGAAGGGCGCTGCGCCTTCGCGTTGACGGCAATCTTCTCGGCCATTTCCGCGTTCGCTCCGGCGTCGATATACGTATGGCAAATGCCGGCGCCGGTTTCAATGACCGGAACCGTGGCGTTTTGCACGACCATCTGAATCAGCGAATGGCCGCCGCGCGGAATGACGACGTCGAGCAGGCCGTTCAGCTTCAGCATCTCGTCAACGGAAGAACGATCCGGGCTGGCGATGATTTGCAGCGCTTCGGCAGGTACTGCCGTTCCGGCCAGCGCGTCGTGCAGCACTTCGACGATTCGCCCGTTGGAATGAAGCGCGGACGATCCGCCGCGCAGGACGACGGCGTTGCCTGTTTTCAGGCACAGTCCCGCCGCATCGACCGTGACGTTCGGGCGCGCTTCATAGATGATGCCGACAACGCCAATCGGCACGCGCACCTTGCGGATGCTGAGCCCGTTCGGACGTTCGAATTGCTCCAGCACGTTCCCGACGGGATCGGGGAGGGCGGCAATCTGCCGCAGCCCTTCCGCCATCGCGGCGATCCGGTTCTCATTGAGGGCGAGGCGGTCCAGAAGCGAAGCGCTGATGCCCGCTTCTTTGCCGCGCCGCAAATCGTTTTCGTTGGCGGCGATGATCGACGCCCGCTCGGATATGAGCGCTTCCGCCATGAGCAGCAGCGCTTCGTTTTTTTGTCCGGTCGTCAGTGTAGAGAGACGATGGGCCGCTTGTTTGGCCCGCATCGCCTTTTCTTTTACTTCACTCATGAAAATCCCCTCCTTAGTCTTGCCGTATTCATCCGGTATGGATGGATTGCGGCCATTCACGTTCATTTGCAGTCATATGGCTCCACATAACGGCGAATCAGCTTCCAGAGTTCCTTCTCGGGAACTTCAAACCGTTCACCCGTGCCGCGCACGCTTATCTCCACGACGTTGTCCGCGGCTTTCTTCCCGACCGTGATGCGCAGCGGCAGTCCGATCAAATCGGCGTCCTTGAATTTCACGCCGGGCCGTTCGTCCCGATCGTCGTACAGCACCTCATACCCTTGCTCCCGCAGGAGATGATACAGCCGTTCGGCCGCTTCGCGCTGCACTTTGTCCTGCAGATGGACGGCAATCAGATGAATGTGGAACGGCGCGACGGCGGCGGGCCACACGATGCCGTCCGCATCGTGGTTCTGCTCGATGATCGCCGCGATCATGCGGGAAATGCCGATGCCGTAGCAGCCCATAATCATCGGCCGCGCCTGCCCGTTTTCATCCAAAAACACCGCGCCCATCGCTTCGCTGTATTTCGTGCCGAGCTTGAAAATATGTCCGACTTCGATACCTTTCGTAAATGTAATTTCATCGCTGCAGCGGGGGCAGCAATCCCCGGCGGCGATTTGGCGCAAATCGCCGTACTCCGCATGGAAATCGCGTTCCGGCACGGCGTTCACCCAGTGGAAGTCCGGTTCGTTTGCGCCGCAGACCGCACCGTTCATGCCGCGCACACTGTAGTCCGCGACAATTTTGACGCTTGGGCCGGCGCCGACCGGACCGATAAATCCGGGAGCGGAACCGAACTCGTTCACAATGGCGCTCTCGGGGAGCATTTCCAGATGGCCGGCGCCGAGAACGCTTTTCAGTTTCGCTTCATTGATCTCGTAGTCGCCGCGCACAAGGGCTAGAACGGTTTGCCCGTCCGCGCGAAATGCGACGCTTTTGATGATTTGCCGCTGCGGCACGTTTAAGTAGCGGGCCACCTCGTCAATCGTGCGGGCGCCCGGCGTATGGACTTTCTCCGCAGGTTGGCCGGCGTGCTCCGCCGCAGCATCGTACGGCGCCGGCGCAACTTCCGCCTTCTCGATGTTGGCGGCGTAGCCGCACGAATCGCAGCAAACGATCGTGTCTTCGCCGATGTCGGAAGGGACGATGAACTCGTGCGTTCCGGTGCCGCCAATCGTTCCGGAGTCGGCTTCCACCGCCTTGAAACGCAGCCCGCAGCGGGTCAATATTGCAGTGTACGCTTCATACATTTTCCGGTAGCTGTCGTTCAGCCCTTCCGGGGAAGCGTCGAACGAATAGGCGTCTTTCATGACAAATTCTCGTGAGCGCAGAACGCCGAAGCGCGGACGGCGTTCGTCCCGGAATTTCGTCTGAATCTGGTACACGGTGACCGGCAGCTTCTTGTAAGATTTCACTTCGTTCCCGAACAGTGCGGTGACGGCTTCTTCATGGGTCGGACCGAGCGCGAATTCCCTGTCGTGCCGATCTTTGAGCCGCATCAGCTCCTGTCCGTAATCGTCCCACCTTCCGGAACGCTTCCACAGTTCGGCTGGATGAAGGGTGGGCAGCAGCATTTCCTGCGCTCCCGTTTTGTCCATTTCTTCCCTGATAATATTCTGCACTTTTCTTAGCACTCTTTGGCCCAAAGGCAAATACGTGTACACGCCGGCCGCGAGCTGGCGGATAAGGCCGGCCCGCAGCATGAGCCGGTGGCTGGCCGTTTCGGCGTCTGCCGGGTTGTCGCGCAAAGTGGGCATAAAATAGTGCTGTTGCCTCATCGTCTTGCCTCCAATCGATTCGTACTTTCCGGCACATCCCATTCATGTTGACGCAAAGACTTGTGTCCGCGCGTTCGACGCTTCCGCCTTACGGTCGGGCCGGAACGTCGACGAGCGCAATCCATTCGTCGCGGTGAATCACTTCGATCCGGTGCACGTCGACCCGTTTCCGCACTTCTTCCGTAGACAAACCGGCCGCCGCTTTCAGCTGCCATGACGCATAGTTGACGACGCCGCGGCCGATCAGCCGCCCCTCTTCATTCATCACCTCGACAACGTCGCCGGGATGAAAGTCGCCTTCGACGTCGACAATGCCGGCCGGCAGCAGGCTTCTGCCGCCGGACAAGAGCGCCGCTTCGGCGCCGCGGTCGACCCGGATGTTTCCTTGGGGCAGCGAATGAAAGCCGACCCACTGTTTTTTCATCGGCAGAGTGTGCAGCGTTGTGTCAAAATACGTCCCTTTGCCGTGTCCCTGCACCGCCGCGAGCAGATCGCCGCGATCGGAAGCGCGGCCGATAAATACGGGTACGCCTCCGCGAATGGCGATGCGCGCCGCTTCGATTTTGGAGCGCATGCCTCCCGTGCCGACGCTTGAACCCGACCCTCCGGCGATGCGGAAAATGTCATCGTTAATTTCCCCCACCCGTTCGATGCGCCGGGCATTGGCGTTTTTGCGCGGGTCTTCGGTATATAAGCCGTCCGTATCCGTAAGAATGATCAGTTTGTGCGCCTTCACGAGATTGGCGACAAGCGCGGACAGCGTATCGTTGTCGCCGAATTTCAGTTCGTCGACGGCCACTGTGTCGTTTTCGTTGATGACCGGCACGATGCGCCGGAGCAGCAGTTCTTCAATTGTCATGAGCGCGTTGTGTATTCGTTTGCGGTTGGAAAAATCGGATCTTGTGAGCAAAATTTGCGCGATGCCGATTCGGTGGGCGGCAAACGCTTCGTTGTACGCCTGCATCAGCAGAGCCTGGCCGACGGAAGCCGCGGCTTGTTTCTCGCGCAGCAGTTTTGGACGTTTGCTGTAGCCGATTTGCCTGAAACCCGCGGCAACCGCTCCGGACGTGACGAGAAGCGTCTGGTATCCGGCTTCCTGCAGGGCGGAAAGCTCCCTGGCGTAATACGCGATCTTTTCTCTGTTCAAACCGCCTTCGTCCGACGTAAGCGAACTGCTGCCAATTTTTACGACGATTCGCTGCTGCATACCATCACTTCCTGAAAAAAAATAAAACTCCCGTCCGCTAAGGACGAAAGTTTGACTTCCGCGGTACCACCTTATTTGATGAAAGGATTCATCCAACTTCGGTTCCCCGGTAACAGAGGGGGCTGTTCAGCTCGTCGCTGACCGTTCGAGGGTGGGTTCGGGAAGCGTTCACGGCGAATTCTTTCAGCCGGCGGAATTCGCTCTCTGGACGTGACACATTCTTTCCTACTGGCCCTGTCATTACGTTTTCATTTGGTTATGAATCGAAGTTTTCCTTATTAAGATAGAATAGCACGGCACGGCGCGTTTGTAAAGAAAAAGCGCAGTTCCCCGGGAGGATAAGGCACCGGATATTTGCAGACGGAATCTACCCGAACAGGTTCAGCCTGCCGATTCGTTCGGCCGCTTCCCGCAAACGGGCTTCCTCCGTAAGCAGCCCTACGCGGACATACCCTTCGCCGTGACGGCCAAAGCCGATGCCCGGCGCCACGACAACTTTCGCTTCCCTCAGCAGCAGATCGGCGAACTCTGCGGAAGTGTAGCCTTTCGGCACAGGCAGCCATGTGAAGAAGGAACCTCCGGACCGCTGCGCGTGCCAGCCAATCCGATCGAGAGCGGCAAAAAACGCATTTCTGCGCCGCTCGTAAGTTTGCACCAGCTGCGCCACGCAGTCCTGCGAGGCGGTCAGCGCGACGGCCGCCGCCGCTTGAATGCCGCCAAACAGGCTGACGTAATAATGATCCTGAATCAGGTTAATCAGGCGGATGATGTCCGCGTTGCCGAGAGCGAAGCCGACGCGCCAACCGGCCATATTGTACGTTTTCGACATCGTGTAAAATTCGACGCCGACTTCTTTCGCCCCGGGGATCTGTAAAAAGCTTACCGGCCTTTTTCCGTCAAAGCCGATCGCTCCGTAGGCAAAATCGCTGGCCACGACGATGCCGTGTTGATGCGCAAACCGGACCGTTTCCTCATAAAACGATGCCGGAGCGGTCACCGCCGTCGGGTTGTTCGGGTAATTGACGAACATTAATTTCGCCCGGTTGACGTCGGCCGCGGATAGCGCGGAATAATCCGGCAAAAACGCGTTCGCCGCGCTGAGCGGCATAAACACCATTTCCGCGCCGGCCAGCGCCACGCCCGACCAGTAGTCCGGATAACCGGGATCCGGCACAAGGCACACATCTCCGGGATTCAGCAGGCATTGGCTGATTTCGACGAGACCGGTTTTGCCGCCGAACAGGACGGCGACTTCCGGTTCCGGATCTAGCGTCACGCCGTAATCTTCCTTATATCTTTGTGCCACTGCCTCCTTCAGAAACAAAAATCCGCTGAAAGGGGGATAGCGGTGATACGCCGGATTGGCTGCCGCTTCCTGCAGCGCTTTGACGATGTGGGGAGGGGTCGGCAGATCAGGATTTCCCTGCCCCAGGTTGATAACGTCGTGGCCTCTCGCGATTTCTTCATTCGCCTTTTTCACGAGGTTGGCAAAAAACTGAACCGGCAAGTTTTGAATGCGCTCCGCCGGCCTGATATTCCATGTACGCGATTTGACACTCCATGCTTTGTCCATCACATTTCACTCCGCTTCATCCGCGCAAAATATTCAATAAACAATGTATCATGATTCGCCCGCCATGTATAGTGCGCGCCATCCGGAAATACCGGAGCCGCGCACGGGCTCAAAGCCGATTCGCCGCGCGCGACTCCCAGCGCGCGGTTCGCCGCATGGCGGCGGTCAACCGCATGTCGGCTTACGGGGCGCATGGCGTGGAGAAGATGCCTGGGACGAGGCGAGAAGGTATCAGGACAGCGGCCCGTTCGGGAACCTGCGGCAATGTTTTGCCCTACGGAACGGGGCGCGGGATTGACTTATCCCGTGTCTCAGGTATGATTAAGGCAACGAGAGGTGATATGATGACTCAGCAACGATGGAATATCGCGATGCTGCAAATGGACATCGCCGTCGGCGATCCCGACGCGAATTACGCGAAACTGGCCGGCATGCTGGAACAAGCGATGGCCGCGCCGGATAAACCGGACGTCATTTTATGCCCGGAAATGTGGAATACCGGATACGCGCTGGATCGGATCGATCGGCTAGCCGATGAGAATGCAGCCAGGACCAAAGCTTTCGTATCCGGATTTTGCCGCAAACATCACGTGAACGTCATCGCCGGCTCGATTGCGGAAAAAACGGGCGGTGCGGTGAGGAACACGGTTTATGTGTTCGATCGCGAAGGGAACGTGACGGCGGACTATTCCAAAATTCATCTGTTCCGCTTGATGGACGAAGAGAAGTATTTGACGAGCGGCAGCCGGGTTGGCGATGCCGTTATCGACGGCGTCCCCGCCGGGGTCATGATCTGCTATGACATCCGCTTCCCGGAACTGGCCAGAAAATTGGCGCTGAACGGGGCGAAAATATTGTTCGTGCCAGCCGAATGGCCCCATCCCCGGCTGCACCATTGGCGTACGCTGCTCATGTCCAGGGCGATCGAAAACCAGATGTTCGTCGCCGCCTGCAACCGTGTCGGCACGAGCGGAACGACGGAGTTTTTCGGCCATTCGATGCTCATCGATCCGTGGGGCGAAGTGATCGTCGAAGGCGGGGAACGGGAGCAGCTGTTAACCGCGTCGGTCGATCTGGCTACCGTCGATCAGGTGCGCCGGACGATTCCGGTTTTCAAAGACCGAAGGCCGTCATTGTATTGACAGGGCGTACGGCGCTTTTCGCGGGCGGCGGGCCGGCCGGCCGATATGCTCCGCCGGCTCTCCGCTTCCGTCAAGCGGCTCCTGCCGGACGCATCGTCCGCAAGAATCGCTTCCGGCGTGAACGGGCTACGGCTTGACCGTCTTCATCACTTCAAGCAGCGTCCGGATAAACGCGTCCGCCGCCTTTGACAAATATCTCCCTTTGCGGAAAGCGATGACGAGCGTGCGCGAAGGTTTCGGATCGGAGAAAGACAAATAAACGGGAGCGAAAGGGTTCGATTTTTTCCGCGCCACCATGCGGGGAACGAATGCGACGCCCATGCCGGCGGCGACGAGCGACTGCACGGTCTCGATATTGCTGCTTTCGAAAACGACGTTCGGCGCAAAGCCCGCTTCCCGGCACAAGTCGAGCGCGATTTGCCGGAAACCTTGCCCCTTTTTCAAGATGATGAACGGCTCGTCCTGCAAATGTTCTATTTTTAACGCCGGCGCTTTCCCGCCGCGTTCCATCGCCGCCAGCGGGTGCCCCGGCGGAACCGCGAGGCAGATTTCTTCCTCGATCACGGTTTCATACGTCAAGGACGGCTCCTGCAAAGGCAGCGACAGCAAACTGACGTCGGTCTGGCCGTTCGAAGTCAAATGCTCCAAATTGGCGGAAGTTTCTTCTACGAGCACAATATCGATCTCGGGATACGCCGATTTAAACACGGGCAGGACGAGCGGCAAAATGTGCGATCCGGTAATCGGCAGGCTGCCAACTATCAATTTGCCTTTGCGCATTTGCGAAATGTCGTCCATCTCCTGTTTCAACTGCTCGACCATGTCGATAATTTTCTGCGCTTTCTCCATAAACAAAGCGCCGGCGTGCGTCAGCTCGACGGAGTTTGTGCTGCGCCGAAAAAGCAGTACGCCGATTTCTTTCTCCAGCTTGGATAACTGCTGGCTTAACGAAGGCTGGGCGATATGCAGCTTCTCGGCTGCGCGGGAGAAATTTTTTTCGGCGGCGATTTGGAGCGCATACTGCAGCTGTCGGAGTTCCATACGGTTTCCCCCTTATTTTTCCCCTTGCTCTTATAATCAAAAACTATTACGCTTATAGATATTATATCTTGGAACAATGAAGAAAGAAATGGTACGATATTTCCTAAGAATCTATCATTTCAAGCGATTATTCCATACGAGGTGAACAGGATGTCTAAAAAGACGTTGTTCGAAAAAATTTGGGACAATCACGTCATCTATCAGGAAGAGGGAAAACCTAGCGTCATTTATATCGATCTGCATCTGGTGCACGAGGTCACTTCCCCGCAGGCGTTCGAAGGACTCCGATTGGCGAACCGCAAAGTGCGCCGTCCCGATCTGACGTTCGCGACGATGGACCATAACGTCCCGACCAAGGACCGGTTCAACATTACCGATCCGATCTCCAAACAGCAGATCGACACGCTGGCGAAAAACTGCCGCGATTTCGGCATTACGCTGTTCGATTTGGAAAGCACCGACCAGGGGGTCGTGCACGTCATGGGACCGGAACTCGGACTGACGCATCCGGGCAAAACGATCGTTTGCGGCGACAGCCACACGTCGACACACGGCGCGTTCGGCGCCCTCGCGTTCGGCATCGGAACGAGCGAAGTGGAACACGTGCTGGCTACCCAGTGCCTGCAGCAGGCGAAACCGAAAACGCTGGAAGTGCACGTGACGGGCGAATTGAAGCCGGGCGTCACCGCCAAGGACTTGATTCTCGGCATCATCGCCAAGTACGGCACCGATTTTGCCACCGGCTACGTGATTGAATATACCGGTGAAGCGATCCGCAAACTGTCGATGGAAGAGCGGATGACCGTCTGCAACATGTCCATTGAGGCGGGAGCGAGAGCGGGACTCATCGCCCCGGACGAAACGACGTTCGAATATTTGCGCGGACGCGAATACGTGCCGAAGGGAGAGGCATTCGACCGCGCCGTGGAAGAGTGGAAAAAACTGCGGACGGACGTAGGCGCCGAGTACGATCATCGGGTGGAATTCGACGCGTCTTCTCTCATCCCGCAGGTAACCTGGGGAACGAGCCCGGGAATGGGAACGAGCATTACCGGCCGCGTGCCGGATCCGAACAGCTTCCCTACCGAAAACGAGCGAAAAGCGGCGCAAAAAGCGCTTGAATATATGGGGCTTACTCCCGGCACGCCGATGACGGAATTGAAGGTCGACCGGGTATTTATCGGCTCGTGCACGAACGGGCGGATTGAAGATCTGCGCGCCGCCGCCGCTGTGGCGAAAGGGTACAAGGTCGCGCCGCACGTGAATGCGATTGTCGTGCCGGGTTCCGGCCGGGTGAAACTGCAGGCGGAAAAAGAAGGGCTGGACAAAATTTTCATCGAAGCCGGTTTCGAGTGGCGCGACGCCGGATGCAGCATGTGCCTGGCGATGAATCCCGACGTATTGAATCCGGGCGAACGGTGCGCGTCCACATCGAACCGCAACTTCGAAGGACGCCAGGGACGCGGCGGACGCACCCATCTCGTATCTCCGGCAATGGCCGCGGCTGCGGCGATTATGGGCCATTTTGTCGACGTAAGGGATTGGAAATTTAAAGTGGACGCCGAAGTATCGGCTTAACCCATCTTGACGCGAGAGGAGACAGGAACCTATGCAACCATTTAAGCAGCATACCGGGATTGTCGCGCCGGTGGACCGCGTAAACGTCGATACGGACGCGATTATTCCGAAACAATTTTTGAAGCGCATCGAACGTACCGGATTCGGGCAGTTTCTGTTCTATGAATGGCGGTTCTTGGAAAACGGCGAAGTCAACCCGGATTTCGAGATGAACAAACCGCGCTACCAGGGGGCGTCGATTCTGATTTCCCGCGCCAACTTCGGCTGCGGTTCTTCCCGCGAACACGCGCCCTGGGCGATTATGGACTACGGCTTTAAAGTGGTCATCGCTCCGTCGTTCGCCGATATTTTCTACAACAACTGCTTTAAAAACGGCATACTGCCGATTAAGCTGAGCGAAGAGCAGGTGGAGCAGTTGTTCCAACGGACGGCGGCGAATGAAGGGTATAAGCTGACTGTCGATTTGGAAGCGAAACGGATTACCGATGATCTGGGACTTTCCATCGACTTCGATCTTGACGAGCATCGCCGTCAATTCCTGCTTCTAGGTTTGGACGATATCGGACTGACGCTGCAGCATGAAGATCTGATCGCCGCATACGAGGAACGGCACAAAGAACGGCTCGCATATAAATAATCGGTACCCGTAATCGAAGGCCTTCGATCGCCGGCTGTCCGGCGACGAGGGCCTTTTTTGCTTTCAGGCGATTTTTTCGACGGGCTTCTGAAGCCCGTTTTTATTTTATTCCCCTAAAATCGCGCGAATGGACGAATATTGTGGATAAGCCCGTCCGCCCTAGACGCAATGTTCCGCTTGTGCCGGCAGCATGAAATGAAAGGAGTTCACAATGCATATAGAAATAAAATCGCCTCTGTACTGGTCCGTTATCGGGCTTGTCGTTATTTTTTTATTCGCGGCTCCGTTTCCGAAAGCGTTGTTTGACGGCAACGCGGTTTCGTTGGAATATCCGCTCTATGTCGCTTTGGCGTGGAGTGCGGGCGCACTTTTTCTGACATCGTTAGTTTGGTTCAAACATTGGAATTTGTACGGCAAAGGGGATGCGCTGCACGTCGTCGTATGGTTCATCCCGTTGTCTTACCTCGTTTCGCTTCCATTCGCCGTTTCCCATCATACCGCCGTTCATTCCGTTTATATGCACACGATGTACGCGGCATTTTTCATCATCGGGATGAGTTTGGCGAACCATAAGCTCAGCTTTTCGCTTCTGCGAAACGGCGTCATGTTTTCCGGTTACGCTGTCGTATGGTACGGATTGCTTCATCTGTTCGGCAACGCCCATCGTGCGGACGCGGTTATTTTACAAGCAGGGCAGGTGCGGTTGGCGTCGGTGTTCGAGTATCCGAATACGTATGCCGCTTACTTGACCGGCATTCTGCTCGGCGGGTTGTTTCTCGTCGTATCGTCCCGCAAATGGTATGCCGCGGCATTACACGCGATGATGCTGGCGCCGGCGGCGATTTCCTTTTTATTGACGCTGTCGCGCGGCGGCCTTCTTGCTTTTCCCGTTTCGTTGTGGCTGCTGCTGCCGTTTTTGACATTGGCGAGGCAAATCGCGCTGCTTTTATGTCTTGCTGTCACGTTTGCCGTGTCGCTGTTTACGCTAGGTAAAATAAGCGGCTTGGGCCTGGAAATCTATCAACGGTTTTCCGCCCCCCTTTCCTTCGCCGGTTGGACTACGCTGCTGTCGGCTAGCGCAGCCGCTGCGGTGGCTGTCTTGCTTGTGAAACGATACGTCTTGCCGGCATTGGAAAATATCATCGACAAGTATGTAACGTTTCGCTACTCGCGCATGCTTCTCCCGGCCGGCATGATTATAGCGGGATTGTTGGGCGGTTACGTTCTTTTCGGACATTCCGGCGTCGTCGGGCTGCTGCCGGACAACATCAAACATCGCATCGAGAGTATCAATTTGCAGCAGCACAGCGTACTGGAGAGAGCGACTTTTTACAAGGACGCGCTGAAACTGTTTCGGGACTATCCGCTGTTTGGCGCGGGCGGAGGAGCATGGCCGGCTTTGTACCAAACGTACCAAAGCAATCCATACGTAAGCACCCAAACGCACAATTTTTATTTGCAGTACCTGGTCGAAACGGGACTTGCAGGCTTTGCGGCGCTTATCGTGTTCCTCGGATATGTATTCTTCCGCTTTATGCGGAATGTTGTGAAAAACAGCGCCTATCAGCGGGAAACCGATCTCGTATTTTATATTTTCGCCGTTTCCGTACTTATTCACAGCATCATTGATTTCAATATGAGTTACGCCTACTTATCGTCGCTTGTTTTTCTCTGTCTGGGCGCCATGGCATCCCGCGGCGGTTTTCCGGAATATCCGCCGTCCGGAGAAGCGGTCCGTAAAATTTACGGTAAAACGTACGCGGTTTTCCTTTGCCTTATCGCTGTCGGTACCTATGCAGCCTCATTACAGACGCTGTATGCGAATTATTTGTTCAACGCCGCAGTCCATCTGGCGGAGGAGGACAAGCCTCTGCGCGAAGTTTTCGCTCCTCTGGACGAAGCGCTGGCGAAACAGCCCGACCATCCCGACTCTGTATTATATAAAGTCGGTTTGTTGTACGAGGCGTACGGGCAAACGAAAAATGAAGCGTATCATAACGAAGCGCTTGAACGAATCGGGCGGCTAAAGAAACAAGAGCCGTTCGACCGCCGGCTGCTGGAAGCGGAATACGATGCTTACATGGACAAGGAACAATTCGACAGAGCGTTAACTGTGGTGTCCGGCGGATTAAAACATTTTCCCTGGGATATCAGCTTGTACGAGCGGAGCATTACGCTTCATTATGAACTGGGGAACAAAGCAAGGCTTGACGGAAACAAGCGGCTGGCGGACTCGCACTGGAACGCGGCCTTTGACATTTACGGCGATGTGCTGCAAAAGATCGAACAGCTCAAACGGGTGCCGAAAACGCAAAGGACGGGCCGGCCCTTCTATGTGACGCCATATATCGCGTATTCGTTGGGGAAAATCTATTTTATCCGCGGCGACTTTGAATCGGCTGCGGCAATGCTCAAGCCGGATGACGGGGAGTCGTTGGACGATCCGTTAAACCGGATGACCGTCCGCTGGTATATCGCGGCTTTACGAAAACAAAACAAAGACGATCCGGAGTGGTATGAAAAACTGCTTGCTGCCGACCCGAACGAAAAAATGGCTGTAGACGCATTATTGCAAAGCGATACGGAGAAAAACAGCGGAATTTAGCGAAAATTCGGCAAAATTCCGGCTTATATCGAAATCCATGTGAAAAATGCCGCTTTGCGGTTGTGCTCATTTGTTATATACTCAGCATGTACAATCGTTCTATATAAAGAACAAAAATAAATTATATAACGAACAACCTTGAAAGGAGGTGAACAAAGATGATTTCAGGAAACGACAACCGCAACAAAAGCGGAAATCCGTCGGAAAGGAGGGAAGGCCGATTGAAAAACAAACGTGTGTTGAAAAAGGCGTCCTGGTTTCTCGCATTTTTGATGATCTTGTCCGTACTTACCCCCGTTTTGGCTTTCGCTGCCGTCGGCTTTAAGGATGTGAAGTATAAAGGCAATCAAGTGCGAGGCACAGTTTACGTCACGACTGACGAAGACATTTCCAAGCCGATTGTCAACGTGTATGACCCTGACGGCAACAAAATCGCGACGGCCAAGCTCAAAAAGCCGAAGTCGGTCGGCGATTACGTATACTACCGCTTCAAGGCGAAAGTCGGCAAGTACGATTACGTCACTTTGCGCGAAGGAGTCACCAATTCGGTATACGAAACAGTTTACCGAAGCCCTGTGAAAGATAAAGACAGGGATGACTGCAAAGATAAAGACGAACATAAGGACAAGGATAAAGACAGGGATAAAGACAAAGATAATGACAAGGATAATGACAAGGACAAGCACAAGCATGATCGCGATTGAAAGCGTGAAAGAGCCTTACGGTGAAACGGACATGAGTGTGCAAACTTCGGTAAGGCGCGGCCCTATTGCCTTTCTTTGCCGTTAAGCGGAAGAAAAGCAAGCAAAAGCCATGGTTTCCGGCAGAAACCATGGCTTCGTTTTGTGCCTTATTCGTTTGTATCGTACTTCTTGCTATTCATATATTCATTCAAGCTTCCTTTTCGCAAAAAATATCTTATTTCGTCAATGGAAATGCCCATTTCCCGTGCGGTTAAAATGAGATCCACCCATTCTCCGTCCAGCGAACTCATAAAGGTTTGACTCTTTACAGTCATCATTCGTCACCCCTTATCTATCGATATTTATACAAATTCTGGAACGAATCGACATATTTGGGGGTGGGTTAAATGATTTAACAGATTGATAATATTTTTCACAAAACGAT
>JAWLCZ010000098.1:978-15565 GCA_041686835.1 Paenibacillaceae bacterium | reverse complement strand
GATAACCGTGTACTTATCGTAAAGCGCTTTGGCTTCCATTAAATTGATTTCAACCTTCACATCGGGATGCGTCTTTTTGAACTCCTGCGTAACCGTTTCAAAAAATTTCTTATGCGTATCGGCAAACACCCAAAGCGTCAGTTTTTTTCCACCGTCGCTTTCTTCTTTTCCGCCTCCTTCTCCGGACGCGTCCTGCGATCCGCTGCATCCGGCCAAAGTAAGGACGATAAGGAGTACACCTATGCTGGCCCACCTTATTCTCACATCGATTCATCCCTTTCGATACGCCTCTCCCGGCGCGCGTTGCGGCGCTGCGCGGCGGGTTGTCAAGTAAGCGTTTACATTCAATGTTAGTCCATGCGTATCATTTGGACAATGTCTTGAGTTAACCGATTTGTGTCCTGAATTGATTTATGCGATTAACAATAAAAGGCTTCGTCCTCTGTACGGCGAATCGTTCGCCCGGGACAAAGCCATCGGATGAATCATCGGATGAATTCGTATGGAACAAGCCTTTAAACCAGCGGCACTTTCTGCTTCAAATCCTCCCGTTCCGTAATGACGGAATCGTGCCTTATATAATGGCACACATAAGATCGGCGCCACCGGTTGGCCGAACGGTTGCGCGTCGACGAATGAATGAGCAGATTGTGGAAAAACAGGATGTCCCCGCTCCGCATGACGACCGGCACTTCTTTCGACAAATCGACGCCCTCCGTTTCGTGCGTCCACGCTTCGTGCTCTTCCAGATTTTTCACTTTGCCGTGCGGAAGCAGGCCCAGCTTGTGGCTTCCGGGGATAACCCAGAGACATCCGTTTTCCTCGTCGACGTCGTCCATCGCGATCCAGGCTGCGATCATCGTATTCGGTTCATTTTTAATATAATAGTAGTCCTGATGGGCGGCTTGTCCGTGAGAGCCGGGTTCCTTGTAAAAATACATGCTCTGCACGCCTGCCGCTTCGTCGCCCAGCAGCTGGGCCAGAGCGCCGCGGACCACCGGCAGCTTCATCATTTGCAGCGAAAATCCGTCGTGTTTGTGCGGGTTGAACAACCGGACCGAAAACCGGTCTTTGTCGTCCGCAGGCTTTCCGCCTCTCCACGGGCTGGCCCAATCGGGGATCGTCTCCGCGGCCCGGATGGAATAAATGTGCGAATTGTACGCTTCGATCAAATCGTCGCTGCACCCTTGGCGAAGAATCAAATAACCGTCACGCTCATACTGCGCGATTTGTTCCGCGGTCAGCGGAGTACGGCGGGGCAAAGCTTGCGGGAATAACGTTTGCATGGCAGTCATAACCTCCTGAAATAGAGTGGTTTGATTCCAATCATATACAATTTCGGCTGCAAATAAAATGCACTTGTTTAATCGGATTGTGTCTAAAATTGATTTATATTGTATGAATATGAGAGAAAAGCGCGACTTTTCAGCAGTTGACGAACGGAAGAAAAGCTAGCAGAATTAGTGTGAACCGTACGTGACAAAGGAGACAGGAAATTATGGAGGAATCACAATCCGTCCGGGCGACCGCCAAGGATCACGCCGCTTTCATCGCAGTGACTTTGCTGTATTGGATTTGTTTATACATTTACGTTCCGATTTTACCGCTGTACGTGGAATCGTTGGGTGCGACATATTCGTTCGTAGGCATTGTTCTGGGCAGCTACGGATTCATGCAAATTGTCATTCGCCTGCCGCTCGGCATCGTATCGGACCGGATGCGGGTGCGCCGTCCCTATATGGCGCTCGGCATGCTGACCGGCGCGCTGAGCTGTTTCTGTTTCGCCCTTACGAGCCACGTCGGATGGACGCTTGCCGCCAGAGCGATCTCCGGCGTCTCCGCCTCGACCTGGGTGGCGTTCACCGTGCTTTACGCCAGTTATTTCGCAAAGCATGAAGCGACGCGCGCCATGGGCACGATCAGCCTTATGACCGTTGCCGGACAGCTCATCGGCATGGGATTGAGCGGTTTTCTGGCCGACGGCTGGGGTTGGCATGCGACGTTCTGGGCCGGAGGCATCGTCGGATTGCTCGGTTTTGCTCTCACTTTCGCCGTCAAGGAGCCGAGAGGAGGCGTTTTCCGCGCCCCGATTCGGGCCAGAGATTTGACGCAAGTGATGAAAGAGCCCATCCTGTTGAAAGTGTCGTCCTTATCGATTATGGCGCACAGCATCTTATTCATCACGATGTTCGGGTTTATGCCGTCTTACGCCGAAGTTTTGGGCGCGAGCAAATTCGATTTGAGCCTGCTCGTGTTTGCGTTCATGATTCCGCACGCGCTCTCCTCGTTTTGCAGCGGTAAATGGATCGCCCCTCATTTCGGCGCTTGGCCGACGGTCATTGCCGGTTTTGTGCTCAGTTCGCTGTGCACGCTGGCGATTCCGCTATTGCCTTCGCTCGGCTGGCTGTTCGTGACGCAAAGCTTGAACGGATTCGCCCAAGGTCTGCATATGCCGCTTTTGCTCGGGCTGGCGATTCAATCGATCGATATGGACAAACGGGCGACCGCTATGGGATTTTACCAGGCCGTTTACGCCATCGGCATGTTTGGCGGACCGTTTGTCGCCGGTTGGTTGAATCAATGGGGCGGACTGGCGAGCGGCTTTTATTTGGCCGCCGTTATCGGCACGGCCGCGGCAGGGCTTACACTGTATTGGGGAAGAAGGGAAAAGGAGCATCAGCGCCTTGCCGCTTGAAGGATTCCCTGCATGACGTCGAAGCCGGTCTCCATACCTTAAGGCAACAACGGGGAATATTTTTTTATTAAAATGGTCTCTTGCCTTGCCCGCCGCCGGATGACTATCATGGACGATGTGAAACGATCCGATTGTGATCATTCACTTCCTGTTTCAAACCTGCGAAACGGCAAGCCGACAGGGAATATCCGGGACTAATCCTAAACTTGTTGAACGAATCAGGAGGCCACTAGCGAAAAGTGCCCTTTACGATTGAAATGGACGATGTGATTTTTCAATTGCAGGAAGAACATGATTTTCATTGGTTAAAAAGGCTTGGCAGAGTATTTACCGTATTTGACCAGCAGGATTCGGGCAATATCTGTTTCGGTACGGAGAAAGACGGCAGGAAATATTTTGTGAAGTATGCGGGTTCAAAGCCTTTGGATTTCAAAGGGAACCCTCAAGACGCCGTTCTCCGATTAATACGGGCTATTCCCTTATACAAAACGTTGCATCATCCGGCTCTTATCCGATTGGTGTCGCATTTCCATGTTGAAGCGGGTTATGCTGCAGTATTTGAGTGGATTGAAGGCGAATGTTTGCACTCGCACTGGTCATTTGCGGGAGAGGCGAAATACAACCATCCGGAGTCGCCTTTTTTCCGATATAAAAATTTGCCTGTTGAAAAACGTTTCATCTCCCTGGATGTCATCTTTTCCTTTCATGAATACATAGAGTCAAAAGGGTATGTTGCCGTAGATTTTTATGACGGAAGCATTCTTTACGATTTTACAAACCATATCACGAAAATATGCGACATCGATTTTTACAGAAAAAAGCCAACCATAAACGATATCGGAGAACATTTCTGGGGAGCGAAAAGGTTCAAATCTCCCGAAGAGTTTCTCCTCGGAGCTCCGATTGATGAAAAGACGAATGTATTCAATATGGGAGCCGTCGCTTTTGGCTTGTTGGGAGGAGAGTTGGACAGGTCTTATGAAAAATGGGAAGCCGGGAGGGCGCTCTATGAAGTTGCGTTGCGGGCTGTAAATCCGGATAGAGATTTACGGTTCCCCAATGTGGCACAATTCAAGAAAGCTTGGGATACGGCACGACAAATTTCCGGATCCGGGCGCCGCTAGTCATGCTCTACTCTAATCTTTTATACAAGAATCGGCCGCGCCGCGTTGCAGCGTTAAAATGACTTCACCTTGTTCCCCTGCACCATTCCCGCATCTCCACCCTTGAAGCGGATGCGGATGGATTTCGAATCGAACAAATCCGGAGAATCGGCAACGTGGAAGTGAATGTGCGGTTCGCTGGAATTTCCAGAATTTCCGCAATATCCGAGCACATCGCCCTGCCGGACCCGGTCTCCCGGCTTCACCCGAATCGACCCGTATTGAAAATGTGCGAGAAAGCTGTACTCGCCGTTGCCGTGATCGATGACGACCACATTCCCCGCAGGTTCGTCCGCGTTCATTTGGCCGACGGGTTCGTTATCTTTGATGCCGTTTTCCACTTTGACCACCGTTCCGTCGGCGGGAGCGAGCACTTCCTGGCCGAAGGCGCGGTAACTTGCGTTTTTGAGCGGATCTCCGGCATATGACTTGTTCCCTTTGATGATGACAAAGTCATACGCATAACGTTGACCCGGAATGGCGTAATGATAGTTGACCATCGCATTCGTACCGCCCCAGAAAACCGTCCACTCTCCTTTAAACGGCAAAACGAATTCCGTCTTCGTGTACGTGTGATCCGTTTCCGGATACGTTTGGAGAGGAATCACCTGCAAACCCAGAATCGTGTGGTCTTTGCCAAATACCGCCACCAGGCCTTTTCCTCCCTGATCGTCCTGCCATGCATACCGTGCGCCGTCTCCCACAGGCAATACAGACACGAGCGAATACGAGCCGACTCCGCGATTGAACTGTTCGGCGATTTGCCGAAACTGCTCGTAAGAGATTTGTTCACGGAACGTTTCGCTCGTTTGCTTGTAAATTCGTTCGTACTCACCCCGCAGAAAAACGGACGGAAATTGATCCGGCTTCACTTTCCCTTCATCCTTTTTCCGCACAACCGCCTCCGTCTTGTCTTTCCCATCCGTTATGCCCATGCCGGACGAGACCAAAATGCCAACGGAAAGAATGGCGGCAATCACCATGTTTACCGGCTGCATCAACTTCTTCACCCTCCTATGACAAGCATCTATATGCTCTGGTTTTCAACTGTCGCTTTCAATTCTATGTGGATATAATGAATAAGGATGCCTCTGAATATTCCGAATTGTTTCATCCGTGACAGGCACTTCGAGACGCTTCAAAGCCATGACGACGGCACCGGCCACCGTGGAAAGGGCAGGTTCTACCGCCACATATTTCTTATTTTTTCCTGTAGCCAACTTGTCAGTAAGACAGCGCTTCATGTATGGACTGTTGACTACACTGCCGACAAAGGCGACCGGTACCGTATTTGCGGTGAAATAGGCTCCAAGCAACTGTACTCCTACGGAAATTTGATGAATGGCTTTATCGCAGACGAATTGCGCCAACCGGCTTCCTTTTGCAGCGTTTGACGTAACCAATGGCGCCATTCGGCCAAACATCCGGTCACGTTCTCGGCGATCTTCGATAAATCCGCTCATCGCCAAATTGCGCAATCCTGCCAAGTCAGCTACTCCCCAATAGGCAAGAACTTGTCGAATCAAAACCTCGTCGGAGGATCCCCCGTTCCCGGCCAATATCTCGAATACCGCATCATAGGAAAGAAACCTCGCCGCACTTGCAGCGTAATGATGCAGATCATAATTTCGAATCGGCGTGCCTTCCTCCGTAATGGCAAAAAGGATGGAGCCTGTACCTGATATGACAACGATGCCGGGTTCCGCAAGAAAAGCTCCTACGTGGGCAATTACAGCATCATTGACGTGCCAGCTAGGGGCTGACAAACCGGGGACGTCAGTTAAAGCCCGCACCCAATCCAGATCGTCTTCCGAATCCAATCCGGCGATACCGGCGGCAATTCCTTTGACCTGAGCGATATGACACCCCGCCCGGGAAAGCGCTTCGATCATCGCCTGCTGCACATTTTGACGGGCAAGCTTGTCTTTTTTGACGGATGATGCGCCGTTTTCGACATACGAAAGAATATGGCCGTTCAGGTCGCTGACCATCACCCGGGTATGGGTTCCGCCCCCATCGATGCCGATGACAATTTCCCGCTGACTGTGCATTCGTTTCCCTCCATGCCCATCGTAGAATCATCATGCTGCAAATATGAACAAGATTAATATGAACTAGATTCGCCGTATCACAGTCATTCTCCTTCTCATAGACAGGACAGCCAAACGAAAGAAGCGGGACCTTTACGAATCCCGCTTGCAGTACTCCTTTTCCGCTTCCGCATATGCGCTATGCCGTTCTGTTTTGGCAGCGTTTGCATACTTTTAACGTTTCGCCGCCTGACGTCGTCAGATTGTACAACAATTTAATTCGCGTCGCTTTGCAGATCGGACACGTTCCCCTGCCTCGGGCAGGCAATTTCCAGAGCGCTTTTCCGCGATGGGATTTCGCCATTGTCCCTTCCCCCTTCCGGCATCCAATCGTAATTCCCTCTATATGTATATGGCCGCATGTCCGGAAGATATGACGGGAGGCCAACAATCAATGTGCCCATTTTCCCAATTCGCGAGGACGTTTCCGAAATGCAGAAGCGTTGATCTTCTGTATCCGGCATACGAGGTCTATGAGCGGAATCAGGCGATTCGGGTAGGATACTTTCCATTCATTGGATTTTGTACAATATATCATAAGATATTCCTCAACTATGAGGTGTTTCATTGGAAATAATGCATTAGAATTTGCCTGAAACGGCAACAGCAAGGGAAAAAGGGGGCATTTGATTGGACTTTTTCCAGTGAAGCGTTATATTTTCCTCCGAAACGCGAATGACTATTGTACATTTTCCAATGAATCATCATTTGCTCCGAAGCAGACTATATTTTCTGGAATCCGGCATTAGATGCCGAACGTATTTCCGCCGTTAACCGACAAACATTGCCCGGTAATGAATTTGGCGTCGTCAGAAGCAAGGAATGCTACAGCCCGTCCGACATCGGAAGGTTCGCCCATCCGTTTCAAGGCGACGCCCTGCTCGTACCGTTCGAACACCGCCGGATCCAAACCCTCATGTCTTTCCACCGGTATAAACCCGGGAGCGACAAGATTGACGCGGATGCCGAAAGGTCCGAGCTCGTTCGCCCACGATCGGGTCATGCCGATCATCGCCGATTTCGCCGTAACATAGGATGAAAAATTCGGGTTTCCCAACTGCACGACTTCGCTGCCGATATTGATAATGCTGCCCGATCTTCTGCTTTTCATTTCCGGCAGCACCGCCTTCGTTAAAAGAAGCGGAGCTTTGACGAAAAAGAGCATCTGATCCAGATAAATTTCCCATGTGCTCGCTTCAATCGAATACATCGGCTGCGGACCTGTCGCGTTGTTTACGAGAATGTCCACCGGTCCGCCGCAAGTTTCCACCACTTGATCGATGAGCGCTTCCACTTCCTCTTCCCGCGTAATGTCCGCACGGATCGGAAACGCCTGGCCTCCTTTGGAACGGATCATGTCCACGGTTTGCTCCGCATCGCTGTCATTGGTTGCGTAGTTGACGCACACGGCGGCGCCCTGCTCGGCCAAAGCGACGCTTATCCAACGCCCGAGCCCGCGCGAACCTCCGGTAACGAGCGCTATTTTACCGGACAATTTACTCATGGCGGCACACATCCTTTTTTTGAACGATTTTAAATATTTACCCATATTATAACAGAGCCCGGAGTAAAAATTGATAGAAAAGCGATTGTGAAAATCGCACGCAAGAGCTATGATGGAAACGAATTCCTTGATGGAATCGAATTCCTTATGAGGTGATAGGATGAAAATCGGTTTAAGCACTTACAGTCTGCTGAACGCGATTAAATCGGGAGAAATGACGGTGCTCGACGTCATCCAGTGGATTAAGGACAACGGCGGAGAGCATATGGAAATCGTTCCGTACGGCTTTACGCTGGTCGACAACCCGGAACTGGCGGAAGCGGTCAGGGACAAAGCCGCGTCGGTCGGCATCGAGCTGTCGAACTATTCCATGCCGGCGAATTTCGTTCAGGAGACGGAAGAAGCGTTCGAAGCGGAAGTGGAACGGGTGAAGCAGCATGTCGATCTGCTCGCGAGAATGGGCATCCGCCATATGCGCCACGACGTGACGGCGTTCACGCTGCCTCCGGAGAAGATGACGATCGAATATTTCGAGAACAGCCTGCCGCTCATCGTGGAAGGCAGCCGGCGCATCGCCGATTACGCCGCACAGTTCGGCATCACGACGACGATCGAGAACCACGGGTTTTGCGTGCAGGCGAGCGACCGCGTGCAGCGGGTGCTTCTGGAAGTGAACCGCCCGAACTTCAAGACGACGCTCGATGTCGGCAATTTCATGTGCGTGGACGAAGCGCCGCTGGTCGGCGTAAAGAAAAATTTGCCCTACGCATCGCTCATTCATTTCAAAGATTTTTACTTCCGGCCATTCTACCAAGATCCTGGAGAGGGCGCCTGGTTCAAGACGGCGAACGGCAATTTCCTGCGCGGCGCCATCGTCGGACAAGGCGACATCGAAATACGCGAAATTGTCAAGCTGATCAAGCATTCCGGCTACGACGGGTACATCACGGTGGAATTCGAAGGTATGGAGGAATGCCGGCTCGGATCCAAGATCGGGATGGACAACTTGCGCCGGTTCTGGGAAGAAGCTTGAAGGCCATGGCGATGAAACGCACTGCATGAGCTGAACCCGGTCCCGGACAGCTCACAGCACCGCTCGCAATCCATGCGAGCGGTGTTGTTTTTCCGGATTTTGGGCGCGGACCGGCTGCAACCCGCATGACGCCCCGCTCCCCGCCTTTTATAGCGAGGCGAGACCCTAAAAGAAACGTTCGCAGGGTTATCCGGCCCATTTGCCCGCTTCTCGTCTCTTCACGCAGCATGGGAAGAAGACCCAATGTGTTATACTTGTAAATATCGGGTTGGGAACACCACGCAGCAAAGGAGAGAATCGCGTTGGTAAACTGGAGAACGAATCTGATTGTCCTGTGGTTCGGCCAATTTCTCGTCATGTCCGGCATGACGATGATCATCCCGTTTCTTCCGTTATACATACAGGAACTGGGCATACGCGAACCGGATCGGGTCGCCGTTTGGTCCGGCATCATTTTTGCCGGCAATTTTGTCACTTCATTTCTGTTTCAACCGATATGGGGAAGGCTCGCCGATCGGCGCGGACGCAAAATCATGCTGCTTCGCTCCGGCTTCGGCATGGCTGTCGTCATGACGTTGATGGGTTTTTCGACTAGCCCGTGGCAGCTGCTGTTGCTCCGTATAGTGAACGGCACGATTTCCGGATTTGTACCTGCGGCGGTCGCCCTTGTTTCCACCAACACGCCGAAGGACAAAATCGGCTTTGCGATGGGAACGCTGCAATCGGGCGGAGTGGCCGGGACCATACTCGGTCCCTTATTCGGCGGATTGATGGCGGGCTGGTTCGGCTTCCGCCCCATCTTCTACATTACCGGCTCCCTCTTGTTCGCCGCCGCTTTTTTAACGTTGTTTGTCGTCAAGGAGCGGTTTGACGCCGCGCAAGCAGCCAAAAAAGCCCCGGTTTCCGTATTGCGGGGATTCCGGCAGTTATCCCAAACTCCGCAGCTGCCCGCTCTGTTCGCGGCCACATTCTTCATTCAATTCTCGCTGCTCAGTTCAATGCCGCTCATTCCGCTGTTCGTCCAACAGCTGCACGGAAATACGCCGACGCTGGCTTTTTACGCCGGCTTGGTCGGCTCCGTTACCGGCCTCTCCAACATGGTCGCATCTCCGCTGCTCGGTCGTCTCGGTGACAAGCTCGGTGCGGAGCGCATTCTCGTCATCGCCCTGTTCGGGGCGGGGCTCGCTTCCGTTCCGCAGGCATTTGTACAGAACATTTGGCAGCTGCTGGGCGCGCGGTTTATACTCGGCGTATTTATCGGCGGGCTTCTTCCTTCCGTCAATTCGCTGATTCGCAAATACGCGCCGGAAGGAAGGGAAAGCGCTGCGTACGGGTTCAACAGCAGCTTCTTGAGTCTCGGCAATTTGACAGGGCCGGTCGTCGGCGGCTTCTTGTCGGGATGGATTCACATTCAGGGCGTGTTCATCCTCGCTGCCCTCATGCTTTTTTCCGGATCGTACTGGGCGAGAAGAACGCTGTACGGCAAAGCGCGCAGAACGGCGGACGGCTAGGACGGGATCGCGGCAACCCGCGGGCTAGCCGAAAACGCCGGTGTAGCGGCCGGCAGCCGGATTTGCTAGAATGAATAACGAAGAGGTTACAGGGAGGGAGTCCATTGACTGCCGCGGCTCATGAAATTACATACGGATTGTACACGATGTGTTTGATTCGGGACGGCGATAAGGTGCTGCTGGTGAATCGTCCGGACAAACGCGGGTTTCCCGGCTATCTCGGACCCGGAGGAAAAGTCGATTTTCCCGAAAGTCTAACGGAAGCGGCGATTCGCGAAGTTTGGGAAGAAACGGGGCTTCGCGTCAAAAACTTGATATATAAAGGATTGGACGAATATGTCGTGCCGAAAAAGAACTACCGGTACATGGTGTTCAATTATTTGGCCACATCGTATGAAGGGGAACTTCTGCAAAATCCGCCGGAAGGCGAATTAAAATGGGTGCCGATTCAAGAAGCGATGAATCTGCCGATGCAGCCGTGGTTCAGACGCCGGTTTCCGCTCTTTTTCGAAGAAGGCACTTTTGAAATATCGGTCGTTTGGGATGAAGAGAAGCAAGCGCCGATCGAAGAGAAGATAACGAGCTTGAGGAATGGATAGAGATAGGGGTAGTGGCTTTGCCGCAATTGGCGATGCGGGCCGGAACCGGAGAAGCCGGAGGAGCGCTTTGCGCTGTCCGGCTTCTTCCATTCCTTACCCTGCTAACCGATCCCGCTTTCGCGTATTACTTTACCCGCGCGACGGCCAATCCGTCGTAAGCCGGCAAAATGGTGCTTTCCAGACGCGGATCGGCGGCGATGCGCTTATTGAACTCTCTCATCGCCTCGACGGACGGAGACGCGCTCTCCGGATCCATCGAGCGGCCGTGCATCAGCGTATTGTCGGCGGCGATGACAGCTCCCGGATTGGCAAGCTTAATCGCCCATTCCAAATAATTCGGATAGTTCCCTTTGTCGGCGTCGATAAAGAAAAAGTCAAAGCGGCGGCCTTCCCGCTCCAGCTGCTCCAAGCTCGTCAAAGCTTCGCCGACGCGGTATTCAACCCGATCCCCCAGTCCCGCCGCTTTTAAATGCCCGTGTGCGACTTCGGCGTATTGGGGCTCCAGTTCGAGGGAAACCAGTTTTCCGTCCGGGCCGAGGCCGCGCGCCAAACAAATTCCGCTGTAACCGCCGAGCGCACCGATTTCCAGAACATTTTTCGCCCCGCTCATGCGCACCATCAAGGTTAACAGCCTGCCGTACCCCGACGCGATGGAAATTTCCGGCATTCCATGCCGGCGGATGCCTTCCTGCGCTCTTTCCAAATCGGGGTCGCGGGGATAAAGCGAATCAATATATTGCTCTGCGGTCAATGCCATTCTCCATTCCTCCATTTATGTATTGAATTGACGATCCGGTAACGCCCTGCGAGGTTGCCGCCCGGCTTGCGTATCGGATACGATTTTTCTATAGTCATTCTAATGTTTGGCAGCAAGAAGCACAACCTGTTTTGTTCTTTGTTTCCGAACCGGTTCACCTGAAGTGAACAAGCTGGAATAGCAAGCTGGAATAAGGGCTTCCCGGGGCTCTAATGGCGGCAAACCGAACCTATATTTATTTTATGGTGATGCCAGGCACCGATTCATCTGCGCCCGCGATAAATATCATCTAAATTCGGTTATGTTCTCCCCGGCGGCGATGTCATAAAATAAAATAAACAGCATGATAGAAATTTTTTATCACACTCGCCTAATTACGGTTTCTTAGATGAAACAAGGGGGAGAACGGCCATGGCTACACTTAAAGATTTCCGCAATAACGTCAAACCGAACTGGTGTCCGGGTTGCGGCGATTTCTCCGTGCAGGCGGCCATCCAGAGAGCGGCGGCCAATATCGGACTGGAGCCCGAACAGGTGGCGGTCGTTTCCGGCATCGGATGTTCGGGCAGAATTTCCGGCTATATCCATGCGTATGGCTTTCACGGCACGCATGGACGGTCGCTGCCGCTCGCCCAAGGGCTGAAAATCGCCAACCGCGAGCTGACGGTCATCGCCGCGGGCGGTGACGGCGACGGCTTTGCGATCGGCACGGGGCACACGATTCATGCCATCCGCAGAAACATCGACTTGACTTATATCATCATGGACAATCAAATCTACGGCCTGACGAAGGGCCAGCCGTCACCGCGCAGCGCGGAAGGGTTTAAAACGAAAAACAGGCCGGACGTCATCGAACAGCCGCTTTCTCCGCTGGAACTGGCCATCGCTGCCGGCGCGACGTTCGTCGGCCAATCGTTTTCCGGAAACTTGAAACAGTTGGTTCGTGTCATAGAGGAAGGAATCCGGCACGAGGGATTTTCTTTCATCAATGTGTTCAGCCCGTGCGTGACGTACAACCATGTCAATACGTACGATTGGTTTAAAGAGCACATCGTCGACGTGGAGGAAATTCCCGGCTACGATCCGGCCGATCGCGTAGCGTCGATGACCCGTTTGATGGAGACGGACGGAATGCTGACCGGCGTTATTTATCAAAACAAACAGAAAAAAAGCTACGAGAATGCGCTGCCGGGCTTTTCCGAGCAAGCGCTGGCCAAACAAAACGTCCGATTGACGAAAGAGCAATTTGAACAGTTAACGGCGGAATTTCGGTAACGTCTGCCAAGCCGGTTCGCCGCCGATCGCGGGAACGAAAAACCGGTTTGAATCGATTGTTCGAACGTTTTTTTGAATTCCGTCCGGCTTGTGACCGACGCGCTGATGCAGATGCCATGCTCCACCAGATGATACGCGGCGTAAGGCCGCTTCTCGTCGTCGGTGACGATATGCATGTCGATGTCCGACTTTTCCCACACTTCATCGTAGGACAAGCTTCCTGCGACAAAGACGGCAAGGACGTGGCTGTCCTGCCGCACCCTATCCACGAACGATTCCATTGCTGCCCGGTATGTTTGCTGAATTTGGCCGCTCACAGGCGTCTCCCCCTCTCCTGCGTAAAACTCCATGAAGCGGAAGCGCTTTCGTACCGGGTCACATGATCCGCTTCAGGGAACTTATGTTCCGTATTTTATCATAATATCGGAAAAAAAAGGAAGGCATTTTTCCCTCCTTATTCATGCCGGACAAAAACAAAAAAAAACCACCACTATGAACGCATAGTGATGGCAGTTCAATCCACCTTAGTCGTGCTAACGCCAATATTCGTGATGCGGATAGCGGAATGTCGGCGGCGGCACCATGTCCGTTACCGCGAATTCGCCTGTCGGAGAGTAGACGAACGGTTTTTCTTCCTTGCAGTACCCGCACTCCGAACGGCGCCGGATACAGTCAAGCAGCACTTGCTGTTTTAGCGGCAAATATTCGCGGGTGTGCGGACCGAATTCGGCTTCGATCTCTCCCGGCCGGAACTCGTAATACACGGTGCGCCGAAGCGCGTTGCCGTCTCCGGAGGGCGATCCGTGCAGCACTTTAATATCGTGAAAAATGACGTCGCCCGGCTGCATCGGCACGGGAATCGCCTCCGACGTGTCAAATCCTTCGCGCGCGCAGCGTTTCTTCGCTTCTTCCTCCGTCCATCGATTGCTCCCGGGAATGACCCACAAGCATGTTTTCAGATCGGCTTCATCCAAATAAAAATCGACGTTGAAGATCGGGCGCGGATCGGTGCAGCCGAAAGGCGGTTCCGCGTCTCTGTGCCATGGAACGATAATGCCTTCATCCGGCATTTTCAGCACCATGGAATCCCAGGTCGGGATGAAGTTCGGCCCCTGCAGCTTTTCGACGGAACGGAGAATAAAGGGGTGCCCTAGCAGCACTTTCATCGGATCGCTTTTATCGATGACGTACTCAATGCGCCGCAGCACGTCTTTGCCGGATTTCGTTCCTTTGCCGTACATGTAATCGGGATCGTCCTTGACGCCGGCCGCCCCCTTCTCCACCAGCTTCATCATTTCGCTCCGGACGATGCGCAGTTCTTCTCCCTGCAGCACGCCGCGAATGACGAGAAAACCGTTTTCAAGAAAAAATGCCGCCTGTTCGTCCGTGATGCAGTCCTGCGTCCGCGCGTCCGCATTCATCATGTGCATCGGATTCCACTCCTTCGGTCATGGCCGTTATTCGTTCAAAACTGTATTCTCCATACGTGTATTCGTTTCCTCCCGCTTTCATGACTTTGCCTACCGGTTCTGTTTTCCGTACAACACGTTATACAATTCCAAAAAAAGATCGTGGTCTTGACCGTAAGACACGGAAACTTTCATCTCCCCGTTCCAATAAAACGTGAACAAATTGTTTTTCTGCCCGAGCAGCAGCTCCACATCCCAGCAGTTTCCGTACAACGGATATACGTTTCCGTTGTAAACCAACTGCAATCCTTCCGGGGAATGAACCGCGCCGATCACATCGGAACCGATTTTTACGAAATAACCTTGCTTTTCCGCTCCGTTCACACGTTCGTCAATCACTTTATTCCCCCCCTTAATGCAAACCAAAACAGTCCTGCCGTTACCGAAGGAGGATATCGTGCATAAAAAAACAAACCCCGTCTCCTTTCGGCAGCTGGCTGGCATCGTGCGCAGAATCGGCACCTTAGCCCCTGTAGCTTTGCGTCACTGAC
>JAWLCZ010000098.1:0-968 GCA_041686835.1 Paenibacillaceae bacterium | reverse complement strand
GAAATTGAGCGTAGTTTGTCGCTCAAGTCTCGTTATTTTTTATCTTATCAATGCATAAGAAAATATTAACCCGACTTTATTCCTATTTTTCCGGGTTAACATAGTCCTAAATACCTATTTTTTCTTTTTCTTCCGTTTATTGAATCAGACCGGCGTCCCAGCCGTCCGGCGTATAGGTTCGATACACCGGCATGCCCTACGGCTTGCCCTTTGCGCCCCGCGCGCCGTTAGGCTTCAACCTCTGCATCCGAACATGCGTCTGCCGGACGCTGCAGCTCGCCCGAACAAGCGCGCGGCTCGCCACATGATGGCGGACAACCCCATGTCCATCCTGCCCGCATGTTATTTCACGTACTTTTTCGCTTTTTCTAGCGCTTCGTCTTCCGTCGGAGCCGTTACGTAACGGCCGTTTATAAAGATGAACGCAAACCGGGAACACGGACCGCAGTAAGATTTGCAGCCGACTTTGATTTCCGCGTCGGGAGCCAGCTTTTTTAATTTGGGTATCATCGTCTTGATTTTCATGTGCCTGCATTTATCGCAAATTCGTATGTCGTTCGCCATGATCGCGTCCCTTTCAGCCATTCCGGTCGTTAATGGTCGCCGTGGTTCCCTCTGCTCGGGTTCGAGATGACAAAGCCTTCCCGGGGAAAATACAAATAATCGATTTTCACCCCGTCCAGCATCGGCTCGTCTTTCGCCAGCAGCACTTCGATCCCTTTGTCCGTCATTACGACTTCGTCCTTTTCCGACGGTTTGTCCAGATCGAGGCCGTAGTGGACATGGTCGCCGTGGTTGTGCGTAATGATGACGCGCAGCTTCAACTCTTTATTTTCTTCTTTCTCCAATTCCTTTAATATCACTTTGGCCGCATTTCTCGTAATTTTACATTTCATTCCCAACCACTCCTGATTGTGTTGTGACGGCTGCTTATCCCGGCATCTGTTTCATTCCCCTTATTGTAAAGA
>JAWLCZ010000097.1:0-15687 GCA_041686835.1 Paenibacillaceae bacterium | reverse complement strand
GGTTTTTGGAATGAAGACGAAGAAATATGGGAAGTGTTCTTTAACGAGCTGGATGATCATGAGCTTGAATCGTTATTCGGTTCAAATGATGAAATCGATGACGTATTTGGAGTCCTGATATTCAAGGCCGACAGCTATGAAGAGGCGCACCATAAATTTATGAAGTGGGTTGAACATGAACTGCTCCCATTATTAGAAAAGAAGTAATTTTTTACTGCGTTTCTACCGGCGAACACGTTGTCCGGAACGCTTGCCGCTTTATTTTAAGCGGACAGTCTGATATGATACAGACAAATGATACGTTCTATATGTGACTGGCGAAACCGTGGATAACCACAGGGGAGCATATAGATAAATAAAAGCCGATCGCCTGGGCAAAGTATTTGATTTCCGCTTCGAACGAGGAGCGGAGGTCAGGTACTTTTTGTTTTTTAGCGACAATCGGGAGGGATCAAGCATGATGGGACAGCTGTTGAAAGCGAAAGAACCCGCGGAGCGCATCGCCCGCCGCATTGCCGTCGAAGCGGAACATTGGAAGCGGAAAGGGTGCACGCCCAAGATCGCCGCAATCATGGTAGAGGGCGATCCGGCATCGTCGTATTACGCGCAGGCGAAAAAGAAAACGGCGGAACGGCTCGGAATTGCATTCGAGCTGCACACGTTCCAAAGGGATGCGGAGCAATCGATTGTGGCCCGCACGATCGAAAGCTTGAACGTTGACCCTGCCGTACACGGCATTATGCTGGAGCTGCCGCTGCCGAAGCAGATGAACTCCCGGCAGCTTGCCGCGTTAATCGCTCCGGTCAAGGATGTGGACGGACTGACGCTGCATAACAAGTTGGCGACGGCCGCAGGAGGGGCGGGCCTGTACGCGGTCACTCCGCAATCGTGCATTGCCTTGTTGAAACATTACGGATACCCGCTGGAAGGTCAACACGCCGTCATCGTCGGCAGAGGGGAGACCGTCGGCCAGCCGTTGTTTCACCTGCTTCTGCGGGAAAACGCCACGGTTACCGTCTGCCACTCGCGTACGCCGGATTTGCGATCGCACATTCAAAGGGCCGACCTATTGTTTGTGGCGGCCGGGCGAGCCGGTCTTATTACGCCGGATATGGTCCATTCCGATCTTGTCGTTGTCGATGCCGGCATCAACGAGACGCCCGGCGGCGGAATCGCCGGAGATGTCGATCCGGACGTGGCGAAAGCCGTAAAAGCAATGTCGCCGACGCCCGGCGGTGTCGGCGCGTTAACGACGACGATGCTGTTCGCCAACGTACTGAAAGCTCTTGAACTGCAGAGCGCACAGAGCGTAGTGAAGGAGGAGAAACAGGGATGAGCGCGTTTGAACAGAGCATCCGATCGTTTATGACGGAAGCTTCTTCCGCTTCCCCGACGCCCGGCGGGGGCAGCGTCGCCGCTCTTGCGGCGTCGCTCGGCGCATCGATGGGGGCTATGGTTGCCAGCCTGTCCCAAGGTGTAAAATATAAGGAAGTTGAGCCAGACATGGTCGACGTTGAAAAGCGTATGAGGGAAGCGATCCGGCAAAGCGAGGCGCTTCTCGAAGCCGATATGCGCTCGTTTGAACGGTATATGTCGGCTTTGAAGCTGCCGAAGGAAACGGCCGGGCAGCAGGAGGCGCGCCGGGAGGCGATGGAGCACGAGGCAAGGCAAGCGACGGAGGTTCCCCTCCGTCTGATGCGATTATGCCGCGATGCGCTGCGGGAATTGGGGCGAATTGCCGAAACCGCGAATAAAAACGTCATTTCCGATCTGGGCATCGGCGCGATCCTGCTGGAATCGGCGGCGCATTCGGCGCTGCTGACGGTGGAAATGAACGTTGCGGGGATGAACGAGGCGGCCGTCAAACAAGCGTATCAACAGGAAGCAAACAGAGTGATGGCGGAAATCGCAGGCATGAAAAATGAAGTCATTGAACGTGTACGGCGGAGAATGGGGCTGTAACGGAACAGTTTACGTTAAAGTTGAACGGGATGGGATGATGATGACAACGTCGACGAATGCGGTATTCCAACATTGCCGCGAAGCGGTCCGATGGATTGAAGGAAGGGTTGCCGCCGGGATTCGGCCGGGACTGCTGCGGATGGAGCAATTGATGAATCGGCTCGGGAACCCCGAGCGGCGGCTCCATTTCATTCATGTCGCCGGCACGAACGGCAAGGGATCGACCTGTGCATATGTTAGCAGGGTCCTCGAGCAAAACGGGTACAACGTGGGCATGTTTACTTCACCCTACATCGGGAAGTACGCCAACCGTATCCAGCATAACGGACGCAGTATCGATGACGCTGATCTGCTGCGGATTGTCAACCGGGTGAAGCCGATAGCCGATGAAGTCGAGGCTTCCGGGTTGGGCCCCCCGACGATGTTCGAGGTTAGCGTGGCGATAGCGCTTTTGTATTACGCCGAGTTCGTGCCGACGGATTATGTCGTATGGGAAACCGGGCTTGGAGGACGGCTTGACTCCACCAATATCGTGACCCCGCTCGTATCCGTCATTACGAACATCGGGCACGATCATATGGATGTGCTCGGCGATACGCTGGAAAAGGTGGCGAGAGAAAAGGCAGGCATTATTAAACCCGGCGTTCCGGTCGTGTGCGCCGCAGATCAGCCGGAAGTCGTTCAAGTGTTTGAACGGAGCGCGGCGGAAAACGGCAGCGTCTTGTATTTGCTCGGCCGCGACTACAGTTTTGAACCGGTATCGACCGGATTGAACCGCCAGGAAATGCATTTTTCTGGTCCATTTCGCCGCTTGGATCACGTTCCGGTTTCATTGAACGGATTCCATCAATTCAAAAACGCTTCCGCCGCGTTAATGGCGCTGGAAGTGCTGCGGCACAACGGAGCGGACATTCGCGATGATCGCCTGAGACATGCCATGAAAACGACGGCGTGGCCGGGGAGGCTGGAAATGGTGTCGGACCGGCCGCCGATCTTGCTCGACGGAGCCCATAATCCCGAAGGCGCGGAAACGCTTGCCGCCGCATTGAAACAAGAGTACAAGGACGAGTACGGCGCATTTCATTTTATGATCGGTATGCTCGCTTCCAAAGATCACGAACGGTATCTGGAACATCTCGTTCCGCTGGCGGACACGCTCATCGTTACCGAGCCGGATTGGCGGCGCAAGCTGGAAGCGGTGAAGCTGGCCGAACGGGTGAGAGAAATCACGGGGAAAATGGGAAGGCATGCCGAAGTCGTCGTGGAGCCGGACTGGAAAAAAGCGCTGGAACAATTGACGGCCATCACCCGACCCGGCGATCTCGCGGTGGTGACCGGCACGCTTTATCTTATTTCCGATGTCCGTTCGTGGATTCTGCATCGGGCCGGTTCGGAAAAAGACCGGTGAGCGGCACAGGCACTTCAATATCTGCTTTGAAATGATTTCAAAAATCGTTGCGGGGTTCTTTCAACGGAACCCCTTCTTTATAATATAGCGATGGTTCAAGAATAATAAAAAAGATGTGCACATGGGCAAATCCATACTCTTTTAACACGTTGTGCATGGCGGATGCTATCGCGTCATGTTCCTCTTTGTCCCTCTGAAACATGAATATTTCCAGCGATAACGGCGTATCGGTGATTCGCTCCACATTAATGAGTTCGATTTTTACAGTTTCTTCCGGAATTTTGGCGATGCCGGAAAATTTTTCGGTTATGACCGGGGCAATCGCTTGTAGAAACGGCTTGTCAAATCCTTTGAATCGCAGAAACGGCATTTTCTATACCTTCTTTAAGCGTGGATACATGTATAAAACAGCTTCAAGCACAGGAATAATTGTAGTCCAACCGTTATGGCAGTTCAAATTCAGAAAATAGATGAAACCGTTCTTAAAAATAGATGGAACATGGATGCTAATCCGTAAAATGAAATGACCTGGACCCTGAACGGGCCGCAGGCCATACGATGGAAACGATGAGAGCGTCAAACCAACCGGATCGCCATGAACAGGCAGCGGTCGCATCAGTGGACCGCCAACTCTGCCTCCTCGATCTCGAATTCGTCCGCGTTGATCAACTTGTACCGATCCGAACCCAATCCTTGCTTCACCGCTTCGCGAATTTGGTAAGCCGGGTCTTTGGCTGTCCCAAGAAATCGTTGGAAGATACTTCCTTCAAATTTCGTTTGAAAATCTTCAGGGATCATATCTTCAAACAATTCCGCGTCTTTCAGGAGATCCAAAGCAGCCTGATCGATCGCGACAGGATCTTCGGAAATGAGCACACCGACGTCTTTGGTGATGCTTGGAGTAGAGAATCCATGGCAGTCGCACCAAGGCGTAACGTTCTGAATGTAATTGAGAAACAAGACAGAGCCGGGTTCGAACGTTCCGAGCACTTCTTTGGCGGCAAGGGCCATGGCCCGTTGGAACGAGCCGTAAAGTTCGTCCACGTTCAGTTCCAGAGCGTCCGCCGGACAAATGTCGACGCATTTGTTGCAGTAGGTGCATTGATGAAAATCGATGTGCAGTTCGTCTTTGTTCGGGCCGCCCCAATGAATCGCATTCACGGGACATTGGTCCAGGCAGGTGCTGCACGGTTGGGCTCCTGCGCAGGATGTACGGTTCCAGTATGGAATTTTGGCGACCTGCTGGTGAATCCAGCCCCGGGAAGGACCGGCGAGCATGCCGATTCCGATGTTTTTCAAGGTCGCGCCCATTCCCGTATTGCCATGGCCTTTGACGTGGGTCACGACAACCATCGCCTCGGCGTCCTGAATTTCGCCCGACACGTATACCTCGTCCAAATACGGGTAATTCTCCAGTTTGTGGGGATAATAATACTTTTCGTTCGTCCCGTTCATCGGAATCACCGGACAGCCGAGCGTCTCGGACGAATACCCGCGGGTTGCCGCATCGACCGCACCCCAGGAGTGGACGACATAAGGTATCCCGCCGGCTTCCTTAATCAAAGAAACCACCTGGCGGACCAAAACCGGGTGCACGGTCGTATAGACGCGCTCCTCGCCCAAATGAACCTTGACGACCGTCCGTTTTCCGCCGACGATGCGTTTTAAATCGATACGCTCCTTCATAATTCTGTCGATTTTGTTCGGAAGCGAATAAGCCTTTTGCATGCGGGTGACTTTCGAAGGTGCAAAGTAAACGATTGATTCTTGCAAAGCAGTCATTTCCTTTTACCTCCAAAAATCTTGATTTCATCTTATATAGTACAATGAAATTCGTGGAAAGCCTAGAGTCAATTTTAACGCTCCGCACTATGGTACTATGCGGTACCGAATCCCAAATGATATGCCTGAAGACAGAAGCGGAAAACAAAAAAACCGCAATGCTCAAGCATTGCGGGAAATTTATTCGGGGGCTGCTTTCACAGCCCCCATCATGGGAGAGGAGAAACCGGACGAAGAGCTTATGGGGAAACGTAAGTCTTCTCCGCGGTTGTCTACGACATTCTTGATGTCGATACTATAATGATTCACCATTAGGCGAAAAATATACATGACGGGGAAAATTTTTTATCCCTTTGTCAGAAAACGCGAAAGACGTTTGCTAATCGCAAATTGTTTACCGGCGGAACAATATGGTACTATAGCAGAAGCAAATCACTATCGATGAACCAAAGCGGGTGAATGACGATTGCGGGTCATTTCGGGAAAGGCGCGGGGCAGACCGTTGAAAGCGGTGCCCGGCCAGAGCACGAGGCCGACGACGGATAAAGTGAAGGAAGCGATATTCAGCATGATCGGCCCTTATTTTGAAGGCGGTCAAGCGCTTGATTTGTTTGCGGGCACCGGCGGTCTAGGTATCGAGGCGCTGAGCAGAGGCATGGATCGGGCCGTCTTTGTCGATACGGACCGAAAAAGCGTTGAAACGATTCGCGGCAATTTGCGCGCGACGGCGCTCGAAAGCCAGGCGGAAGTGTATCGCAACGACGCGTTCAGAGCCTTGAAAGCGTTGGCGAAACGCGGGATGAAGTTTGATCTTGTGTTTCTTGATCCCCCATACAAATTGCGGTTGATCGAACCGGCTTTGCAGCAGCTGGAAGAATACGCTCTGCTGCATGAACAAGCTGTCGCCGTAGCCGAACACGACGCGTCCTTCAATTGCGGAGAAACGTTAGGGATGTTCGTTTGCGAAAAGCGGGCGGAATACGGGGATACGGCAGTGACGATTTACCGTTTTGGCGGCACGACATCATCTTATTCGAAGAGGTGAAAACAGAAAAATGAACCATCGGATCGCGGTGTTTCCGGGAAGTTTCGACCCGATTCACCTTGGGCATCTTGATATTATCCGCAGAGCCTCCAAAGTATTCGACACGTTAATTGTCGCGGTGCTGAACAATGTAAGCAAAAACCCCACTTTTTCCATCGAGGAACGAACCGCGTTGATTCGCCGCGTCACCAGCGATTTGCCCAATGTGGAAATTGACAGCTTTCATGAGCTTTTAATCAATTATATGAAATCGAAAAACGCCAAAGTGATTGTCCGCAGTTTGCGGGCGGTTTCCGATTTTGACTACGAACTGCAGCTCGCATCGATGAACCGCAAGCTGAGCGATGAAATCGAGACGTTCTTCATGACGACGAATCCGCAGTATTCTTATTTAAGTTCCAGCATCGTCAAAGAAATAGCCCGGTTCCACGGCCCCGTCAGCGGACTTGTTCCCGATGCGGTGGAAGAAGCGCTGATCGGCAAGTTTGCCAAACCGGTTTAATCCGTTTTAACGAATTTACCGATTACAGCAGCGATGATCGATATGCCGAGCAAAAAGGCGAGAGACGAAGCCAGTCCCAAGAGCAGCCCGGGCATGTGCGCCCAGGACGACCACTCCGCGCCGGCATGGCGGGCCGAAGTGTCGTTCATGTCGAGGCGAAGAAAACTAGGGGCCGCCGTACGGAAGACCGCATTTAAAGGTTTCCACAACGCGAAAGTGAGAAAAAAGGCCAGAACGGCATGAAGGATGCGGGAGAAAAGAAACGGTCCGTACCGTAAATCGGTGGAATGGATCAGGCTTTTCACCTGCGCGTGCAGCGAAAAACCGCTCCATCCGAGTACCGCGCCAATCATAGCGGCGCGCCAGACCAATGGGACGGAATGCTCCTGGCTTACGGCATAAGCGCCAATGTTCGCTTCAAAGATGCCGGTAAGCGTATGGCTCACGATGGCATCGGGGATACCGAACGGCAGAAGCAGCAAGCCGAGGAAGCCGGTTGCCGCAGAGACGATGTTGGACAGAGTAAGGACGCTGATGATGACGGAGAATATCATCATATAGCCTCCGACGATGAGCAGCGTCTGCACGGACGAATAAACGGCGTCGCCCAGCAATTTTCCGAAGGTGCGTCCGTCACGGAGACGGGCTTCGTGCATGGCGGAAAAACACCGGCTCCAGACGGGCCGGCGACGATGGATGGGCTGGCTCTGTACGCTTTTCCGCGCGGGATGATCCGGCTCGGAAAGCGGCGAGAACGCGTGGAAGAACCGCATGGCGATTCCGACAATGAACGCGCACAAACCGTGGATGAAGGCCATGACGGCTCCGAGTTCCGGACGTTGCAAAAAACCGGCGGCTACGGCGCTGACGATGAATACGGGACCGCACAAATGTGATACGGCGAGCAGGCGTTCCCCTTCGCTTCGGCTGATCAGCCGCTGCTTCCGCAAATTGGCTGTAATTTCCGCTCCGGCGGGAAAGCCGGCGGTAAACCCTGCGGCCAGCGCCCAGCCGCCCACGCCGGGAATGCGGAAGCACAACTGCATAAGCGGTTCCAGCAGCACTCCGAGGGCGTGGACCAGACCGAATCCGATCATGATCTCGGAGGCGATCAGAAAAGGGAGCAGAGCGGGGAAAACGATGTCCCACCATATTTTCAACCCTTTGAGCGACGATTGAAAAGCCTGTTCCGGAAACAGGACGATGAAAATGACGAGAAAAGCCGCGGCGATGCCCGTCAGGATCGTCATTATTCGGCTGTAGTACGCAGGCTTCCGGCGAAACATGCTTATCCACCTCTTTGATGTGCAATGGTACATGTTTACGCGATACCGATGATGTTTAGACCAAGCTTCCGCCCCATCGCATGATGGCATCGCCGCGGAACAGCTCGCTAGAAGGGAGGCGCAGCAAGGTGTTTAAAAGAAGCAATCGGCGGTTTGCCGCATTTTTACTTGCGGCTGTCGCCGCAGCCTACATCCTGTTTTACTGGCCGATGCCGTATTATATTTTTCAGCCCGGAAGCGCGGATGAAGTGAAACCGATGGTTCATGTTAAGAAAGGATTTGCGGAAGAAAAAGGGGCTCTGATGCTTACTACCGTCCGGCTCACCCACTCCAATTTCGTCACTTACGTATACGCTCTCATCCATCCGTATGCGGAGCTCGTCAGCAAAGACAAGCTGCTGCGCGGCGGCGAGTCGGAAGAAGAATATACGGAGCGGCAGGAAATCGTTATGGTTACGTCGCAAAGCAACGCAATCCGCGCCGCTTACAAGAAAGCCGGCATTCCGTACCACATCAAATCCGAGGGAGTCGTCGTCGAGCAGGTTCTGAAAGAGATGCCGGCCGCAAAAGTGCTGGAAGCCGGGGACCGCATCGTAAAGATGGACCATACGGCCATTCGCCGCGTCCAGGATTTATACGATTTCATCGGAAACAAAAAAGTCGGGGATCGCGTGACCGTCACGTACGTTCGAAAAGATCGGGAGAATTCGGCCGAACTTGTCTTGTCCGCCCTGCCGAACGATCAGAGCGGGGCCGACCGCAATAAAAAACCGCGGGCCGGAATCGGGATCGTTCCTTCCGAACTGCAGAGCGTCCAGGCGGATAATCCCGATCATCAGGTTGAGATCAAGGCCGGCGATATCGGCGGGCCGTCCGCCGGACTGATGTTTGCGCTTGAAGTGTACAATCAGCTCGTTCCCGAAGACATTACGAAAGGGTACCGGATAGCCGGAACCGGGGAGATCGATCCGGAAGGACGCGTTTCGGTCATCGGCGGCATCCGGCATAAGATTGTTGCGGCCGACAGGGCGAAAGCGGACATCTTCTTCGCTCCCAAGGATTGGTATCCGCCGGAAGGGGTCAAGCTCGCTCCGATTAAAAATACGACGGATGCGATAGATCAGGCGAAGAAGATCGGAACGAACATGAAAATCGTTTCGGTCGGCACCATCGACGACGCGTTGAATTATTTGGCCGGGCTGCCGCCGAAGCGATAATGACGCCCGTCACGCTCCATGCGGTATGCCGAAAGTTCGCCGCACGCGACTCCCAGCGCGCGGCACGCCGCATGGTGGCGGTCAACCATGGATGCGGCGCCGTATTCCGGTTGGTTGTCACGGCAAGTACCGAACGGGCTTCTCGTAATAATCGCGGAACATATCGGCGGCGGAAGGCGAACGGTAAGCGAGCGAGTAAACCGAGGTGGCCTGAATGTCGAGTTCGAGCAACGGCGAAGCTATTTTTGTTACTTTGGTAACGATAGGCGCTTTCGCCGTTGTTTTCATTCTTTTGAGCAGTTCCCGCCCCTTATCGCTGAAACCGAGGATGCGCAAATAGGGTACGCCTCGTCTCAGCGTATCGGTGTTTAACCGCTCACGGCTGTGATTGAGCAAAATGCGCAGCAGCGTGCGCTGCAGTTTGGTTCGCGTATAGCGCTTCGTTTTCAGCCGATCGAGCAGCCCGTCGACGGAAAGGGCTGCTTCTTTTTGCAGCAAGGGCAGCGTTTGCTTCAGCCGGTATTCGAGCCCTTCCGTCACCTCGCTTATTTGGCCCAGCTCGTCCGTCGATTTGCTCAACAGCTGATGAAACAGCGGCATGGCGAACGAGTTCCAGCCGACGGGCGCTCTTCCCGCTTCCCATTCGCGGAACAGGAGTTCGTATGTGAAATCCGGAATGTACGGCGCGGCTTCTGACAAGCTTTTCTGTTCGAATAGAAGGCGGCGGATCGCCGTTGCGCTGGCGATTTGCCGATCGGTGACGTCCGTTTGATGGAAGCCCGCTTTAATCCGTGTAATCGTCAGCGGTTGAATGGAGCTGTTCAACCGCTCCAGCGCGATGAGATAATGCAGGCCGAGAATGTTGTTCGGCAAAGCCAGCTGCTTGTCCGCAACGGAAGCCGAACCTGGCGGCGAGCCGCTGCCGTTGAGATGCGACTGCACCGCTCTGCTGTAAGCGGCGGGAAAGTTCATCCCTTGCTTGAGATAACGCTTTACGGCAGCGCGGAACGAATTGGGTTCGTTAGAGAGGCGGCGGGCGAGATGTTTGAGCCACCCGATTTCGCCGCTCTCGCTGCCGAAGCACAAACAGTCGACGACGCCGGTCGAATCGAGCGCGGAAACCGCACCGAAAGCGAACCATTCCGCCGGCTGCGACGAGAAAGCGACTGGCAGCTCAATGACGACATCGACGCCCATTCGGAGCGCCATTTCGGCGCGTGCCCATTTGTTGGCGACGGCCGGTTCGCCGCGCTGGAGAAAATGTCCGCTCATGACGGCGACGACCGCGTCTGCGCCTGATAAACGCTTCGATTCATGGAAATGATAAACGTGGCCATAATGGAGCGGATTGTATTCGACGATGATTCCAACCGTTTTCAAGTACAGCCCTCCATACGTCAAACAGGATGAAGAATGCGCTTTATTCAATATATCATGCGGCGAACTTGTTGACAAAAGATAAGAAACATCGATATAATATCTTTGTTTTGTTTGGAGTGATAAACCGTGATCATCAGCTTTCGCGAGTTGGCCAAAGCGGGATCGGCCCGATACCATGAACGAATCGATATCGGCGGACTCATCAAAGGGCGGCGCGATATCGTGCAGAGCGGACCGCTGCAGGTTGAACTGACGGCCGAATATAAAGCCGGCGCCGTTCACGTGCAGGGAATGCTGTCCGTCGAACTGGAGCTTGTCTGTTCCCGCTGTCTGGGACAATTCCGGCAAACGCTCAACATTCCGGTGCGCGAAATGTTCGTGCAAAAGACGGAAGGGGAGGAGCCGGACGAAGATGACGAGGTCCATCCGGTTTCCGAGGACAAATTTGATTTGAAGCCGTATATCGAGGAAATTGTTTTCCTTGAGCTACCCTATATTCCCTTGTGCGACGAGGCCTGCAAAGGGTTGTGCTCCGTTTGCGGGAAAAACCGCAACGAAGAACAATGCGGTTGCTCACAGGAACGAATCGACCCGCGCCTCGCCGGTCTTGCCGATTTTTTCAAAAAATAAACAACACGGTGAACCCGATGAAGGAGGTGGGAATATGGCAGTACCTTTTAGAAAAACGTCCAAAACCCGTCGCGACAAGCGCCGCACGCATTTTAAACTGGAAGTGCCCGGAATGGTGAAATGCGAACAGTGCGGTGAACTGAAGCTTGCGCATCATGTTTGCAAGGTTTGCGGTTCTTACAAAGGAAGAGAGATTATTAACAAGTAATCCGGAACATAGCGTACAAGCGCATTTGGGAGAGAAGTACTTCATCTTTGGTGAGGTGCTTTTTTTCTGCGCAGCGCGGGATATCCGCCGGGGATGCGCCCGGCTTTAACGGACCGTTCCGATCCCGCCTGGTCAAAACCTGCATGTTTTTCTTCACATTTGGGATGTAATTATATATACTACTTTTAGTATCTGGTATTAACATGACAAGTGCTACCAGCCCGTAAAGATAAAGAAAAAGCTTCTGCCGAAGCTTTTTAAGGAAATCGTAAAGGTGGTGCGCGCCATCGAACGTCAACCGAAACGCCAGCGGCAGCAGCAGTTGGCCCAGGCAATTGAAGACAACCCGTTTCTGACAGACGAGGAATTGACCCGGATGTTCAAGGTGAGCATTCAAACGATACGACTCGACCGCATGGAACTCGGCATACCGGAACTGCGCGAACGGATGAAACTGATGGCCGAACGCTCTTACGATCAGGTGCGCTCGCTTCCTCTGGATGAAGTCATCGGCGAGGTTATCGATTTACAGCTTGACAAAAGCGGCATATCCATATTTGAAATCAAAGAAGAGCACGTGTTTTCAAGAACGAAAATCGCACGGGGCCATCATATTTTTTCCCAGGCGAATTCGCTCGCGGTCGCCGTCATCAACGATGAAATCGCATTGACCGCGTCGGCCGATCTCCGTTTCATCCGTCCGGTGAAGCTTCATGAAAAATGCATCGCCAAAGCTTATGTCCGCTCCAGCTCCGGAAAAAACGGGAAAGCGAAAGTGGAAGTAATCACTTATGTCGGCGAGGAGATCGTGTTCCGGGGAAATTTCGTCATATACCGATCGGCGAAGGAAGCCCGCGTCGGAGGAGGAAAACTGCATGAAGATAGCGATTGACGCGATGGGCGGCGATCACGCGCCGGACGTGAACGTGGAAGGGGCGATTCAGGCCGCCAAGGAATGGAAAGACGTGGAGATCATTCTCGTCGGAAACGAAGCCCGCATTGAACCGCTAATGACGTCGAAGCCGTCCAATGTGACGATACATCATACCGATGAAGTCATCGCGGCCGACGACGAACCGGTAAAAGCCGTCCGCCGGAAAAAGAACGCTTCGATGGTCGTTGCCGGGCGGCTTGTGAAGGAAAAGGCGGCCGATGCGATGATTTCCGCCGGCAACACCGGCGCGTTGATGGCGACAGGGCTGCTCGTTATCGGGCGCATACAAGGCATCGATCGCCCCGCCCTGGCTCCGATGATTCCGACGATGGAAGGCAGCGGGGTGCTCGCGCTCGACTTGGGCGCGAATATGGACGCGAGCGCGGAAAATTTGCTGCAATACGCGATCATGGGCAGCATCTACCGCAGCAAAGTGCACGGGATCGCCCGTCCGCGGGTCGGACTGTTGAATGTCGGCACGGAGCAAATGAAAGGAAACGAATTGACCAAAGCGGCATATCCTATATTGGAACAAGCCCCGATTCGATTTATCGGAAACGTGGAAGCGAGGGACGTGCTGCAGGGCGCCTGCGACGTGCTCGTTTGCGACGGGTTTGTAGGAAACATTTTGCTCAAATCGATGGAAGGAACGGCAGGCGCGATCTTTTCCGTATTGAAGCGGGAATTTACCCGCTCGTTGATGTCGAAGCTGGCGGCGGCGGTGCTCAAGCCCGCATTGACGCAATTCAAGCGCAGGCTCGACTACACGGAACACGGAGGGGCGCCGCTGCTCGGCATCGACGGCGTGTGCATCAAGAGCCATGGCTCTTCCGATGCGCATGCCATTAAAAATGCGGTCCGCCAGGCAAGGGACGCTTTGAAAAACGATTTAGTACGTTCCATATCTACGGAAATTAGCGGGAAGCGGGAGATTACGAATGAATAATGTGCCGGTGGGGATTATCGGAACAGGCAGGTATGTGCCTGAACGGATTTTAACGAATCAGGAATTGGAAAGCATGGTGGAAACGAACGACGAATGGATCGTGACGCGAACGGGGATCAGGGAACGGAGAATCGCTTCCCCGCAGGAAGCCGCTTCCGATCTTGCTTTTAAAGCTTCGGAAAAGGCGTTGCAATCGGCCGGAATCAAGGCGGAAGATCTCGATTTGATTATTGTGGCGACGGTTACGCCGGACATGCCTTTTCCTTCGACGGCCTGCATACTGCAGGACAAGCTCGGAGCGAGGAAAGCGGCGGCGTTCGATTTGTCCGCGGCGTGTTCCGGATTTATATACGGGCTCGCGAATGCGTGCAATTTTATCGCGACGGGAATCTACAAGCATATTCTTGTCGTCGGCGCGGAATGCTTGTCCCGCATTACCGATTACACCGATCGGAACACGTGCATCCTGTTCGGCGACGGTGCGGGTGCGGTGGTGCTCGGCCAGGTTCCGGAAGGACGGGGCTTCCGTTCCTTCGTTCTGGGCGCGGACGGCTCGGGCGGAGAGCTGCTGAAAATTCGCGGCGGCGGCTCGCGCGTGCCGGCGACGCCGGAAAGCGTGGAGCAGAAGCTGCATTATATTACGATGGAAGGCCGGGAAGTGTTCAAATTCGCCGTGCGCATTATGGGCAACGCGGCGGAAGAAGCGCTGCAGAAGGCCGGACTCACGAAAAGCGATGTCGATCTGCTCATCCCCCATCAGGCGAACATACGCATCATTCAGTCGGCGCTGGAGCGGCTCGAACTGCCGGAAGACAAGTGCATGATTAATCTGGACCGCTACGGCAACGTATCGGCCGCATCCATTCCGATCGCCCTCGCGGAAGCGGTGGAGGAAGGCCGTGTGAATGAAGGCGACTGTCTTCTGTTCGTCGGCTTCGGCGGCGGACTGACATGGGGCGCTTCGGTGCTCGTCTGGTGATTTTTTATTGCAGAGGGATTGCGGGGGATCGCTTGTTCCTTGCAGGGAATCGGAACCCGTGTATCGAACTTAAGGTCATGCAGAGAAGAGGAGGCATCGCATTTGGGTAAAATCGCGTTCGTTTTTCCCGGTCAAGGGGCGCAGTCCGTAGGCATGGGGCGTGACGCATACGAGCAGCATCCCGAATCGAAACGCATATTTGAGCTTGCGGACGAAGTGCTCGGTTTTTCGCTTTCGGACCTGATCTTCAACGGTCCGGAGGAAGAGCTCAAGCTTACGTACAACACGCAGCCCGCTTTGCTGACGGCCAGCGTTGCGCTGTACGAGGCTTTCAAACGGTCCGGCGTCTCTCCCGACTACGTTGCGGGGCACAGCTTGGGCGAATACAGCGCGCTCGTTGTCGCCGGCGTGCTCTCTTTTGAGGACGCCGTAATGATTGTCCGCAAACGGGGGGAATATATGGAACAAGCCGTGCCGGGAGGCAGAGGGGCGATGGCCGCCGTGCTGGGAGCGGAGCGGAAACCGCTCGCCGAGTTGTGCGAAAAGATTAGCGCGGAAACCGGCATTGTCGAATTGGCCAATCTGAACTGCCCGGGGCAAATCGTCGTCTCCGGCACGAAGGAAGGGGTACAGGCGGTCGTCGAGCGCGGGAAAGAAGCTGGAGCGAAGCGGGTCATCCCGCTTGAAGTGAGCGGCCCGTTTCACTCGTCGCTCATGAAACCGGCATCGGAGCGGCTGGCCGACACGCTTGCCGACGCCCCGATGCGGCGAGCTTCCGTCCCCGTTGTCGCCAACGTGACGGCGCGGCCGGTTACCGATGAGGCGGACATCCGAAAGCTGCTCGTCGATCAGGTGCATTCCCCGGTATTATGGGAAGACAGCGTCGCCTGGATGATCGGAGCCGGAGTGGATACGTTTGTCGAAATCGGCTCGGGCACGGTTTTGGCCGGCCTGATTAAAAAAATCGATCGCGGCGTGCAGGTGCACTCGCTGAACAGCATGGAAGCAATCGAGCATTTTATGAAAGAACATCGGTAATGTGAGGAGGAGGCTTATGCTGGCTGGAAAAGTTGCGCTGGTGACCGGAGCCTCGCGCGGGATTGGCCGGGCGATTGCGCTTGCGCTGGCCGAGAGCGGCGCGGATGTGGCCGTCAATTACGCGGGAAACGAAGCGGCGGCCGAGGAAGTGGTGCGGGCGATTGAATCGATGGGCCGGAGAGCGATGAAAGTCCGGGCCGATGTCGGAGATGCCGCGCAAGTGGACGAAATGGTCCGGCAAATATTGGAAAAATTTGCGAGGCTGGACATTTTAGTGAATAATGCGGGCATTACAAGAGATAATTTAATTATGCGAATGAAGGAAGAAGAGTTCGATCAAGTGATCAACACGAATTTAAAAGGCGTGTTC
>JAWLCZ010000096.1:0-15725 GCA_041686835.1 Paenibacillaceae bacterium | reverse complement strand
TTCTCTACTGCTCATATGTATCTTCAGTGTTCGGCCTTCATGTCATGGTTATGAAGGTTATTTTTTTGGGCAACTGCGCAACCAATCCAAAGTGTTATGCGATGTCAACCGCTTCTTCGAAACCGCTCAATCCTTTTGTCATTTTTTTAAGTATTCTTCCAGTCTCTTTTTTACATCCGGCCATTCGGAATGAATGATGCTATATATGTTAGCACTTCTGATATATCCATCTTCTAATATCCGATCCTGTCTTAATACCCCCTCCTTCATTGCACCGATTCTTTCTATTGCTTTATTTGAACGTTCATTCCTAATATCTGCCTTGAATTTGACTCTTACTGCTTGAAAATTCTCAAAGCAATACTTCAATAATTCATACTTACATTCTGTATTCACACGCGTTCTCCATACTTCCGGGGAATACCAAGTATACCCGATTTCCAAATTCCGATTTGACAAAGAAATATTAAAAAAACCGAGTACTGCCGACTAATTTGTTCAGTGCCTTATCGTAAACAACAAAGGGATACTCTAATCCTGTTTCCTAATCCTGCAACGCACTTTTAATAAATTGTATCATGTCATTCAGAGAATCTATTTTATCGGGAAGATATGTCCATATTTCTTTATATCTACCACATTCAAATAATTCTTCAGCGTGAGATAGTTCCATTGGGAGTAGCCGAATCCGTTTTCCTTCAAGTATTCTTGGAAAATGCACGATAATATGCTCCCTTCTGTTTTTAATCTTTCGGATGATTTCGCATACCGTTCCCGCATTCACGACGTTCCATACCTTAAGGAAGCATAGAGCCAAAAACGAAGCTGGCTTCCGACCGGCCTCGACGCGGTTAGGTGGTGCGGGTGCACCACCCTGAAATCGCTTCCCGAAAATGTCCTGAAATCTCTTAGTTCTTAGCATCAACCGTCTTATTACGACTTAACCAGTCTATAGCGAAATCAAACAATTCGATTGAGAATCTATGGTCACGAGGATGTTGCGGTATTGTAGCTATGATTTTTTCTACATTCTTGTTAATTTCTATAGATTCAATAAATTCAATTAAGCCTGGTATATAACAATTAAGTGCTTCAAAATATCTCCTTTGAGGCTCAATGAATTGTAAGTTTAATTCAAATCCCCTTCGTTGCCTTGTATTGTCTTTGGCCTTTCTTTCTCTTAAATTACCTTCATCTGTATATAACAAATAATATTTATCGGGAAATCCGATTTTCTGATTCTGAAGAAGCGGCCGATAGTAGTCCCTAATAAACTCTAAAGTTTGTCCCCCGAATAAAGTGAAATTGAATGACCAGTTGTACCAAAAAGGTTGAAATAAATCGATATCAATGATTACAAAGTTATAGGCTGGTTCCTTTTCAATAGCAATTTTCCAGCGATCGGCTTGTCGCTCAAAAAACCATTCAGGATATTCTTTTTCAGGCTTTTTCCACCAAGTATTAACCTCTGGAACATGGAATGCTCCGTATGAAAGAGCTAAAGTCGAAGATGTGGTTGTTTTACCTACAGCGCTTGCACCCTCAATACTTATAATTGTCATAAGCCCTCCCGGTCCCGTTGGTGCTTACTCCGGATACGCTATCCAAAGTTGTTCTTGTAGCTTTCTAATTGATGATCTTCTATTAATTCTATCGTCCTTCTTTCCGTTGTGTATCTCTGTATATATTTTTTTATATTCGGGTATAGGACTACTGAATCGAGCTCATTCATGGATATCCACTTAACAGCCGATTGATTCGGGTCTGGTTGATCAGGAAGTCTGGGTATTGAAGCTTCTTTGAGGTGACATTCAAATATCAAATTTATTGTGTGTGTCTCAGAATCATAGTCTCCTGACTGTTGATGTGGCGCAAATTCATATACAAATGCCAATGGCCCTACAATCACTTCAGCCATTGTCTCCTCAAACACTTCTCTCCTGACACCTTCTGTCACTGTCTCCCCCGGCTCGGCTCCGCCTCCGGGTAAATTGTAATGTATCCCATTCTCATCCTTGTATTCCACTAATAAAATTGCATTATCTTGTATGATTAACGCCGTCGGTCTAATTCGAATATGAAAAGACATAAATTCCTCCTCTGCCTTTGCCTGCTTTATATTATTTTTGCGACAATTTCCTATAACGTTGTTGTATTCCCCTCAAAGTAACTTTTCATTTAAGTATTTATTGCTCAGTAATAAGGACTTAACCCTAGAGATAGTATTTTCCCTTTTCGGTAAATCTGTAATTCTATTCAACAGAATCCATCTAAGGGAAGCGATTGCCTCAAATAATGTCAGTTCTTCATCTGTATAATTGATTTCTGATAAAAATGCAGAACGATAAATAGAGTAATACTTTTCACTAACATAAATCCAAATTAAGACAATAGACCAAGCAATATCGTATCTTGGATCACCCAGTTGTCCGTTAGTCCAATCGATTACTGTATACTTTCCATCTGCTTCTAGGATATTACCTAAGTTATAATCTCCATGAATAATACAATCTTGCTTCAATTTTGTCCTACCAACAAGCTGAACCAATAGATTCAAAATATCTGGATGTTCATTAATCCTAGGGTAAAAATAATTAACAAATTCATGTTTGGGTAGTATGGAGTCACCTAGTGCTCCAAGTGGTATCTTATGTATACTGATTAATATCTTGGCAAGTTTAGCAAGTTTAGATTGATCTACGTGGTTGATGGGTAGCCCGTCAAAACCGGTTAATAAAACTTGATTGTTACTTTCATCTAACCCCCAGCCTAAGGGTTTAGAAACGGCCTTTCTTTGATTGTATAAAACGTCTAATAACTTATATTGTATTTTTACCTCTGGTTTTGAATCCCTATTCCATACTTTTAATACAAAGCTGGATTCCGGCGTACAGATTTTCATCACTTCTGCTTCAAGTCCAGAATTTAATGGGGTAATGTTTAGAGAGTCATAATGTTTTAACAACGATTCGAAGTCCTTATTTTTTTCAATCCAGACGATATTTCGTAAAAGATCTCTCATGTTTTTCTCTGCCTTTCGCGGGGATTTCTGATAACGTTCTTGTATTCACGTCGTCCTTCCCAACTCCTATCATAGTGGGAAGGATGTGTCTGGTTGAACAATTTTCCCTGCTTCTGAAATGCCTCATCGAATGACATCGGACTCCGACATCTCAAAATACTTGTACATGATATTTAAAGCTATTTTTTATCTTTCTGTTTATTTATTAACTGCCACATGACTATCCCAAATAGTATCCCACCAATTGGAAAAACAAAGAATGAGATGATTAACTGTTCAATGAATTCTGAAATTGATAGACTTGATACATAAAATCCGTAGTCCATGACATAAGATATAACTGTATATAATATTGCGGCAGAAATTCCCCAACCCATTATTCCTTTTTTAATAATAAAGAAAACTATCCCTTTACTAACCATCTCTTCCCTTTTGTTGAGCTTCATTTCAATACCTCTATACACCATGCGTTGACATTATCAACCATTGATTAGTGCAGGTGAGTCGCCTGATTCCTCTTCCCAAAATGCATCTGGCGACCAAAGTCGGCGGACCGACTGCAGCGTGAGCCGACATGTGGTTGACGCACCATGTGGCGAACCGCGAGCTGGAAATTTATTTATAAAACAAAAATCTGCAATTACGATTGCAGATTCATCTCTAGATGTTTCAAATCCATATAAAGACAACATAATTGTCTTTGCTTACTCTGATGCCATTGTCATCCACAATATCATGACTTGCACCTGTATCAATTACTATATCATTGATTACTTTTGATCTCCCTTGAAAACTTATGGTTAGTGAAGTAAAGAGAAGCCCATAATGAAGGTACCTCCATCGTACCCAATCTTATCTTTTATATTATCATACTTCTACGAGATTGTATCCCAGGTTTGTGAGATCTTAGAATACAATTTCACATAACGTCCCCGCATTCACGGCAACTCCCTTAGATGGCTCTTATCTTAGGGAGTTTGACGTGTCGTCTGAATCTACTTCGCTGAACTTCATCTGACGACCAAGGGAACCCGCCACGTAATAAGGTGTTATAAGATGCCCCCCTCGAAGCTCAACTTTCTCAATGACGTTCTTTATTCTGCTAAATATACTTGGTCCCCAACATTAACCGTTCCTACTCTTACCACATCAGCATACATTCCAAAATTTAAGTTCATACTCTCTTGTATCTTCTTTAAGAGAGTTTGTTCACGTTCTAGAGTTTCCGGATCAATTGTAATCATAGAACAGCGTTTGCATAAAGATTTTATAGACAATTCTGCATTTCCAATAATGAAACGCTTACCAATGAATTCAGACTCATCACAATAAACATCATCGTATAACGATAATAAGAAGTTAGCTCTAAATCTGCGGTTATCAATAATCTTTCCCCATTGTTGCTCAATTTTCCTGAGAGATTGGCTAGTAATAATCAAAATACTGCCATCATCTACTGCCAGACGCTCTTTGGATTTCAAACTGTAGCGTTCCATAGAAATTACTTTGTCTGAAAATAATTGAATCTCCTTTAATAAATGCTCATTCCATTGATGTATTCTTCCGTCAGGACCGGTTATCTTCACTTGTGGAAATGCAAAATCCGACGATAATTGATTGTCCAGTTCGGCTCTATAGCTCAACATTTCTGGGATTTGTCGAGCGGTAATAAACCGTGACCATCCTTCTTTCGTATTCTCAACAAATGCATGGCTGCGGTCACCATATAAACCATATGATTCGATCCGGACACTGCTCAAACTTTCCCCGGCAAAAGATTTTACGGGATATCGATTAATTTGTACAATCTCACCTACTGGCTTGGACTTCATTGATAAGTTGGATCTCTCCTTACTATGATTTTGCGGGGATTTCATATAATGTTGCCGTATTCACGAACTCTCACCGACTTAAGCGAAAGATAGTGAGCGGCTGCGATGCCGTTAGGTGGTGCGGATGTTTTCACCTGAATCCTGCTCCTAGAAATGCCTCGGCGGACCGAGGGGTGAATGCCCCGAAGCGTGAAACTGATGTCGCCCTTTTCACGTGTAGCCGATATTGTTTACTTCTTCTTCTCCTGCTTTATTAATGCAAGATTCTTCAAACCATTCTTTTCAAACTCTATTTTATATTGTTCTTCTATTTCATACATTCGTTCTATATGTTTTTCATTCAAATGACTTACCGGTCCGATTTCTCTTAATAAATCCCTTTTGGCTAATCTCATTGCAATCTGTTCCCAAAATGTGTAGTCATCATATTCCTCAATTATCGGCATTAATGATTCTTCGAAATCCATGGTTGTAAAAAAATCATTTCCTTCTGCCTTAACAACATCATCTGCCTGAAATTGTTTTGCATATGATAATATATAATTATTAATTTCTTCATATTTTTCCAATCTTTCATCACCTTCAGCTCCTGTCCGAGAAGCGTTGGCAAGCCAATTCCCAAGAAATAATAATTCAATTAAATCTCTGTACTGTTTATTGGTAAGTTCTATTTTCATTTCGAAAGCCTCCCTTGATTTATTTTTAGGGTGATTTCAGGCAGACCAAGGGTTGGCGCAAGCCGACCCGCAGCGTGAATACGGTGTTATAAGATGTCCCCGCCATCATCTAAATTCAATCTTCGGTAGACCAGAACCTACCCAATTGCTCTACGCAACCGTTAGCATCACTGATCGCCAATGGCACACCTCGAAGTCCCCGAGCGACCAGTTTCCGTAGAAACTCAAGCCAAAACGAGCCGTCCTCGCTCATGCCAAGATCAAAACCGATTTTTGTTCAATATTTGCCGCTACTCCTCTAAGCATTTCTATACATTCCCATAAAAAACCTTCAAATCTTAAAAATAATGACAGCTACCCATGGGATAACTGTCTTCAATGCTTTTGGAAAACCTAAGAATACATGTACATTCTTGAAAAAAACGCGCCTACGGTTTGGCCGTGTAGATGTGTCCGCCTGATGCGCTTCCTGAAACGACATGTGGTTGACCGCTACCATGTGGCGAACCGCCTTAGGCGGATCAAGGAACGCGGCAGCCGGCCGCAGCGTGAATGCTTTGGTGTCTTTGACAGTATGGCGACCTGGCTATGGAATTCAGTCTGCTCCTTGATTTCGCTAATAAATAAGGTTCACCCTCTGCTGCGCACTTCGAATATGGCGAACTTCAAGTAGTGGCCTTCATCCACGCCGAGGATGCGCGGATGATCTTTTCCCGCTCCGCGAAACTCGATCAGGCGCAATATTTTGCCGGCGTCCACAGCCGCATCCAGGATTGTTTCCAGAAATTTGTCGGGCCGCACATGATAAGAGCAGCTGGCCGTGACAAGATATCCTCCTTCGTTGATCAGCTTCAGCGCATGCAGGTTAATATCCTTATACCCCCGGCACGCTCCTTCCACGGCGCCTTTCGACTTTGCAAAGGCCGGCGGATCGAGAATAACGACATCCCAGGTGCGTCCTTTCGTCGTGAGCGGTATCGACGTATCAATCTTTTTCTCCTTCGCGAGTGCGCGTTCCTTGCGTTCCTCGACGGCTTTCGCCTGATCGCGCAAATATTCGAACGCATCCGCAACGACAAATTCGACGCGATCTTCAAAACCGTTCAGCGCCACATTGCGTTTGGCGGTTTCGATCGCGTGCTCGGATATGTCCAGGCACGTCACTTTTTTTGCTCCGTACTTGCAGGCGTGCAGCGTGAAGCTGCCCGTGTGCGCGAAGCATTCCAGCACCGTTGCGCCGTCCCAGTAAGGGAACGTGACGATTTTCCCGTTCGCGTTGACCGGAACTTGCTTGGCAACCCCGTCTTCGACGATCGTTTTCACTTCGATGCCGCTTCGTTTTCCCCATCCCGTCATCAATGGAGCGATGGCTGCGCGATTTTCACGCTGGTCGAAAAAGTAACCGGTCTTCTGCCCCTGGACGATGTCGACTTCCACTTTCAATCCGTTTTCCTCAATTTGCACATGACGCGGACAGTCGCCGTACAACACGCCCGTCACCGGCTCAAGCCCTTCCAATTCCCTGACCGGCACATCGCTGCGCTCATAAATGCCTTTCGGACGAAACACTTCGGCGAGCGCTTCCACGATTTCGGCGCGGCGCAGCTCCATCCCCAGACTTAATATTTGCACGACCAGCACATTGGCAAATTTGTCGACTACAAGCCCCGGCAAAAAATCCGCCTCGCCGTACACAATCCGGCACGCTTCGGTATCGTCGAGAAACCGCTGCCGGTGATCCCGGCATTGGCGAAACCGTTCGGCAAAAAACGGTTTGTCCATGGCCTGCACAGGTTCGTAGGCGATAACCCTCACTTCGATTTGCGACCGAGGGTTGATATACCCGGAGGCCAAAAAACGCCCCTGATGATCGAGTATGGAAACGATCTGTCCCGGTACAACGTCTCCCTCAATCCTCTCGATTTCGTTTTTAAAAATCCAGGGATGCCCCTGCTCGAGCCTTTTTTTTCGTTTGCGGCGCAGGTAAACTTTCGCCATGGCGTCTTCCTCCTCAAAGTAATCCTCCACGCACGTGGAGTCATGCTTGGCCAGCGTAACACATATATTGGGTTAAGCTTGTTTATTGTTGTTCCTAAGGCAATCAAAGGAGAACGTTTCGTATGATTCACGCAATCTTCATTCCGCTGTTCGCCGGACTGGCTCTCTTCCTGTTTGGCATGAAGGTGATGGAAATAGCGCTCCACCGCTTGTCCGGAGCTTATCTTGCCCGCTCGCTGCGGCGGTTTACGAGCAGCCCGTGGAGAGGTTTGCTTTGCGGAACGGGCGTTACCGCTCTTCTGCAGAGCAGCAGCGCCATTACCGTCATCACGATTGGGTTTGTCAATGCGGGCATCCTTACTTTTCCGCAGACGCTCGGCATTATCCTCGGCACCAATATCGGCACTTGTATTACGACCGAACTGATCGCCCTGCAGATCAACCATGCCGCGCTGCCGATACTCATCGCCGCCTTCTTCGTCTGGATCCTCAGCTGGCTTGTTCCGGGCGGCGCTTACCGGTCGCCCGCAGCCGCCCGGCGGATGAACGCGATCCGCTGGCTGGCGATGGCCGTCTGCGGTTTTTCCTGTGTGCTGCTCGGTATCGAGGTAATGAAGTCGATTGTACCGGCCCTGCAATCCCGCGGACTGTTTGCCTGGTTTGTCGAGCAGTCGCAGCGCAGCTTGTTTTGGGGTGTCGTTGCCGGTGCGGCGGTAACGGCGGTGATCCACAGCAGCGCGGCTGCGATTGCGATGACGATGGGACTCGCTTCGGTGGAGGCGATTTCCGTCGATTTAGGCATTGCGATTATACTCGGAGCCAATGTCGGCACTTGCGTGACGGCGTTCATAGCGGGAATCGGAAGCAGCAAATACGGACAATATGTAGCGTGGTTTCATATTATGCTCAATGTGTTCGGAACGGCGCTGTTTTTTCCGCTCATTCCGCTTCTGCGCGAAGCGTCCGCACTGATCGGCTCCAGCCCTTCCGGCCAGCTTGCGCATGCGCAGACGCTGTTCAATATCGCTTGTTCCCTGTTGGTGCTGCCGCTATGTTATTTGCCAATCTTGAACAAAAAGCGGACATAACCCCGCACCGCAAGAGAAAGCCATGTCCGCAAACGGCAGCCGCTCCCCGGAATGGCAGGCTCGCCTGCGTTCGGCATGAAATTTTCGAACTTGGCGCAAAGCTTGCGTCGCATCGGCAGTGTTATGACAAGCCCGGAAGAACCGGGTCAATACGTATCCGCTCCGGCGGCTCCCTGCATAATGCTCACTCCCGAGCTGGTCCCCAGGCGGGTTGCTCCCGCTTCAATCATCGCCAGAGCCGTCGGCAAATCCCGGATTCCGCCCGACGCCTTGACTCCGATATGCGCGGATACGCTCTCCCGCATGAGCCGCACATCAGATGTTGTCGCTCCGCCTGGACCGAAGCCGGTCGACGTTTTCACAAAATGCGCCCCCGCTTCTTCGGCCAAACGGCACCCGATTCGCTTCTGTTCGTCGTTCAACAGCCCCGTCTCCAGAATCACTTTCACGATCGCCTTTCCTTTGACCGCTTCCGTTACTTGGCGAATGTCCGACAGAACGTAAGCGAAATCGCCTTCCAACAGCGGGCCCACCGGCAGCACCATGTCGATTTCGGAAGCGCCTTGTTCTGCGGCCAAGGCGGCTTCATACGCCTTGACTTCGCTTGCGGCCGCACCGAGCGGAAAACCGCACACGGCGCTCACCCGGACGTTCGAACCCGCAAGTTCGCGGACACAGAACGGCACCCAACCGCCGTTCACGCATACGCTGTAAAAGCCGTATTGCACCGCTTCCTGGCACAAATTCCGGATCGTCCGGCTGTCCGCATCCGGCTTCAAGTAGGTATGGTCGATACAGGAAGCCAAGCGACGCAAATCGAAAGAACGGCGGCCGGAAACATCGCCGCTCATCTCGCTTCCACCTCGACACCCAACTTTTTCAATGCCAACCGAAGAACGGCGTCGTTATTGTCGTATCCCGACTGCAGCTGCATTCTCCATGCTTCAAGCGGATGAAACCATTCGACGCCGCGTATTTCCTCAAGCTGCGCTTGCAGCACGCCCCCAAGAGCCTCCACCAGAAAATAGTGCACCTCTTTGTCGACGATACCGGAATCGGGCAAGGCAAACTGGTATCCGATCGTTTGCAGCGGTTCGACGATACGCCCTCGAATTCCCGTCTCCTCTTCAATTTCTCGCAAAGCGGTTTGTTCGATTGTTTCCCCCGGTTCCATTTTTCCTTTGGGCAGAGTGATTTTGCCGTACCGGTCCTGAATGAGCTGAATTTCGAGCACGCGTCCTTTCTTGCGGTACACGACGCCTCCCGCGGATATTTCTTTCATTATGCTTTCCCCCTTGTCGAATGTGATCATGGCGGCCGGGTTGCGGTAAATAAAAAGACCTCACCCCGACCGCGGAGTGAAATCCTTGCAGAATCGATTTAAGACGGCGCGCGCAATTCAGACGCTGATCGCCTGCTCCGGCTGCGGTACGCCCACAAGCCGTCCCTGGCATTCATTGACGCCGGCTTCCGTCAGTTTCACTTGACAAACTTCGCCGATGAGCTGTTCCGATCCGGGAAACACAACCTGCAGGTAATTGTCGGAGTACCCCATCAGAAGGCCGCTGCCGGGCTTGCCTTTATAAGTCCGCTCCGGAATGACCTCCAGCACATGGCCGACAAAAGGTTTCGCGTAAGCAAGCTGCATCGCTTCGGAAAGATCGATGAGTTCGTGCACGCGGCGGTTTTTCTCCTCCTCGTCCACCTGATCCTCCATTCTCGCCGCCGGAGTTCCGGTCCGTTTCGAATAAGGAAAGACGTGCATCTCGGCAAACTGCATCTGTTCCATAAACCGGTACCCGTTCATAAACATTTGTTCCGTCTCGCCGGGAAAACCGACGATGACGTCCGTCGTAATCGCCACACCGGGCATCGCCTTGCGGATGATTTCGATTTTACGGGCGTACTCGTCCGTCGTGTACTTCCTGCGCATCCGTTTCAACACGGCATCGTCCCCGGCCTGCAGCGGGATGTGCAGATGGCGGCACATTTTATCCGATCCGTTCAGCACCTCAATGACGCGATCGTTGATTTGGCTCGCCTCGATGGAGCTGATGCGTATACGCTTCAAGCCTTCCACCTTATCGAGATCCCACAACAGATCGGCGAGACTGTAATCTTCGAAATCTTCGCCGTATCCGCCCGTATGGATGCCGGTCAGCACGATTTCCTTATATCCCGCTTCGACGAGCATTCTCGCCTGCTTCAGGACGCTTTCCGGCTTCCGGCTGCGCATTAAGCCGCGCGACCACGGGATGATGCAGAACGTGCAGAAATTGTTGCAGCCTTCCTGTATTTTCAAGAAAGCGCGCGTCCGATCGGCAAAATCCGGCACGTCAAGCTCTTCAAACTCGCGCGTCTTCATAATGTTGCGCACGGCGTTGATCGGTTGGCGTTCTTGTTGAAACCGTTTGACGTAGCTGATGATTTTGTCGCGATCCTGCGTGCCGATCACGAGATCGACGCCGGGAATCGCCATAATTTCCGCCGGCGACGTTTGCGCGTAGCATCCGGTAACGGCGACGACGGCGTCGGGATTGCGGCGGATGGCGCGGCGGATGATCTGCCGGCTCTTTTTGTCTCCGGTGTTCGTGACGGTGCACGTGTTTATGACATAAACGTCGGCGGTCTGTTCGAAATCGACCTGTTCGTAACCTTCTTTTTTAAACAGCTGCCAGATCGCTTCCGTATCGTAAAAATTCACTTTGCAGCCAAGCGTGTAAAAAGCTACCGTCGGCATACGTTCAACCTCCCATCTCTCCGAATTCGTATAAGATGCACGTCAACCCGACCATGGCGGCCGTTTCCGTACGCAAAATCCGTTTGCCCAGGCTGACCGGCTTAAGGCCGGCCTCCTCGGCTTCCTTAATCTCCCGTTCCGAAAAACCGCCCTCCGGTCCGATGACGATCAGCACATTCCGCTTCGCTGTCCGCCCGCCGGGAGCGGCATCGTCAAATAAACCGCGCAAAGCGTCCCTGAACATCAGCCCGTTCTCTTTCTCGTACAAAATGAACGCGGCATCCGCCCAGGAAGCGATGTGCAAGAGACGTTCCCAATCGAAAGGAGCCTCGACGACGGGAATGCGGCTGCGGTGCGCCTGCTCGGCGGCCTCTTTGGCGATTTTATGCCACCTTTCCACGCGTTTTTCCTCTTTTTTGGCGTCGTACCGGACGACGGTCCGTTCCGACACAAACGGGATGAAGCGGGCGGCGCCGATTTCGGTGCATTTTTGGATGACCGCATCCATTTTGTCGCCCTTCGGCAAGCTTTGCGCGATCCATACGTCGATCCGCGGTTCGTTGGCGGGCTCCACATGCTCTATGATTGAAGCAACGACCATTCCCTTGTCCATTTCCGTCACTTGGGCGATCGCCTCCCGGCCCGACCCGTCGCTGCATATAATCCGGTCGCCAATCCGGGCGCGCATCACATGAGTCAGGTGATGGGCGTCATCCCCCGTAACCCGGACGGTCGTATCGAGAAAGTGCTCTTTGGGAATAAAATATCGCTGCATAACGTTCTCTGCCTTTGGAAAAATAAACTCAGTCGCAGGACGGCAAAACGTCCAAATTACATCATACAACTTTTGCGGAGGAAAAGCTACTCCTGCTAGCAATTCCCTGCCGAACCGCACAGGCGCCTGTCCGGCGGATTCATTTTCGATGAACTCCTTGAAAGGAACTGCACTCCACCGATGTTGAAATCAGGTTGTGCATCGTCATGCCTGACCGAACAGGAACTGCAGAAGCCCGTGCATCGCCGCCAACACATTGTCGCTTAAAGCGAATATCGGCGCGAGCGTCACCCGGAACAGCGGCGGAATAAACACGAGAAGCAAGAAAATGTACATCCCCCACTGCTCGTACTGCTGCAGCTGAAGACGGACGCGATGCGGCGCCACGTCTTCGACGATTCGGTAACCGTCGAGCGGCGGCAGCGGAATCAGATTAAAGATAAACAACAGCACATTCAAGCCGATTAAATAGTGAAAAAACAGTTTCACCGCCTCATACACGCCCGCGGAAGCCGTGTCGAGCAGACCGGCGCGGCCGAGCAGGAACGCGGCGATCATGCCGATAAAAGCGATGACCAAATTGCTGAGCGGCCCGACGGCGGACACAATAACCCCCATCAGCCGCGGATATTTGAACCGGTTGCGGTTGACCGGGACAGGCTTCGCCCACCCGAATCCGGCGATAAAAATAAGCAGCGTGCCGACGATGTCGAGATGAACCATCGGATTGAGCGACACCCTGCCTTGTTCTTTTGCCGTCGGATCGCCGAATTGATAGGCAAAATAGGCGTGAGCGAACTCGTGAATCGTAAAAGCAACCAGCAGCGCAAGAAATACGAACGGCAGTTCCTCCAGCGGATAACGCAAGAATTGAAACGAATCCATGGGCGGCACCTACCGTTTTTCGGCGACGAACGCGAGCCAATCGCCTTCATAATGCTTGTTGACAATATGGAAGCGTGCCGCCTTCAGAGTCTTCTCGACATCCGCTTCTTTACTGCGGATGATTCCCGACGCGATATAATACCCGCCCGGTTCCAGCACCTCGTATACATCGTCGACAAAACGCATAATGATTTCCGCTAAAATGTTGGCTACGACAATCCGTACGGGAAACCTCACCCCGAAACGATCCGGATCGTTCGTGCGCAGCGCCTGCAGCAGATCGCTCTGCTCCACGGCAACCCGCTCCTCCAGACCGTTAATCCGCACATTCTCCCGTGCGCTGGAAACTGCAACCGGATCGAGATCCAGCGCCAGGACGCGTCTTGCGCGGAGCCGGGCCGCGGCGATCGCCAGAATGCCGGAGCCTGTCCCTACATCTATGACGTCTTCCCCGCCGCGGATGACATGCTCCAGCGTGCGCAAACATAAGGCTGTCGTCGGATGCGTCCCGGTTCCGAAAGCCATGCCGGGATCGAGCTCGATGACGATTTCCCGTTCCGACGGCTCATACGTCTCCCATGTCGGTTTTACCGTAATGCGATCGGAAATACGGACCGGTTTGTAATATTGCTTCCACGCATTCGCCCAATCTTCTTCCCGCACTTCGTTCACTTCGACGTCCGCCCGGCCGATATCGATGCCGAGCGGCACCAAGCTCTGCACCGAAGTTTTCAGCCTGTCCACCAACATGTCGATATTAGCCGGTTCGGCAAAATAGGCTTTAATGACCGCTTCCCCTTCCGGAATATCGTTTAAAGGCAGTTCATACCACTGCCCGAGAGAGGTGTCCCTCTGTTTGTTCAGTGTCCCGGATTCTTCGATCGAAACGCCTCCCGCTCCCATTTCATGAAAAAAATTGGAGATCATCTCGACCGCTTCTTCCGTCGTATGTATGGTAATTTCGTGCCAGCGCACGGCGCCACCTCCTCAAATTCCGTGAATCCCCTCCTATTTTACTACATACTTGCGGCCAGCACAAAAAAGCTCCCACGGCGCCGGTCCGGTTGTGCCGGACGCAATCTGGCGCATGGAAGCCAGGCATTGCCGCCGGTTTCCGTTCGGATTGGGCCGTCCCGGCGCGGGAAGATTAGCCCGGAAGCCGCAGCCTCTGCGGGTGGGGTTGCACATCAGGCGGACCATAGCCGCAACCGGCGGCTCCATGTTCAAAGGGAGCCGAACGAGTTCACCGTTCGGCTTGTCCGTCTTCTATAACTCCTCCGGCCTTGCGAATCGCCTTCGCCGCCTTCTCGTAATCTTCCTCATGCTCAACAACGCCGGTCAAAATCGCGTCTCTGCCTTCCGGACGGTCGGCGGCTGCCGCCAATACGCCCGCGCTGGGAACGACATTATTCGTAATGGCCGGAATATTGACCGATCCCACATTGAGAGCCGTAACGAAATTCGGAAAAACACCCAATCCTTCATCCTCATTGTTGCCGAGCCGTTCAATGACGATGTCCCGCACGCCGATAATGCGCAATTGCGGAACTACGGCAACCGCTTCGTCTTCGCTGTGAAACTGAGCGACGATGTTCGTACGATTCATCGGACCTTCCTCCCCGGGCGCATTCAAACCAACCCTCCCGCTTCTTTTACGACCTGAAGCGCTTTTTCATACATCTGTTCGTCAACAACTGCGGTGAGCAAAATATCGCGTCCGGTCGGTCCGCCTTGACCGCCATGGCTCATTCCGCTGGCGCCCGGATCGGCGGCGGCGAGAATGGAAGCGCCCTGGCTGTCAAAATCGCCGCTCAGCGTCAAGCTGCCCAATCCGGAGATGTTGCCCGTAATCGGGTTGTTGATCACATCGATTCCGTCGCCGGGATACCGGCCGAACCGGTCGACGGACACATCGATGGCGCGCAGCGCCTGCAGTTTTTTCGCGACCCCTTCCGCTTCTTCGGGAGAATGAAAATAAGCAAGAATGTTTTTCTCCGCCATCTGTTTCGCCTCCTAACCGTTTTGCTGCCGATCGTCCGCTTCTTGCGCTCTTTCCAGCGCCTCCAAGTCGTCGGCGTCGGCCATTTCCGGAGAAAATTCCACATCCTCGTTTTCGGCGATCGGAAGCTGTTTCTTCCTCGAGTTATGTTCGAATTCCCGTTTGTCTGCGTTGTCCATAAAAAGCTCCCCTTTCTCCGCAAGGAACGAACTATAGGTATTTTCTGCAGAACCCTCCGAATTCATGCTTCGGATAAGAAAAACCTGGCGGAAGATGACCGCCAGGTTGAAGATCACCGCCAGGTTAAAAAACCTATGTTCAAGCCGAGCACGGGAGCGGGGCGGGACGCATGAGTCCAACGACACTTGAATTCGTGTTCCATGCAATACCCCATTCCTTGTTGCTTCATAGTAGGGAAATATCCGGATAGTGCGGGAAATCTCCGGACAATGGGATGAAGAAGCCCATACATTCCTTAACCGGCCGGCGATGATGGAATGGGACGGTTTCAACGGCTGCTACCTTGTGAGAGAGGATATCGTGTACAAAATGCAATTGAAATGCTCTGTACTTGCTGTTCGTCCGTTTATGTTGCAAAAAATGCAACTTATTGGGGTCAAAACGGGCGAAGATGACGATTTGACCGGTTTATGGTAGAGTAAAGGGCTGGGACTGCCAGCCCCTCCTCATCAAACCGTACGTGAGGTTT